>DASWFN010000242.1:0-6110 GCA_036394215.1 Candidatus Limnocylindria bacterium
CCGCGTTGCGGGAGGATGACAGCCACAAGGCCGTGCAAGGCGTCGTGGCCCGCGCCGTTTGCGATCCGGCGGCGGTCTTGAAGGCGTTGGGCGAGCCCAGCGCCGGCGGCATCCAGAAGCTCCATCAATCGTCGACGCTGACCGTCCTGAACGTCATCTGGCCGCCCAAGATGACCATCATGCCGCACGATCACCGGATGTGGGCGGTGATCGGCGTCTATACCGGCCGCGAAGACAATATCTTCTGGCGCCGGCGGGAAGCGGGCGACGGGCGCGGCATCGAGGCGGCCGGCGCGAAGGCCTTGTCGGTAAAGGACGCAGCGCCGCTCGGCCGCAACATCATCCACTCGGTGACCAATCCGATCCCGCGACTGACCGGCGCGATCCACGTCTATGGCGGCGATTTCTTCGCCGCCCACCGCAGCGAATGGGACCCGGACACGCTGTCGGAGCACATTGATCTGGGCGAAATAGTTTTATCCGGGTCAATTCCATAGCCAATCCTCATCCGCCCAAAATCAGCAAAATCCTCATTGGAGCCTCACGGTGTCCGTCTGTTGAAGAGTTTTCGTTTTCATTTATCGCTCCATTGCACCTGATCGACCCGAGTTGGCTTGGGTCTCCTGACGTTGGTTGCATGATTGTCAGGCCGCCGGTCGGCCGTGTCGGTTGCACGCTGAGGCCCGCAGTCGGTCGAGATAGAACGACCAGCGCTCGCGGTGCATTGCAGAGGTCTCATCTGGCAGGCGGCTGTGGCGCAAACGTAGCAGTGTGCCGCTCTCTTTCGGTTCGAGGTCAATCTCTACCAGCGAGGCCCCCGGCGGCGTCAGAGCAGGGTTTGGGTCATCGGAGTCCCAGCCCCAGGTGAAGACGACGCGGCGGTTCGGAACGACCTCGAGGTACTCGCCGCGCGCGGCCGAGTCCTTGAACGACACGCGGAACAGCCCGCCGCGGCGCGGCTCGAGCTGGGCGAGGCGTCCCTTCCACTTCACGTACTCGGCCGGGTCGGTGAGGAGCGTGAAGACGGTCTCCGGCGACGCGTCGATGTCGATCACGCGCTCAATGACGTCGAGGTCGGTGGCCATCTCTCCCCTTCTCGCGCTCGGCGCGCTCGGCGGCGGCCTTCAGGCCGGCCAGCTCGGCATCCCAGAACGCCGTCAGATACGCGCGCAGCTCCTGCATCGCGCCGCGGCGCGCGCGGTAGATGCTGCGGCGGCCGTCGCGGCGGAGCGTGACCAGGCCGGCGTCCTCGAGCACGCGCAGGTGCTGCGAGATCGCGGGGCGCGTCACGTCGAAGTGCGAGGCGATCTCGCCGACCGATCGCTCCTCGTGCCAGACGAGGCGGAGGATCTCGCGGCGCCGCGGCTCAGCGATCGCGCGGAGTGCGTCGTCCACCGGGCGTTAGGTTAGTCATGACTTACCTATCTTGTCAACGACGCCGCGGGACGTCCAGCGGTAGCGATGTTCGGGCCGGCCGGTCCGGCCGTAGCGCATCGTGACCTCGACGAGCCCGGAGCGCGCGAGCCGATCGAGATAGCGGCGGGACGTCACGCGACTCACGCCGGTGCGTTCGGCGACCTCTTCGGCCGACAGGTCGTCGTCGATGCCGCGGAGCGTCCGGGCGACAAGGGCGATGGTCGCGGGCGAGAACCCCTTCGGCAGCGCCGGCCCGGAGGAGCCCGCCCGCAGCGTCGCGAAGACCTCGTCGATCTCGTCCTGATCCACCTCCCGCACCTGGCCGAGGCGCGAGCGCAGCGCGGCGTAGCTCTCGAGCTTCTCGCGGAACGCGTTGAACTGGAACGGCTTCACGAGGTAGTGCACGACGCCGCCCTGCAGCGCGGAGCGGAGCGTCTCGACGTCGTTCGCCGCGGTGATCGCGATCACGTCGACCGGCGGGCGGCCGGTGGCGTGCAGCTCGCGCAGGACCTCGAGGCCCGAGCGGTCGGGCAGGTAGATGTCTAGGAGGACGAGGTCGGGACGATCGCTCTCGGCCCGCGCGAGCGCGTCGCGCGCGGTCTGCGCGACGCCGACGACCGAGAACGACGGCAGGCGGTCGATGAAGCCGCGGTGGATCTCGGCGATCCGGAAGTCGTCCTCGACGATCAGCGTGCGGATGGTCGCGGCGGTGGTCGTCGCGCTCATGCGCGCGCCGCGGGGATCAATGCCGTGAACACCGCACCACCGTCGTTGGCCACGCGCACCCAGCCCCCGCGGCGCTGCGCGACCTGGTGGACCAGCGCGAGCCCGATCCCGTAGTGCGCGCCGCCGCGCTTGGTGGTGAATCCCTCGCGGAAGATCTGATCGGCGGCGCCCTCGTCGATGCCCGGCCCGGAGTCGCGCACGCGCACGGCCGTGCCATCCGGATCGGCGTGCACGCTCACCTCGACCCACCCGTTCACCGATCCGGACGCCGCATCGATCGCGTTGTCCACGAGGTTGCCGACGACGGTGATGATGTCGCGGACATCCGCCACGTGTTCAGGCAGGCGCGCGTCGCTCGCCAGGCGGAACTCGACGTGACGCTCGGAGGACGATGCCGCCTTCGCGAGCAGCAGCGCGGCGAGCGCGGGGTCGGCGATCCGCTGCTGGACCAGATCGACGAGCTCCTGATGGACGAGCGACGTCTCGGCGACGAAGCGCACGGCCTCGTCGAGCCGGCCGAGCTCGATGAGCCCGCCGACGACGTGCAGCTTGTTGGAGAACTCATGCGCCTGCGCACGCAGCGCCTGCGCGAGCCCACGCTCGGTGTCGAGCTCGCGCAGGACCCCCTCGAGCTCCGTGCGATCGCGCAGCGTCACGACGGCGCCGACGTCGGCGCCGCGGACCGCGACCGGCATCCGGTTCGCGACGAGGACGCGGTCCCGCGCGAGCACGACCTGGTCGACGCCGCTCGTCGTGCCGTCGAGGACCTCGCGGACCCGGCCCTCCGGCACGAGGTCGTGGAGCGGACTGCCTTCGACGGACGCCGGCAGCCCGAGGAGCCGGCGGGCCTCGTCGTTCGCGACGGTGACGTGACCGGTGAGATCGAGCGCGAGCACGCCTTCGCGGATGCCGTGCAGCATGGCGTCGCGCTGCTCCAAGAGACCCGCGATCTCGCGTGGGCCGAGCCCGAACGTCTGGCGATCGATGCGCCGGGCAAGGATGAGCGAGCCACCGATCCCGAGGGCGAGCGCGAGGAGCACGGTGAGGGTCATCGTCGGAAGCGCCTGCCCGAGCTTCTGCGCGAGCTGCGTGTCGAGGAATCCGACCGACACGATCCCGAGGACGACGCCGTTGCTGACGATGGGCACCTTCGCCCGGAGCGAGCGCCCGAGGGTCCCCTCCTGGTAGCCGACGTACACGTCGCCGGCGAGCGTGACGGTCGGGTCGGTCGACACGCGCTTGCCGATGTTCGCCGGATTCGGGTGCGAATAGCGGATCCCGTCCTTGTTCGCGACGACGACGAAGTCGGCGCCGACCGAACGGCGGATCGCCTCGGCGATCGGCTGGATGGCCTTCGCCGGCTCCGGATCGTCCATCGCCTCGACGATGTCCGGCGTCGCCGCGACCGCGTACGCGATCGCGAGCGCTCGCTCCTTGTACTGCTCGTCGATCTGCGACGACACCAGCGCGTACGAGGCGAAGGCACCGATGATCACCGTCGCCGCGACGACCGCGACCTGGAGCAGGAGGAGCTGCGATGAGACGGACAGCGGCCGCAGCCAGCGCACGGACAGGGCCGGAAGCGAGCTCAGTGAGGGGACGCGGTCAGCACGCATGTGTCGGCCAAGCCTACCCGCGCCCGCTACTGGCCCGGGTCTTTCACGCTCCCGATCTTGTCGACGATGGCATTGACGAGCGCGCCACCCGACGAGCGCACCGCGCGCACGTAGACGTCCTGGGTCGCACTGTGCGTCGCCTTGTCGAACGCGAACGCACCGGCCGGTCCGGTGAACGACACTCCTTCGAGCGCCGCGATCAGCGCGTCGGTGTTGGCGGTGACGCCCTTGGTCACCTTGAGGGCCTCGTCGAGCGCGCGCATCGTGTTCCACATCAGCGCGGCGTACCCGTCCGGCGGGAGCGGCTGCCCGGTCTCATCGTCCTTGTAGGCCTTCTTGAACTCCTCGCTGAACGTCTTGTTCTCGGCGTTGTCGATCTCGGTCGACCACGGGTACGTCGTCGTGGCGCCCGCTGCCGCCTGCTTCGTCGTCTTCAGCACCTGGTAGTCGGTCAGCTGCCCGGGGCCGGCGAGCTGGTAGCCGGCGGAGGTCATGCCCGCCGCACCCCACGCGGTCACGAGGCCCTCGGCGTCGTCGGTGATGACGGCGGCGAAAACGTTCTTCGTCGGCTGCGCCTTGATGGCGGCCACGACCTTCGCCCAGTCGGCGCCGCTCTTCGCCGGCACGGTGCTCCGGCCGGTGACCCTCCCGCCGTTCTTCGCGAGACCGTCGGCGAACGCCGCCGCCGAGTCCACGCCGAACGGATCGTCCCCGGCCACGACGTAGAAGTCCCGCCGGCCCGCCTTGGCCTCGTATTCGCCGAGCGGCTCGCTCAGCTGCCACGCCGAAGGGGCTGCGCGGAACGCATACGTGCTCTTGCGGCCGCGCGTCAACGCGTTGGCCGTCGCGTTCGTGTCGATGTAGACCACCTTCGCGGCCTCAGCGGCGTCGCGAAGCTGGTACGCGGCCGGGTCGCCGGCACCGCCGAGCAGGATCGCCACGTGATCGTCGGTGAGGAACTGCTTGATGCGGGCGGTGTTGATCGAGGCCTCGAGCGAGGACTCGTCGTTGTAGACGAGCTGGACCTCCCGGCCGGCGAGCGATCCGCCCTTGAGCTTCAGGTAGAGGTCGGCGGCGCGCCGCTGCGATGCCCCGATGTCGGAGTCGATCGCCGACTCGGTGAACGGCACGAGGATGCCGATCTTGAGGACCCCGAGCGCCACGGGCGCCGGGGACGGCGGTGCGCCGGCCGTGCAGGCCGCGATGGCGACGACGAGGGCGAGGAGCACCGGCCCGAGTGGGCCGGCGCTCCTTCCTCGGCTACTTCGCTGCGTTGACGAACTCGTCGGTGTAGGTCTTGGACAGGTCGACGTTCGGGTTCTTCTGGACGTTCTCGTTGAACTGCTTGAGCAGGCTCAGCTCGAACTCCGGAGCGCCCGGGGTCATCTTCCCGGTGGGGCTGAACATCCCCATGCTGTCCTTGAGCGCCTGGACGTAGCCGTCCTTGTCACCGCCGTAGTAGTCCGCTGGGAGCTTCTCGGCGATCTCGAGCGGGGTGTGCGTCTGGATCCACTTGAGGGTCTTCACGTACGCGTTCACGACGCGCTGGACGATGTCCTTGTTCTTCGCGATGTAGTCGGCGCGGGCGAAGACCGAGATGAACGGGTAGTCGCCGCCGAGCGCGGCGCGGGTCGTCTCGACCTTGGAGAGGTCGACGAAGATCTGCCCGTCGCCGGTCTTCTGCAGCCGGAGCACCGTCGGCTGCGTGGTGACGCCGACGTCGATCTTGCCCTGCTTCATCGCGGCGATGAACGTGTCGCCGGCGCCGGCGGCGATGTAGTTCACGTCGGAGATCTGGAGACCGGCCTTCGTGACGATGGCCCGCATGAGCGTGTGGGTGCCCGATCCGATGGACGTGACGCCGGCGTTGGCGCCCTTCAGGTCCTTCGGGCTCTTGAGGCTGTCGGCCTTCTGCTTGGAGACCATGACGAACTCACCCGGCTCTTGAAGGAGCAGGGCGACCATCGTGATCGACTTGCCGGCCGCGGCGATGTCGATCGTGTGGTCGTACGAGCCGGACCCGAAGTCGACGTTGCCGGCGACGACCTCGACGGTCGTGTCCTTGCCGGACGGCTCGTCGATGAGATCGACGGTCAGGTTCTGGTCCTTGAAGTAGCCGAGCGCCTCGGTCAGCTTGTTCGGCAGGTAGATCTGCTTGTTGAGCCCACCCACCATGATCGAGACCTTCGCCGGAGCGGCCTGGGTCGCTGCCGCGGCGCTGGTGGCCGCCGCCGTGGTGGCCGCCGGAGCGCCGGGTGTCGCCGAGCCTCCACAGGCCCCGACAACGAGGATCGCGATGATCGCGAGAGCTGGGATCCGGAACCGCATGTCCTCCTCCTTCTACGCGCGCTA
>DASWFN010000243.1:0-4975 GCA_036394215.1 Candidatus Limnocylindria bacterium
CGAGAAGCGGCGCCTTCGGATCCAGCCATCGCCAAGCTCCTCGAACGCCACCGGCGCGGACGTCTGGCCGGCCAGACCGAGTTCATCTCGTGGGTCGCGGCGCGCGGTCCGCTCCGCGACGGGCTGGACGTGAAGGCCGCCGGCGAGATCCTCTGGGGTCTTGCGAGTCCCGAGCTCCACGATCTCCTGACCGGCACGCTGGGCTGGTCAGGCGATGCCTACGAGCGCTGGCTCGGCGCTGCGCTCAGCGCGCAGCTGCTCCGGCCAGCCCGGGGTCGCCGCTAAGCGGCGCCAAGCTCCTCGCGGAGCGCGTCGATCACGTAGGTCTGCTCCTCGTCGGTCATCGAGGCGAACAGCGGAATGAGCATCGTGTGCTCCGTGGCCTCCTCGGTGATCGGCAGCGAGACCTTCCCGATGCGATCGATGTAGGTCTTCTCGAGGTGCGAGGCCATGACCCCGCGCCGCGTCGCGATGCCGCGGTGCAGGAGATTCGTCATGAGCGTCTCGCGATCGAGCGTGCAGTCCTTGGTGAGCCGCAGGCAGTAGCTCTGGTACGTGTGCGTCGCGTACGGCGGCACGTACGGGATCTCGAGGCCCTTGATCTCCGGCAGCTCGCGGTTATAGCGCTCGGCCTTCTCGATCCGAGTCTTCAGGAGCTCCGGGAGCCGGCGCAGCTGGACGAGGCCGATCGAGGCTTGGATGTCGGTCATCCGGTAGTTGAAGCCGAGCTCGTTGTACTCCTCGATGATCACGCGATCGGCCTTGTGGCGGTCGAGGTCCGAGACGCTCATCCCGTGCGCGCGGAGCTTGCGCGCGCGATCGGCGAGCGCATCGTCGTCGGTCGTGATCATGCCGCCCTCGCCGGTCGTGATGACCTTGCGCGGGTGGAAGCTGAACACGGTCTGGTGCGCGTTCGAGCCGGTCTTCTTGCCCTTGTACTCACTGCCGATCGTCGGCGCGGCGTCCTCGACGACGTCGACGCCGTGCCGCTTGGCGATCGAGTTGATCGCGTCCATGTCCGCGGTCATGCCGATCTGGTCGACGGGCATGATCGCCTTCGTCCGCTTGGTGATGCGGTGCTCGATGTCGTTCGGGTCGATGTTGTAGGTGCGCGGATCGATCTCGGCGAAGACGGCGGTCGCGCCGGTATAGAGGATGGCGTTCGCCGAGGCGATGAACGTGAACGAGGGCACGATGACCTCGTCGCCGGGACCGACGCCCGCGGTCGCGAGCGCGAGGTGCAGGCCGGTCGTGCACGAGGTGGTCGCGATGCCGTGCTTCGCGCCGACATAGGCCGCGACGGCCTTCTCGAACTCGGCGACCTTCGGGCCCTGCGTCACCCACCCCGACTTGATCGATTCGTACGGCGCGCGGGCCTCTTCCTCGCCCAATGACGGCTTGGTGATCGGGACGTTCATTTTCTTACGCGCTTCGACTGCCACTCAACACCTCTCGTCGCCATTCGATGAGCTTCTTGACGCCGTCCTCGAGGCTCGTCTTCGCTTCGAAGCCGAGCAGGTCCTTCGCCCGTGCCGGATCGCCCACCCGCCGCGCGGGGAGCGCGCCCACCGGCTGGGGCTTGAACTCCATCCCGACGGAGCTGCCGGTGAGCCGCAGGAGCAGCGCCGCGAGGTCACGCATCTTCGTCTCGACCCCGCTGCAGACGTTCACGATAACGTCCGGACGCTCCGACTCGCAGGCCAGCAGGTTCGCCCGCGCAACGTCGCCGACGTACACGAAGTCGACCGACGACGAGCCGTCGCCGAACAGCGTGAGCGGCTTGCCCTCGTCGATGAGGTTCAGCCAGCGGACCATCACCTCGACGAACCGCGACCGCACGTCCATGCGCGGCCCGTAGACGTTGAAGTAGCGGAGCGACGTCGTCCGCAGTCCGTGGAGGTGCGCGAACGCGCGCGCGGCCTGCTCGTTCGCGACCTTCATCGAGCCGTAGAAGGTCGTCCCGTTGAGCGGCTGGTCCTCGTGCATCGGGAGCGCTTCCGGATCGCCGTACACGACCGCGCTGGACGCGAGGACCACGCGCTTCACCTTCGCCGCCGCGGCGGCCTCGAGCACGTTGAACGTGCCGTCGACCATGACCTCCTGACATTCGCGCGGGCTCTCCTGGCAGCGCGTCCAGCGCAGCGCGGCCTGATGGAAGACGATGTCCGCGCCCGCGATCGACGCGGCGACGGCCTCGCGGTCGCGGATGTCCATCTCGCGCAGTGACGCCTTGCCGGTCTTCAGCGCGGCATCGAGATTCTCCGGAACGCCGCGCACGAGCGCGTCGAGCGCGACGACCTCACGCGCACCCGCGCCGATGGCGGCATCGACGATGTGCGACCCGACGTTCCCCGCGCCGCCGGTGACGACGACGCGCGCGCCGGCCAAGCTGCTCACGAGGCGAACGGTAAGTGGTCGCCGACCAGAACGACCGGCGTGGTCGTGCGCGTCACGTCGGCCATTGCCGACCAGGCCCGGTCGTTCGAGATGATGCGACCGACGCCGGTCACCTCGGCCGTCGCGAGGATCAACGCATCCGGAGCGCGCAGCTTGTACCGCGCCCGAAGGGTTGCGGCGCGTTCCGCGATCGCGAAGTCGACTTCTTGGAGGCGCAGTCCGGGTAGCTGCGTCAGGAACTCGACGACCGTCGCGTAGAGGTCGCGGTCGCCAGTCCGTGCGGGGCCGACAAGAACCTCCATGACCGTGACCATCGAGGCGATCGCTCTGTTCCGCTCGGACCGGATAAAGCCATCGATGATCGCTGCGGCGACCGGAGTGGTCTGCTCGTCGCCATCGAGATATGCGATCAAGACTGACGTGTCGAGGAGCAGCGTCTCGCCAGCGGGAACGGCCCGCTCGAGAGATCGGCTGCTCAGCTAGCGAGCTTTGCGCGCCAGCGAGGCGCGCCATTTGGCGACGCGACGCCGTGACCGCGTGCGTTGCTGTGGATCGGTATTGATACCTCGGTCATCCAGCTTGCCGTCTCGATGTGCGACAAGGTGATCGCGCATGCGCGCGATCGAACGGCCACAGATATCGCACTTCGGCCAGCGCAGCTTCGGCTCGCGTTCGTAACGCTCTCGGGTCACATCGGTCTGCCAGTAGGTCCGTCGCGATTCCTCGAAGGTCAGATACGGCGTTCCATCTGGCCCCGCTACCGTCGGTACGTCCGAGTGGTCCCACGAGTCGCGCTCGGTGGCGATGTAGGCGGCGTGCTCCTCGGCGGTCTGGCCATACACACCGTCGGCAATGCCGGCGTAGCTATCTTTCAGGCGCTTCACCTGCACGATGCCTGGTTCGGCGGTGTCGATCGTTAGGAGCAGGCGGTCGCCGGGCTTGGCTTCGATCTGCGCGGCGATCCGGTCAGGGATCGTCAACTGGTTTCGGTCGCGAAGTGTGGCCTGGACTTGGATCCTGTCGCTCATGGGCTGAGAGTAGCGAGTTTCTGAAAGATACGCAAGAGGCGGATTTCCGCCTACGGCCTAGCTCGGCAGGTCGGCCCGCGACTTGAGGAAGCGCGCGGGCACGCCGGCGTAGATCGCGTTCGGCGGGACGTGCGTGTCGCGGGTCACGACCGAGCCCGCGCCGATGATCGCGCCCTTCCCGATCCGCACGCCGGGGAGCAGCACCGCGTTCACGCCGATGTCCGCGCCGTCGTCCACGCGCACCGGCTTGATGACGAGGTCGGTCTGGATGATCGGCACATCGACCGGCTCTCCGGTGTGCTCGCTGCCGAGGACCTTCGCACCCGGACCCCAGCCGACGTACTCGCCGAGCTCCATGTCGCGGCAGTCGAAGTACGATTGCGGCCCGATCCAGGTGTGCGCGCCGATGACGCAGTGCCCGTCGTGGCGGCCCTGGAGGAACGTCTGGTTCCCGATGAACACCGCATCGCCGATCTCGAACGTGTGCGGATGGAGGACGAGCACCCCCACCCCGATCTTCACGCCGTTGCCGAACGACTTGCACAGCGCGCGGAGCGTCACGCGGCGGCCGCGCGCGCCGGACGGGGTGTCCTGGTAGCAGAACTCGCTGTAGAGCTCGATGATGTGCTCCCGCGTCTCCGTCGCGCGAAGGTCCGCCGACTCCTTCACGTCGTCTGCCGGATCGGGTTGGACCGCCTGAACGCCGTGGACCGCCTTGACCACCCGCTCGGTCACGCGCGCATGAACTCCTTCACCGCGCCCGCGACCGTCTCGACCTGCGCGTCGCTGAGCTCCGCGTACATCGGGAGCGACACCACCTCGGCCGCGAGGCGCTCGGTGACCGGGAAGTCGCCCTGGCGGTAGCCGAGGAACGCGGAGGCCTCCTGCAGGTGGATCGGCACCGGGTAGTGCACACCCGTGCCGATGCCGCGCTCGGAGAGGAACGACCGCAGCGGGTCGCGCTTCGCCGCCGGCACCCGGACGACATACAGATGGAACACGTGGCGACCGCCTTCGGGGAGCTCCGGCAGGATGACGCCGCTGCCGGCGAGCTGCTCGTTGTAGTGGCGCGCGATCGCCTGGCGCCGCTTGTTCCACTCCGGCAGGCGGCGGAGCTTGATGCGGAGGATGGCGGCCTGGATCTCGTCGAGCCGTGCGTTGTAGCCGATGACCGGGTGGTAGTAGCGCGTGCTCTGGCCATGCTCGCGCAGCGAGCGCAGCTCGGTGGCGAGCGCGTCGTCGTTCGTCGTGATGCAGCCGGCCTCGCCGTAGGCGCCGAGGTTCTTGCTGCAGTAGAAGGAGAAGCCCGACACCTTGCCCGCGCTCCCAGCGACGCCGCCGGTGTCGAGCGTGGCGCCGTGCGATTGGCAGGCATCCTCGATGATCTGGAGGCCGTGGTCCTTCGCGAGCGCGAGGAGCGGCTTCATGTCGATCGTCCGCCCGTAGAGGTGCACCGGCATGATCGCCTTCGTGCGCGGCGTGATCGCCTGCGCCGCGGCGGCGATGTCCATGTTGAACGTCTTCTCGTCGACGTCGACGAGGATCGGCCG
>DASWFN010000244.1:0-4514 GCA_036394215.1 Candidatus Limnocylindria bacterium
TACTCGACGCTCACGACGTCCGCGGGGAGCTTCCCGAGCTTGCGGACCGGAACGAAGCCGATGCCGAGGGCGTACGCGATCGGCGCGCCGAAGATGAAGCCGCGCGACTCCATCCCGACGACGACGTCGATCTGCTTGCCCTTTACCTTCGCGAGGAGCCCGTCGACCGCGCTCTTGAAGGAGTCGCCGTCCTTGAGCATCGTCGTGATGTCCTTGAACAGGATCCCCGGCTTCGGGAAGTCCGGGATGTCACGGATGCGCTCGCCCAGCTCCTTGGGTGCGATGGCTGCCACGGCGAGAGATTAGCGGAAGCGCTACAGGTCGAGGGCCGGGTAGTACCGCTGGACGCCCTCGCGCTTCACCTCGTCGAGCCAGGTCGTCCCGTAGATCGAGGGATGATCGGGACCGGCGATCGCCCACGCATCGCGGCGGTAGGTCCAGCTGGTCGGATGGAGCCGCTGCGCCTCCTTGAAATGCGCGACGGCCAGGTCGCTCCGGCCGGCGGCGCTGAGGTGCTGCGCCAGCGCGAAATGCGCGCCCGCGGTCGCCTCGGCCATCGGGCGCGGCCGGCTGCGACGGACGACCTCGTCGGGGGAGAGCGCGAACCGGCTCGCGGCCCCGTGCTCGACCCAATCGCGAAGTGCGGCGACGTAGCGATCCGCGTCGACGGTGAGCGCCCTGGTCAGCTCGATGCGCTCGCGCTGCTGCGGCGTCGCATCGATCGGAATGACCGCGTCCTTGAACGACGGCCGCCGCGGGTACGCGGTCTCGGGCGGACGCACGATGACGCCGGCTTCGTCGATCCAGATCCCGGTCGGCACATTCACGACGCCGAGCGACGCGAGCCGGTGGGTCGCGTCGATGAGCGACGGGTGTTCCGGCGCGGCCTTCTCGATCCATTGACGGGCCGCCGACGCGCCGCGCGCGTCGAGCGCGACGGTCACGATCTCAAGCCGCGGGAACAGCTCCTGTCGCAGCGCCTGCCACACGGGCAGGTCGAGGCGGCAGCCTCACCACGAGGCCCACGCGACGAGCAACGCCTTGCGGCCACGAAGTGACGACAGCGGGAACGGCCGGCCGTCGAGATCCGGCAGCTCGATGTCGGGCAGGCCCGCGGCCGCGAGCGCGACGCCGCCCGCCTCGGGGCCGAGTGCCCAGAGCCCGGCCTCGGGCTCCACGACGAGCGGCATGCCGAGCGCGGAGGCCACCGCGGCGAGGTCGATCGCGTCGGCGGATGCGCTCCGGATCGGCACGCAGCGCTCGTCGCGGCACAGGCCCTCCGGCTTGAGCGCCCACCCGGTCACCCGCTGGAGCTCGGCGGCAGAGACGCGCGGCCCATGGAAGATCACGGCCGCTCCGCGACGTGGCTGTCGTTGAACATCTCCTGCACGACGTAGCCCTGCTCGACGTCGTGGGTCACGATCGTGATGTTCGTGTTCGTCGCCGGGAGCCGGATGAGCTTCGGCAGCACGCCCATGAACCCGCTCACGAGGATGCGCGTCACGCCCCCGTGCCCGACGATGCCGATCGTCCGTCCCGGGCTCTCGGCCACGATCCGGTCGATGGCGCGCAGCGCGCGGCCATGGACCTGCTCGAGCGACTCGCCACCGGGCCACTGCCTGAACCCGTCGTCCGAGACGCCGGGCAACCCGCGCAGCTCGTCGAACGGCTTTCCCGAGGCGTCGCCGACATCGATCTCGTTCAGGTCCGCGATGGGCTCGACCGTGAGTCCGCGGTCCTTCGCGATCTCGGCCGCGGTGTCCTTCGTGCGCGAGAGCGCGCTCGAGACGATCCGGTCGAAGTGGATCGGCTTCAGGTGCCGGGCGACGGTCGCGGCCTGCTCGCGGCCACGCGCGGTGAGCGGGCTGTCGATCCGCCCGGTGAACACGCCTCTCGCGTTCCCCTCGCTCTCACCATGGCGCACGAAGTACAGCGTCGTCGGCCGCGTCAAACGCCGACCTGCCGCGCGAGCTCGGCCCAGTCGGCCACACGCGTGAGGTTCGGATGCCGGAGCTCGCGGTTCCAGGTGTGATCGAAGAGGTACACCGTGATGCCCGCCTCGGCGAGCGTCCGTGCGATGAGGACGTCGTCCTCGCAGAACGCGTCGAGCCCGAGCTCGGTCGCGAGGCGGACCTTGTAGGCCGCTGAGCTCGTCGCGTCGTAGCGGCCCGGCGGCACCGTCGGGTCGAAGTCGCCCTGCGGCTTGAGGTGCACGGCCTTCGCGTGCTGGATGAGTCCCTTCTCGCGGAGCCACGTCTCGGTGACGACGCGGCGGCGCTCGGCGCGCGCGGTGATGAAGTAGATCTCGTGGCCCGCCTCGGCGATCCGCTCGACGACCGCGGGGCAATCCTCGTACGGGACGAGCTCGCTGAAGAATTTGCCGTCGTAGAGCGCCATGCGGAAGCGGTCCTTGTCCTCACCGCTCACCTCCTGGATCTGGGCGAGGGTCTCCCACCCGAGGTCCTCGTCGGGCAGCTCGAGCCGGAAGCGCTCGGCGAAGGCGCGCAGGTACGGCACGGCGCACTCCGCGACGACGTCGTCGAGGTCGATCCCGATCCTCACGCCGCCAGCCCCTCGAGGACCCGCGTGAGCGCGTCACGCCAGTCGCCGCGCGCCTCCACGATGGACGTCCGGATCTGCCGCTGGCCGTGCTGGGCCTTCGGGAAGACCGAGAGCAGCACGCGACGCTGCGCGTCGTCGAGATCGCGGCCCATGACGATGCGCAGCTCGGGACCGCGCACGCGGACCTCGGCCGCGCCGGCCTTCGCGGCGCGGAGCTTCACCTCGACGCCGTAGAGCAGATTACGCATCGGCTCGGGCGGCGGGCCGTAACGGTCCTTCAGCTCCTCGCGCAGCGCGATGAGCTCGTCGAGCTCGCGCAGCTCCGCGATGCGGCGGTACATCTCGAGCTTGCGCGCGCGGGCCGGGATGTACTCGTCGGGGATCGCCGTCGAGAGGGAGAGGTCGACGACGACCGCGGAGACCGCGGCCGCGACCGGGGTCGTGCCGCGCTGCTCGTTCACGGCCTCCTCGAGGAGCTGGGCGTAGAGCTCGAAGCCGACCGCAGTCACATGGCCATGCTGCTCCGCGCCGAGGATGTTGCCGGCGCCCCGGATCTCGAGGTCGTGCATCGCGATCTTGAAGCCGGCGCCGAGCTCGCTCGCCTCGAACACCGCCTGCAGCCGAGCGCGCGCCTGTTCCGTGAGGGACGCCTCCTTGTTGTAGAGAAGATAGGCGTACGCCTTCTCGGCGCTGCGGCCCACGCGCCCGCGCAGCTGATAGAGCTGCGCGAGACCGAGCGTGCCGGCGCGGTCGATGACGATCGTGTTCACGTTGGGGATGTCGAGACCCGACTCGATGATCGTCGTGCAGACGAGCACGTCGTGGTCCTGGTCCGCGAAGTCGACCATCACGCGCTCGAGCTTCCGTTCGTCCATCTGCCCGTGGCCGATGATGAACTTCGCCTGCGGCACGAGCTGGCGCAGCCGCTCCGTCTCCTGCTCGATGCCCATCACGCGGTTGTGCACGTAGTACACCTGCCCCCCGCGGTCGAGCTCGCGCAAGATCGACTCGCGGATCACGTCGTCGCTGCGCTCGACGACATGGGTCTCGATCGGCTGGCGGTCCTCGGGCGGCGTCTCGATGACGCTGATGTCGCGGACGCCCGACAGCGCCATGTGCAGCGTGCGCGGGATCGGCGTGGCGGTCATCGAGAGCACGTCGACCTCGGTCCGCATGGATTTGAGGCGCTCCTTGTGGCGCACTCCGAAGCGGTGCTCCTCGTCGATGACGACGAGGCCCAGGTCGCGGAAGCTCACGTCCTTTTGGAGCACCCGGTGCGTGCCGACGACGATGTCGACGTCGCCGGTCTTCACGCGCTCGACGGTCTCCTTCTGCTCGGCCGGCAGGCGGAAGCGCGAGAGCATCTCGATCTTCACCGGGAAGGTCGAGAGGCGCTCGCTGAAGGTCTCGTAGTGCTGCTGCGCGAGGACCGTGGTCGGCACGAGGATCGCGACCTGCTTCCCGTCCATGACCGCCTTGAACGCGGCGCGGAGCGCGACCTCGGTCTTGCCGTAGCCGACGTCGCCGACGATGAGCCGGTCCATCGGCCGCGCGCGCTCCATGTCCTTCTTCGCCTCCTCGATCGCGAGGAGCTGATCGGGCGTCTCGGTGTATGGGAAGGCGTTCTCCATCTCGATCTGCCACGGGGTGTCCTTGCCGAATGGGTGGCCGGGCGTCGCCTCGCGCGCGGCGTACAGGCGGAGCAGCTCGCGCGCGATCTCGGCCGCGGCGCGCTTCGCCTTGCCCTTCGTCTTCAGCCAGTCGCGACCGCCCATGACCGACAGCGCGGGCGCCTGGCCACCAACGTAGCGCGTGATCTTGTCGATGCGGTCGGTCGGGAGCCAGCGCGTGCCGTCGGCGAACGTGAGGATGAGGTACTCCCGCTCGACGCCGATGACCTGCTTCGTCTCGAAGCCCTCGAACCGCGCGATGCCGGAGTCCTCGTGCACGAC
>DASWFN010000245.1:0-5012 GCA_036394215.1 Candidatus Limnocylindria bacterium
GCCACCGCGCGCGAAGGTCGAGCGCGTCGTCGAGCAGCCCGACCGCGAGGCCGAGGATCGCGGCCAGCATCGTGAGCGTGAACCGCGGGTTGCGCACCTCTTCGGGGATGAGGAACGGATGTCCGTTGAGCCGGTCGACGACCCAGAAGGTCAGGATCGCGGCCCCGAAGGCGACGGCGATGCCGAGCCCGCCGATGCGCGGGATCGGCCGGGCGTGCTGGCGCCGGCCGCCGGGACGGTCGAGCAGGCGGAGCCGCGTCGCGACCCGTCCGACGATCGGCGTCGCGACGAGCGCGATGACGAACGCGAGCGCCGCGGAGCCGGCGAACAGCAGCAGCGTCGCCGAGCCGACCGCGTCGATGAGCGAGGCCATCAGCTCGTCCCGAACTGGCGGTCGCCCGCGTCGCCAAGGCCGGGAACGATGTAGCCCTTCTCGTTCAGCCGCTCGTCGAGCGAGGCGACGTGGACCGGGACGTCGGGATGCGCGTCGCCGAGGGCCTTCACGCCTTCGGGTGCCGCGATGAGCCCGACGTACTTCACCCGCCGCGCGCCCCACTTCTTGAGGATGTCGATGGTCGCGACGGACGATCCGCCGGTCGCGAGCATCGGATCGAGGACGAGGCAGACCTGCGCGGTCGCCGACGACGGGAGCTTGTTGTAGTACTCGATCGGCCGGAGGGTCCGCTCGTCGCGGAACAGGCCGATGTGCCAGACCTGGGCTTCGGGGATGAGCTGGAGCGCGGCCTCGACCATGCCGATGCCCGCACGCAAGACCGGCACCAATCCGACGGTTTCCGCGAGCCGCACGCCGGTATACGGCGAAAGTGGGGTCCGGACCTCCGCCGGGGCGGTCCGGAGATCCTCCGTCGCTTCGTACAGGACGAGCATCGCTATCTCGTGGACGAGGCGCCTGAACTCAGGCGGCGGCGTCCGCTCGTCGCGGAGACGCGTCACCTTCTCCCGCACCAGCGGGTGGGTCGAAACGTGGAGCTGGTCGGTCAGGCTCGGGCCGTCTCCCGGGTGATCGGGCTGATACCCGGTACCGGGAACCGCCGGGTGAGGTCGAGGACCTCGTAGGCGATCTGCTTCGCGATGGTCTCGTCCTTGGCCTCGCGCAGGGCACGGGCGATGAGCGCGCCGATGCGCTCCATCTCGGCTTCCTTCATCCCGCGCGTCGTGATCGCGGGGGTGCCGACGCGGATGCCCGACGCGGTGCCGGCCTTCTGGGGGTCGTAGGGGATGGTGTTCTTGTTCACGGTGATCCCGACCGAGTCGAGCAGCTTCTCGGCGGCCTTGCCGGTGAGCTCGACCGGGCGTACGTCGACGAGGATGAGGTGATTGTCGGTGCCGCCCGACACGACGCGCAGGCCGGCCTTCGTGAGCGCGGCCGCGAGCGTCCTCGCGTTCGTGCGGATCTGCTTCGCGTAGGCCTTGAACTCCGGCGTCGCCGCTTCCTTGAGCGCGACGGCCTTGCCCGCGATGACGTGCATGAGCGGGCCGCCCTGGGCGTACGGGAAGACGGCCTTGTCGACGACCTTCGCGAATTCCTCGGTGCAGAGGATCATGCCGCCGCGCGGTCCACGGAGCGTCTTGTGCGTGGTGGTCGTGACGATCTGGGCGTGCTCGACCGGGTTCGGGTGCTCGCCCCCGGCGACGAGCCCCGCGAAGTGCGCCATGTCGACCATCAGGAGCGCTCCGACGGAGTCGGCGATCCGGCGCATCCGCGCGAAGTCGAAGAACCGCGGGTACGCGGTCGCTCCGGCAACGATGAGCTTGGGGCTGTGCTCCTTCGCCAGCGACTCCAGCGCGTCGTAGTCGATCAGCTCGTCCTCGCGCTTCACGCCGTACGGCACGAACTTGTAGAGCTGCGCGGAGAAGTTCACCGGCGAGCCGTGCGTGAGGTGGCCGCCCTGGTCGAGCGCCAGGCCGAGGACCGTGTCGCCGGGCTTGAGCACCGCGGCGTACGCGGACATATTCGCCTGGGCGCCGGCGTGCGACTGCACGTTGGCGTGCTGCGCGCCGAAGAGCGCCTTCGCGCGCTCGATCGCGAGCGACTCGGCGACGTCCACCCACTCGCAGCCGCCGTAGTAGCGCCTGCCCGGATACCCCTCGGCGTACTTGTTGGTGAGCACGCTGCCGACCGCGTCCATCACCGCCTGGCTCGTGTAGTTCTCCGACGCGATCAGCTCGATCTTGTCGACCTGGCGGCGTCGCTCGTGCTCGATCGCATCGAAGATCTCGGGGTCGACCCGCTCCAGCTCGCTCATATGGCTCTCACCTCTCTCAAGCGGCTCGGTCCGTCGGCTTTCGCCTCCGAACCTCGCCACATGCTCAGGGCTGGTGGAGTTCGCTCGTCGCGGCAAAGCCGCTCCTCGCTCACGTTCGCACCTTTTCCAGATCGTCGATCTGCTTCCGGCGGCGCTCGTGCCTGCCGCCCTGGACCTGCGCCTCGAGGAACGCGTCGACGACGGACTTCGCGAGCTCGATCCCGATGACGCGCTCGCCGAGCGTCAGCAGGTTCAGGCCCACGTGCTCGACGCCGTCGCGCGCGGACCACTCATTGTCGACGACCGCGGCACGTACGCCGGGGATCTTGTTCGCCGCGACCGAGGGCCCGATGCCGGAGCCGCAGCAGAAGATGCCCTTCTCGTAGCGGCCGCTCGCGATCGCGCGGGCGAGCGGCGTGACGATGAGCGGATAGTCGTCGTCCGGATCGTTCTCGCCGGACAGGTCATCGACCTGATGACCCTTCGCGCGCAGATGGTGCGCGAGCTGATCGCGTAGCTCCATCCCCGCATGATCGGCGGCGATCGGGATCCTCACGAGTACGTCTCGACGCCGAGGAGCGCCTCCTCGAGCTGCGCCTTCGTGATCGCGCCCTCGCGCAGGACGGCGATCGGATCGGTGGTGCAGTCGACGATCGTCGAGTGCACGCCGACCGTGGTCGGTCCGCCGTCGAGGATGATCGACACGCGGCCGTCGAGCTGCTCGAGCACCTGCTGCGCGGTCATCGCGTCGCCGTTGCCCGACCGGTTCGCGCTCGTCACCGGAAGACCGCCGCCGCTCGCGGCGATGATCCGCCGCGCGACGTCGTTCGCCGGGACGCGGAATGCGATCGTGCCGCGCCGCGGCGCGACGAGCACGATCGTCAGCGGGCCGGGCCAGAAGCGCGCCGCGAGGGCGCGTGCGGCCGGCGTGACCATCGCGCTCGCCTCGAGGTTCGTCGCGTCGGACAGCAGGATCGGGATGCGCTTGTCCTTCCGGCGGTCCTTCGCGACATAGAGCTTGCGGATGTGGTCGTGTCCGGCGGCGAGGCCGTAGACGGTGTCAGTGGGAAATGCGACGAGCTCCCCGTTGGCGAGCGCGGTCGCCGCCTCTTCCACCGCCCCGGGCGCATCCGCCGGAAGCAGGCGGGTCTTCACTCGGCCGATGATAGGCCGCGCGGTCGTATGGGCTAGGCGGGCACATCTACGGGCGGATCGCTGTCCTTCCACAGTCGCGAGGTCACGATGAGGTCCGCCGATCGCCGGTTGCATGCGATCGGCACGTCGTGGAGCACGGCGAGCCGGAGGAGCGCACGCACGTCCGCCTCGTGCGCATGGGACGCGAGCGGATCCCAGAAGAAGACGACCAGATCGAGCTCCCGCTTCGCGATCATCGCGCCGATCTGGGCGTCACCGCCGCGTGGGCCACTGAGCAGCGCGCGCACGGGGGCGCCGATCGCGTCGGACACGAGCTTCGCGGTGTGTCGCGTGCCGCACAGCTCCGCATCGCGGAGCAGCCCGCGGTTCCAGGCGGCCCACTCGATCATGTCCTGTTTCTGTCCATCGTGCGCGATGAGCGCGATGCGCTGTCGTGCGTTCATGACGACACGGTAGGTACGAGGCCGGTGCCGCTTCAAGGCACGCAACGTGTGCCGCCGGTGAAGTCACGCAACACCATTCCCTCACCGCATCACGACGTACCCGTCACTGCGCGCACGGCGGGGCGCGGGTACGGTCGTCTCACCTTCCATTCCATCCTTCTCCCAACCGCATCGGGTCCCGCCGTTGGCTAGTCGGCAGGAAGTCGCCGGCCCCGGATGCCAACGGCGGGACCCACCTCCCGCATCACCGCGCCGACGAGAGCTCGTGCAGCTTCAACACGGTGCGCCAGTTGCGAGCCGTGCCGCTCGCCCCGATCGCCTTCGGCCGTGCGAGGACCGCGGCCGCGAGCTTCGAGCGGCCCATCCCGCTCGGCAGGTAGAGGTACAGGTCGCGGCCGACGAGCACGCAGCGCTCCGGGGCGAACGCACGAGCATCGATCGTCGGCGCCTGCGCGGAGGGACGAGCGGCCAAGAACGCGACGTGCAGGTGGTCGGCGTCCGCATCGGGAAAGGGGCTGTCCTCGATCACCCGCGCGAGCTGGCCGGCGCTGCGCAGGACGACCGGGACCTGGAAGCCCGCGGCCGTGGCGATGCGCTTCTCGAGCTCGGCGGCAAGCGCAGGCTCCGATCGCGCCGTGTGGGCGAACACGACGTTGCCGCTCTGGATATACGTCGCGACGTCGCGCGCGCCGGCAGCGAGGAAGACCGCACGCAGGTCGGACATCTTGATCGTGCGGTTGCCGCCGACGTTGATCCCGCGCAGCAATGCCACGTAGCTCGGCATCGCCGCGACCCTAGCAGGTCGCACCGCCGTCACCGGCGCATCCGCACCACCCGATCGAGGCCCGCGAGGTCGCGCAGCACATCTGACCGGCCGAGCGGCTCGAGCAGCGCGACGATCGGCTCGATCTGCGGGGGATCGCATTCGAAGAACGCCGCGCCATTCGCGGCGAGCACACGCGGCAGGTCCGCGATCGCGCGGCGGACGACGTTCAGGCCGTCGGACCCGGCGACGGTCGCGACGCGCGGCTCGAACGCGAGCGACGTGCGATCGCCGGCGAGCCGGTCGAGCTCGTCCTCGCGCAAATAGGGCAGATTGGCGGCGACGATGTCCACCGGCTGCGTCACCGGCGCGAGCAGATCGCCT
>DASWFN010000246.1:0-13003 GCA_036394215.1 Candidatus Limnocylindria bacterium
GGACATCGTCCAGGAGCGGCTCGAGCGCGAATACGACGTCGACCTCATCGCGACCTCGCCCTCGGTCGAGTACCGCGTCATCACCCACGGCGAGACCGAGCTCGCGATCGACAACCCCGCGCACCTGCCCGACCCGGGCACCATCACCGAGGTCAAAGAGCCATGGATGAAGGTGACGATCATCGTGCCCCAGCACTACGTCGGGCCGATCATGGATCTCGCGCAGAACAAGCGCGGGGTCCTCATGGACATGAGCTACGTCGACCCGACGCGCGCGATGCTCACGTACGACATGCCTCTGGCCGAGGTCATCGTCGACTTCTACGACCAGCTGAAGAGCCGATCGCAGGGCTACGCCTCGCTCGACTACGAGCTGCGGGAGTACCGCGCCGCCGATCTCGTGCGGCTCGACATCCTCGTGGCAAGCACGGTCGTCGACGCGCTCTCGATGATCGTCCACCGCGAGCGCGCCATGGGCATCGGCCGCGCCCTCACCGCGAAGCTGCGCGAGCTCATCCCGCGGCAGATGTTCGACGTCCCGATCCAGGCCGCGATCGGCGGCAAGGTCATCGCGCGCGAGACGGTGAAGGCGTCGCGCAAGGACGTGCTCGCCAAGTGCTACGGCGGAGACATCACCCGCAAGAAGAAGCTCCTCGAGAAGCAGAAGAAGGGCAAGAAGCGGATGAAGATGGTCGGCGCCGTCGAGATCCCGCAGGAGGCCTTCCTCGCCGTGCTGCGGATCAAGGAGGACTGATGCGGCCGTACCGGGTCGCGTACGAGCACCCGACGCAATTGCTCGCGTCGGCGTTCCTCCGCGCGCTCGCGGAGGGCGAGCACGCCGCGGTGTGGGCGGGGCTGTCGCGCGAGTCGCGCGGGCTCCTCGAGGGCCGGTACGCATCCGCGGCGAAGATCGCGCTCCACCACGCCGCGTCCGTCGAGGCCGATGCGGCCGACGCGCGCCTCGCGGAGGCCGTCGGCCCGCTGCGCGCGTCGGTGCTCGCCGTCGCGGGCGGCCCCGAGCAGCTGCTCTCGCTCGGCGTGTCCGCAGCGCGGCTCGTCGATCGCGCCACCGCGTACGTGCTCCTGCTGCCGGATTTCGGCGAGGAGCGCATCGTCGGGGAGGGCGAGTGGCACCCAGCCCACCTTCTCGCGTTCGTCTACGAGTCGCGCGAGTGGCTCGTCGACCTCGGCCGCACCGCGGACCTGTCGGCCGACGCGGAGCTGCCTTCGCCGCTCGGGAGCATCCAATGAACCCTGAGAACTTCGCTGCCTTCGGCTGCTCCGTTCTCGGGGGCCCTGCGGCTTCGGTCGGGCAAAGCCCGACCTCGCCTATCAGCCTGTATGTGCACGTGCCGTTCTGCGCGTCGCGGTGCCCGTACTGCGACTTCGCCACGGCGCCCGCGACGAGCCCGCTGCGGTCGCGCTACCTGGCCGCGCTCCGTATCGAGATCGAGCGCGAAGGCCGGACCCTCGGCCGGCCGCGGATCGCGACCGCGTTCTTCGGCGGCGGGACGCCGAGCCTGCTCGAGCCCGACGAGATCGCGGCGCTTGGCGCGACGATCCGCGAGGCGTTCGACTTCGTTCCGGAGGAGGTGACCTTCGAGGCGAACCCCGCGACGCTGGACCGCGCCCGCCTCGCTGCCTGGCAGGCGCTCGGCGCGACGCGGATCTCCCTCGGCGCGCAGTCGTTCTCGTCGCGGGCGCTGGCCTCGCTGGGGCGCACCCACGACGCGGCGGACATCGCCCCGGCGGTCGCGGCGGCGCGGTCGGCGGGCCTCGCGGTGAACCTCGACCTCATCTTCGGCCGGCCGGACGAGCCCGAGGGCGAATGGCGCGCCGACCTCGAGGCCGCCCTGGCGCTCCAGCCGGAGCATCTTTCGGCCTACCCGCTCGAGCTTGCGCTCGAGCCCGAGGAGGCGGTCGCGAACTGGGGCGGCGGCGGGTGGCCGACGCTCGAGCGGTGGCGGACCGCCGCGGCCGCCGCGCAGCCGGACGACGATGGCCTCGCGACCCGTTACGAAACGGCCGCCGCCGTGCTCGGCGCGGCCGGTTACCGCCACTACGAGATCGCGAACTGGGCCGTCCCGGGACACGAATGCCGGCACAACCTCGTGTACTGGCGCAATCAGTCCTGGCTCGGCGTCGGCGCGGGCGCGCACTCGCATCTCGGCGGTGTGCGGAGTCACCAGCCCGCCGGTCTCGTCGCGTATGCGGCGCGGATCGAGCGTGGCGATGGCCGGATCGCCGACGACGGCGCCGATGCCGCAGTCGATACCGCGATCCTCGCCCTCCGCCTCGACGAGGGCCTCGATCTGGCGGCGTACGGCGCCCGGTTCGGCGCGGATGCGCGCGCCCGGGTCGATCGCGCGCTCGCGCCGCTCGCGGGGACCGGCGTCCTGGAGCGGACCGGCGAGCGCGTAGCGCTGAGCGATCGCGGCCGGTTCGTCGCGAACGAGGTATTCGTCCGGCTCCTGCCCGACCGGTAGCGCGCAACATGTCGCGCGGTCATCGGTCGGCTTGCGACGCAGCGCCGAACGCGGTATGCATCGCCTCTCAGCACGACGCACATCGGAATCGAAGGTGGAGGACCCATGGAACAGGGCAATCGAGGCGACACGTGGAGCACGCAGCAGGAGCCAGTGTCGAGCTGGCCGTCCCCGCTTCCGGGGACGCCGCCGCCGCCCGCGCCGATGCCGGCAGCGCCGTCGAGCGGCTCGACCGGTGGCGGACGCAAGAAGACGACGAGCAGCGGCGGCGGCCGTAAGAAGACGACGCCCGGTCGCAAGAAGACCGCCGCGGGCCGGAAGAAGACCACCGCCGGACGCAAGAAGACGACGGCCGGCCGCAAGAAGACGACGGCCCGCAAGACGACCGGCCGCAAGAGCACCGGGCGCAAGGCCACCAGCGGCCGCAAGAAGACGACCGCTCGCAAGGGCACCAAGGCGAAGAAGAGCACCGGCCGCAAGAAGACCACCCGCAAGCGCACGTAGGTCCCTCACCGGGATACCAAGAGGAGCCGCCCGATCGGGGCGGCTCCTTCTCTGTCAGGTGCGACGCGGCGTTAGTTGCGCTTGCCGCGACCCATCCCGGGCTTACGCCCGTGGTTCGCTTTCTTCGACCGCCAGCCCAGCTTGCCGGTGGTCTTCTGCTTTCGCTGACCTTTGCTCATGGTTCTCCTTCAAGGCGAAGAGCCGGAGCTGTAGCGCGCGCGTGGGGGGCGCGATGAGCTCCGTCACGATCCATTGTCCTATGACCGCGCTGTCCGCGTCAGGGGCGAGCTGGAGCTTGATCCGGGCCTGCTCCACCCCGCGCTTGGCCGTGCGGGGATCGGCGCCGAGGGTGCGGGCGATCTCGGCGATGGGCCGTTCGAGGATGTCGTGGAGGACGAACGCCGCGAGGCCCGCGCCGCGTAGGGCGTGCCGCCCGATGAGGTCGCGCAGGCCTGCTCCGAACAGGCGGCCTTCCGCCACGGCGCGCCGGATGATCGCCGCCGGCTCGCCGTCGAGCTCGGCGACGCGGAGGAGCGCCGCGACCTCAGCCTCCGGCAGCTGCCGCGCGGTGCCGAGGCTCCCGAGGAACCGCTGGACGACGGCGTCGGGGGTCTGTGCGGCGACCGTCCTCGTCGCGCCGGCGATCGCGTCGCCGAGCGCGACACGCAGGGCCGCGAGATCGGTGAAGCGCACGACGTCGACCACCGCGGGTGAGCCGAGGAGGATGCGCGATACGGTGCGGTCGCGTTCCGCGACGAGGATCACCGGGATTCCCTGCTCGCGCGCGATCTCGACCTCGATGCCGACGCCGAATGAGGGCGTGCCGACGTAGGCGATGACGAGCCCGCTGCGCGCGACGCGCGCGCGGTCGATCTCATAGACGCTCCGCGGGTCGAGGTCCGGCGCGGCGACCGGGTCCGTCGCGTGATGCGGCAGGTACGGGCGCAGCCCGCACTCGCTCACGATCTCCGCGAGGAGCTCGTAGAACACCCGGGTCCGCGCGCCGTCGGCGATCGCCGTCAGCGCGCCGGAGATGTAGACCTCGTCCATGGGACCGCCCATGATGCCGTGGTCGTCAAGCGGGACCCCGTAGTACCGTTCGTTCCGATGGCTGACCTGCAGCTCGTCCAGTACCTGAAGCGCGTGCCGCTCTTCGCGAAGCTCTCCGACGCCGAGCTCGCGTCGCTCGCGGAGCGCATGCGCCAGAAGGCCTTCAAGCGCGGCGAGACGATCTTCCGGAAGGACGATCCGGGCCAGCACTTCTACGTCGTGCTCGAGGGCGCGGTGAAGATCGCGCTGCCGGGAGAGTTCGGCCAGGAGGCCCTCGTCGCGCTGCTGCGCGGCGGGGAGTTCTTCGGGGAGCTCGCCCTGTTCGACAATGCCCCGCGCTCGGCCACGGCGACGGCGCTCGAGGACACCCGGTGCGCTCTCCTCGCCGGCGACGACTTCCTGGCCTTCGTGGAGGCCCATCCGGCGGCCACGAAGGTGGTCTTCGAGGCCCTCGCCAAGACCGTCCGGCGCCTCTCCGACCGGGTCGAGGACCTCATCTTCCTGGACGTCCCCAGCCGGGTGGCCAAGTACTTGCTCGATCTCGCCCAGGTGAACGGATCGACGAGCGGGGAGCTGGAGCTCACCCTCACCCAGGACGAGCTCGCGGCATTCACGGGAGCCTCGCGCGTCTCGGTGAACCGCGTGCTCGGGGACCTGGAACGCCGCGAGCTGATCAGCATCCGCCGGCGGAAGATCGCCATCCGCGACCCCGAGAAGCTGGCGAAAGAGATCCGGGTCTAGCCGTGGCCCGCTCCCGCAAACCGCTGGTGCTCGTCGTCGAGGACGATCCCGACCTCGGCGAAACGATCGTGAACTACCTCAAGGAAGAGGGCCTCGACGCGAAGCTCGCGCGCGATGGCGATCAGGCGATGCGGCTCGTGGATCAGATCCAGCCGTCGGCGATGATCCTCGACCTCATGATGCCGCGGCGGGACGGCTTCAGCGTGCTGCGCGAGCTGCGCGCCGATGGCCGCATCGCGAAGCTTCCGGTGATCGTGGTCACCGCGATCTTCGGGCTGTCCGAGCGGCTGTACGCCACCGAGCTCGGCGCCGCCGATTACGTGACGAAGCCATTCGAGCTCGACGAGCTCGTGGAGCGCGTGCGCAATGTGCTTGCGTCGCGCACCGACGAGCCCGCCGAGCCGGAGGTCCCCGCTAAGCGGTAGCCGCCAGCTGCTCTGCCGCGTCAGACGGCAAGTTGCCCTGCCGCGTCAGACGGCAAGTTGACTGGTGCAATGCGGGCAGCGGGTCGCCGCCTCGAAGATCGTCATCCCGCAGTAGGGGCAGACCTTCTCGGCCGGGCCCGGCTTGATGAGCGCCTTCGCGATCAGGAAGACGACGAACGCGACGATGATGAACGCGATCAACGTGTTGATGAAGATGCCGTAGTTGATCGTGGCCGCGCCCGCCTTCTGCGCGTCGGCGAGCGACGCGTAGCTGCCGCCTGAGAGGTTGATGTAGAGGTTCGAGAAGTCGACCTTCCCGAGGGCCATCCCGACCGGCGGCATGATGATGTCCTTCACCAGCGACGCGACGACGCCGGCGAAGGCGACCCCGAGGATGAACGCGATCGCGAGCACGAGCACGTTGGTCTTGACCAGGAAGGCGCGGAATTCGGTCCACATTCGACTTCTCCTTCGAGCTTCGCGCGCGGTAGCAGCACGGGGCGTGCCTGTGTGCTTCTTGTTACATAGGTCCCGGTGGCCCCGTTGACCGCCCCGCCGGACGCTGGTACGCTCTTGGCACTCTCAAGGGGAGAGTGCTAATTGACAGAAAACAACGAAGAGCGCGTGAGCCTGCCCGACCTGGCTGATCGCCAGCGGGAGATCCTGCGCGCCGTCATCCGTGAGTTCATCGCGACCGCGCAGCCGGTCGCCTCCGGCGCCCTCGTGCGCCGCTATCGGCTCCCGGTCTCGTCGGCGACGGTCCGGAGCGAGCTTGCGGAGCTCGAGGATCTCGGCCTGCTCACGCACCCGCACACCTCCGCCGGCCGCGTCCCGACGGACCTTGGTTACCGGTTCTTCATCGAGAGCTTGATGCCGGATCCGTCGCTGCAGCCCGAGGAGCAGCTCACCGTGAGCCACCAGTTCCAGCAGGCCCAGCGTGACACCGCGCAGTGGCTGCGGCTCGCGGCATCGACGCTCGCGCGGCTCACCGCCGAGGCCTCGATCGTGACCCCGCCGACCGGCTCGAAGAGCGTCCTCAAGCACGTCGATGTCGTCCCGATCCACGAGCGCCGCGTGCTCATCGTCGCGGTCCAGGACGGCGGCGCGGTGCGGCAGCAGCTGCTCGACCTCGACCAGCCCGCGACGCCGGACGAGCTCCGTTCGCTCGGCCGGCGCGTCACCGATGCCGAGCGTGGGAAGGACGCCGCCGCGATCGCCGAGGCCGCGGAGCGCGAGCAGGGCGCCGCGCGGCAGATCGTCCGCGCGCTCTCGCAGATCCTCGCCGAGACCGAAGGCGCGCGAGCGCAGGACGTCTACTACGACGGGATCCAGAACATCCTCGCCCAGCCTGAGTTCGGCGGCGCCGATCCCGGCCGGCGGCGCGAGATGATCGCGCTGCTCGAGGACTCCACCCGCGTCGCCGGGCTGCTGCCGCCGTCGATCGGCGAGGGCGAGGTCCACGTCGCGATCGGGGCGGAGAACCGCGTCGAGCCGTTGCTCGATTGCAGCCTCGTGTTCGGGCGGTACGGCGGATCCGCTGGGGGTGTCGTGGGGTACATCGGCATCGTCGGTCCGCGACGCATGGACTACGCGCGGTCGATCGGGGCCGTCAGCTTCATCGGACGGCTCATGACCGATCTCGTGCGCGTCGTCGAAGGAAATTAGATGGAGCGAGGCACGGCTTTGCCGGGACGAGCGACGACCACCAGCCATGAGCACTCACCGAGACCTGGAGGCGAAAGCCGACAGGTCAAGGTGATTGGACAGGGGAACTAGCCATGGACGACCAGCAGCGCCGGGCGGAAGAGCTGCTCGAAGAGCGGATGAAGACCCGCAAGCCCAACGGATCGACGGCGACGGCGCCGGAGGCCGAGGCGGAGCCCGCGGAGCAGGCCGATGAAGGCACCTACAAGCGCGATCTGCAGCGCATGGCGGCCGACTTCGCGAACTATCGCAAGCGGAACGAGGCCGAGCGAGCGGACTTCGCGAGATTCGCGAAGGCCGAGCTCATCACGAAGCTGCTCGACGTCCTCGATGGGTACGATCGCGCGCTCGCGAGCGTGCCGGATGATCTCAAGGGCCAGCCGTGGGTCGAGGGGATGTGGCTCGTGGAGCGCAAGCTCCGCCAGATCCTCGAGGCCGAGGGCCTCGAGCCCATCGACTCGCTCGGAAAGCCGTTCGATCCCTACCTGCACGAGGCGGTCGCCCACGTCGAATCGGACAAGCCCGAGGGGACCGTCGTCGAAGAATTCCAAAAGGCATATCGCCTCCACGACCGGGTCATCCGGCCCGCACTCGTTTCAGTGGCGAAGGCCAAGAACAAGGAGAACTAGGACATGCCAAAGGTCATCGGAATCGATCTCGGCACCACGAACTCGGCCGTCGCCTACATGGAGGGCGGCGAGCCGACGATCATCCCGAACGCGGAGGGCGGGCGGATCACGCCGTCGGTCGTCGCGTTCACGAAGAACGGCGAACGGCTGGTCGGCCAGGTCGCGAAGCGCCAGGCCATCACCAACGCCGAGAACACCATCTACTCGATCAAACGGTTCATGGGCCGCCGGTTCAGCGATCCCGAGGTCCAGCGGTCGAAGAATCTCGTCTCGTACAAGATCGCCGAGGCCTCGCACGGGGGCGTCGAGGTGACCCTCACCGACGGCAAGCGGCTCTCGCCGCAGGAAGTCTCGGCGATGATCCTCGGGAAGCTCAAGACCGACGCCGAGGCCTATCTCGGCGACAAGGTCACCCAGGCCGTCATCACCGTGCCGGCGTACTTCGACGACAACCAGCGTCAGGCGACCAAGGACGCCGGCCAGATCGCCGGCCTCGAGGTCCTGCGCATCGTCAACGAGCCGACGGCCGCGGCCCTCGCGTACGGGCTCGACAAGAAGAAGGATGAGATCGTCGCGGTCTACGACCTCGGCGGCGGCACCTTCGACATCTCGATCCTGCAGCTCGGCGAAGGCGTCTTCGAGGTGAAGGCCACGAACGGTGACACCCACCTCGGTGGCGACGACTTCGACCAGCGGATCATCGAGTGGCTCATCGACGAGTTCAAGAAGGACCAGGGCATCGACCTGAAGAACGACCGCCAGGCCCTCCAGCGGCTCAAGGAAGCCGCGGAGAAGGCGAAGATCGAGCTCAGCACGACGATGCAGACCGAGGTGAACCTGCCGTTCATCACGGCCGATCAGTCCGGCCCGAAGCATCTCGTCATCGCGCTCACCCGGAGCAAGCTCGAACAGCTCGTCGGCGATCTCGTCGAGAAGACGCTCGGCCCGGTGAAGCAGTGCATGAAGGACGCGGAGGTCGACGCCACCAAGGTCAACGAGGTCATCCTCGTCGGCGGCATGACGCGCATGCCGCTCGTGGTCGAGACCGTGAAGAAGCTCTTCGGCAAGGACCCCCACAAGGGCGTGAACCCGGACGAGGTCGTCGCCATCGGTGCGGCCATCCAGGCCGGCGTGCTCAAAGGCGAGGTCAAGGATGTCCTGCTCCTCGACGTGACGCCGCTGTCGCTCGGCATCGAGACCCTCGGTGGCGTGGCGACGAAGCTCATCGAGCGGAACACGACCATCCCGACCTCCAAGTCGCAGACCTTCACGACCGCATCCGATGCCCAGACCCAGGTCGAGATCAACGTCGTCCAGGGCGAGCGCGAGCTCGCCGCGGACAACAAGAGCCTCGCCCGGTTCGTGCTCGACGGCATCGCGCCGGCGCCGCGTGGCGTCCCGCAGGTCGAGGTCTCCTTCGACATTGACGCGAACGGCATCGTGAACGTCCACGCGAAGGACAAGGCCACCGGCAAGGAGCAGCACATCACCATCACCGCCTCGAGCGGTCTGGCGAAGGACGAGGTCGACAAGCTCGTCCGCGACGCCCAGGCGCACGCCGAGGAGGACCGCCGCAACCGCGAGCGGATCGAAACGCGCAACGAGGCCGACAACCTCGCGTACCAGTCGGAGAAGGCCGTCCGTGACGCGGGCGAGAAGCTCCCCGCTGATGTGAAGGCCGAGGTCGAGGAGAAGATCAAGGCGCTCCTCGACGCGCTCAAGACCGACGACATGGAGAAGATCAAGTCCGCCGCGGAAGCCCTGCGGCAGTCCTCGACGAAGATCGGCGAGGCGCTCTACAAGGCCGACCAGGCCGCGCAGGCGCAGGCCGGGCAGCCCGAGCAGGAGACGGCCGGCGCGACCGCCGGCACCGACGGTGGCAAGAAGGACGACACCATCGAGGGCGAGTTCAAAGAGCAGTCGTAACGACTCTTCAGCGGTAGCGCGAGGCGGCGGGGCGACCCGCCGCTTCGCTATTCATCGCGCGCGTGGCGGGAACCACTCACCCGCCGTGGTTGTATTCAGGGTCGATGAAGATCCGTCGTAGAGCGTTGCTTGCTCTCTTGCTCGTGCTCGGGTCGTGCACGGCGCAGGTCGCGGCGCCGCGCGACTCCGGCCCGAGCGCGCTGCCATCGCCATCGGCCGAGCTCCCACCGGATGCCCTCTACGTGCGCGAGTCCGGCAACGGGCAGACCGCGCTCATCTCGGTGATCGATGCCCGCACCGGCGGCGTTCTGCGTGCGCTCCCGAACGGCGTCCTCACGGCCGACCGTTCGACCCTCTATCGCACGGAGCTCGTGAACGGCGCCAGCCAGACGCGCATCATCGCGGTGGACGTTGCCAGCGGCCGCGACGGACGCGCTTTCACCATCGACGGGGCGTTCAGCACGCTTCCGAGCGGCGATCCACGCTCCCCGTCGACGAGCGGGCGGCAGCTCGTGCTCGCCAGGAACACCATCAAGCTCGGCGACCAGTGGGTCACCGGCTTCGCGGTCGTCAATGCGACGGCGGGGACGGTCGCGGGCCAAGTCGAATTCAAGAGCACGTCGCCGTACGCCTACATGGGCGTGAGCCTCGACGGCAAGGCCCTGTTCGTCCAGGAATTCAGCGACGGTGGGTCCCGCCTGCGCGTCTGGGACTTCGCCTCGGCGGCGTTCCTACCGGGCTCCACGATCGGCACCCAGTGGGATGGCCTGCAGCGGGGCTTCGTGACGCCCACGCTCGCGACCGGCGATGGGCTGGCGCTCGTGTGGCTGGACGCCGGTGACGGCAGCCACGCCGCGGCCGTGCGGCGACTCGACCTTGCGACGAAGCGCGTTACGACGATCGCGCTGCCCGACGCGCAGCACTCGGACGATTTCGAGAAGTACTTGCTCTGGTCCCTCGCGATCTCGCGCGATGCCTCGACGGTGTATGCGGCCAACCCCGCACTCGGCTTCGTCGACGAGGTCTCCCTGCGCACCGACTCGTTGATCCGGACGAACCGGATCAACGTGACCCGCGCAGCGGACGATCTCCTCGCCGCTGGAGTCCGGGCGTTCTTCCCGGTCGCGGACGCGAAGCGCTATATGCGCGGGGGCGCACTGCTCTCCGCCGATGGCGTCACGCTGTACGCCGCCGGGACCAAGGGCATCGCGGTCATCGATACGAAGTCGCTCTCCTCCCGCGCGACGTGGGCGGGGGACACCTCGTTCGACAGCCTGTCGATCTCACCCGATGGCGCGCGCATGTACGCGATCAGCGACCAGCTCGCGAAGATCCGCGTGCTGCGCACGAGCGACGGCGCGGTCCTCGGCGAGATCAAGCCCGCGAGCTATCCGAGCGAGGTCATCCGGATCGACCGCGCGATCGATCCGTACGCGGTGTCGAACGCCGCGGCGATCCAAGCGTGCGGCGCGTATGCCGCGCCGGACCCGACCGTGTCCGCCGAGATCCAGCACCTGAAGACGAGCGCGACGGTCGTCGAGATCCTCGGTCCCTGCACGCTGCGCGTGCGAATCGAAGGCGGCAGTGGCACGCTCGCGCCGTTCACGGGCAAGACCATCGCCCTCCGCGCGACGAGCCAGACGACGTTCGCCACCGCCCAGCAGGGCGACCTCACGGCGATCGGCCGATTCGGCCTCAAGCCGGGCGACGGCTTCACGCTGTCATTCGACAGCCGGGCCTATCCCGACGGCTCGTACCACCTCAACTTCATGAATCGGTAGCTACTTCGCGACGAGCACCCCGACCATCCCGTAGGCCTCGTGTCCGGGCAGATGGCACATGTACTGGAGCGTCATCGCCGTCGGGAACATCAGCGTCGTCGTGCGCGTGGAGCGCGCCGGTACGGTGAGCTCGTCTGGCCGCGCGGCGTGCACCGCTTCCGTCCCGAGCCGATGCCGCTCGTGCATCGCCATGTCGCCGAGCAGCCACTCGTGATCGATCGGATCGTCGTTCCGGATCGTGAACGTGACCGGGACACCCGCGGGCACGTCGATCTGCGCCGGCGTGTAGTGCGAGTAGTGGATCGTGATGCTGACGGCGCGCGGCGCCGCCGGCGCGCACGCGCCGGCGACCACCGCGAGCAGGACGATGGCGAGACGGATCACGCCGGGACGGCGCGCCGCTGCTCGCGCATCGCGACGATGACGAGCGCGAGGATCGCCGCGGCGAAGAGCGTGAGCGCGATCGGGGTCGGGTCGCTCGTGCCGGGAGCCTCGAGCCCGGCGGCCACGCGCGAGGGGCTATGCCCGGCCGCGTCGATCGCGAGGTCGAAGGTCAGGTTCCCGGCCGTGGTGTCGATGCGCAGCTGGCTGAGCCAGCCGCTCTGGGGGACCCAGCCCATCCCCGCGTCGGTGCGCAGGTCGGTCATGAGCGATGGTGAGGCGAGCCGGTCGTACGCGAGGGTGAGCCCGTTGTCGCCGCGCGCGAGCGGGAGGATCGCCGGCTTGCGATCGGTGAGCAGGTACACGTCGGCGGTCACCGGATCGGTCGACTGCTTTCCGAGCGCGAGGATCCGCAGCGGGACCCACGGGTTCGCCGTCGGGATGGTGATGTGGACCGGGGTGCCGTCGCCGATGCGCTGGCCGCGGGCGGCCGCGGCATCGGCATCGAACGCCGCCGCGAGGAAGATCGGGCTGCGCGCGGCGTAGAAATCGAGGACCTCCGGCGCGTCGGCCGGAAGGCGGAAGCCGTGCGCGGTGGCCCACTCGCCGACCGCGGCGCCGCCGCCCTTCAGCACCGTGATGTCGAGCGCGTCGATCTTGGTGGTGAGGAGGACCTCGACGCTGTCGCGCGCCGATGCGGCCGCAAGGGGCAACGGGAACGCCGCCTTCTGCGGCGGCTGCGTCTCGCGAACGACCCGCTGCAGGGTCCAGGCGCCACCGCGCTCGACGCTCGACGGGACGCCGGGCAGCGGCGTGAGCGAGCCGAACTTCCCACCACCGCCGGCGAACTGGAACGCCGTGATGTAGTGCTCGACGCCGTCGTGATAGCCGACGAGCGTGGTCGTACGGAGGAGGTTCACGGCGCCGTTCGGGCCGATGAGCCCGCCGCAGGCGAGCGCCGGGGCCGCGAGGGTGAGCATCGAGAGGGCGAGGGTCAGCGCGAACACGAGCGAGCGCGGCATCGCTGCCTCCTTACATCCGGAAGACCGGTGCTGGGAGGTAGACGACCGGGGGCCTGCGCCGGTTCCCCGCTCCTAGCGGAGGCCGAGCCAGCTGAGCACGATCGCCGGTGTCACGAGGAACGCGGGGTAGTGGAAGAGCGGCGGCAGGTCCCCGAGCGAGAGCGTCACGCCCGCGTCGAGGTAGCGCCTGAACAGCAGGGCGAATCCCGCCAGCACCAGGAGCCAGCAGGCCGCGAGCACCGGCAGCGCCCAGGGCTCGCCACGGCGGAGACCGAACCAGGTCACCGCGATGACGAGCAGCCCGAACGTCGCGAGCGACGCGCCGAGCCACACGATCAACACGCGCTGCAGCGC
>DASWFN010000247.1:0-2609 GCA_036394215.1 Candidatus Limnocylindria bacterium
GCTTCGATCCAGTCGTACCAGCCGGCCGCCGTGATGACGCCCTGGGTCCACGAGAACGAGTTCGCGAGCGCGATCCGCATCCCGATCCGCTGCTCCTCCGTCTCGGCTCCGAAGAAGTGCGTCGGGCGATCGCCCGTGACGAGGTAGCGATCGGTGTTGCCACGGACGATCGACGCCGACGGGAGCGCGCGCAGCCGCTCCAGCACGCCGACCGGGTCCGGGCCGATGGCGGCGAGATCGCCAAGGATGAGATGCGCATCGACCCCGCCCGCGTGCTCGAGGTCGGCCAGGACGGCGTCGAGGGCGATCGAGTTGCCGTGGATGTCCGAGATCAGCGCGAGGCGCATCCCTAGAGCGCGAACTCTCCCGGCGCGATCCGCTCGCGGCCGTGCAGGTACGGACGCAGGACCGGCGGGATCACCAGCGAGCCGTCGGCCTGCTGGTAGTTCTCCATGATCGCGATCATGAGCCGCGGCAGTGCGACGCCCGAGGCGTTGAGGATGTGGGGGCGCTCGGCCTTCGCCTTCGGGTCGCGTTTGAAGCGGATGTTGGCGCGCTCGGCCTGGAGCGATCCACCGTCGCTGCACGACGAGACCTCGAGCCACTCACCGACCGCGGGGCCCCAGGCCTGCACGTCGAAGCCCTTCTTCGCGACGAAGCCGAGGTCGCCGCTGCAGCGCTCGGTGATCTGGACCGGCAGCCCGAGCTTCTCCACGATGCCGGCGGCGCGCGCGGTCAGCTCGTCGAGCATCTGCCGCGATGCCTCCGGCGTCGTGTAGACGACCATCTCGACCTTGTCGAACTGGTGGCCGCGCTTGATGCCGCGGACGTCGCGGCCGGCGCTCATGTGCTCGCGGCGGAAGCACGGCGTGTAGGCGACGTAGCGCAGCGGGAGCTTGTCGAACGGGACGGTCTCGTCGCGGTGCAGTGACACGAGCTGGGGCTCGGCCGTCGGGATGAGCCAGACGTCGTCGTCCTCGTCGCGGTAGAGGTTCTCGTCGAAGTGCGGCAGGTGCGCACTCGCGACGAGCGTCTCGCGCTTCGTGACGAACGGCGGGTAGATCTCGGTGAAGCCGTCCCGCGTGTGCTCGTCCAGCATCCAGGTGATGACCGCGCGCTGCAGCGCGGCCCCGGCGCCACGCAGCACGTAGAAGCGCGAGCCCGAGAGCTTCGTGCCGCGGGGGATGTCGAGGATGCCGAGGCGCTCCCCCACCTCCCAGTGCGGCAGGCCGGGGAACGGCAGCGGCTTCGGCGCGTCCTCACGGACGACCGGGTTGTCCTCCTCGCCCTTCCCGGCCGGGACGTCGGGGTCGATGACGTTCGGGATCCAGAGGAGGTCGGCGTCGAGCTGCTCCTCGAGCGTCGCGAGCTCCCTCTCGATGGCGGAGACGCGGTCGCCGAGCGCACGCATGCGCGCCTTCACCTCGTCCGACGGCGGCCCGCCTTTGCTCGCCTTGTTCCGCTCGGCGCGGAGCGCCTCGGCCTCCGCGCGGAGCGTTCGGGCCTTCGCGTCGAGCTCGATGATCCGATCGAGCGGCGCGGTGAAGTGCCGCGCCGCGAGCGTGGCGCGCACGCGCTCGGGATCCTCGCGGATGAGGTCTATCGGTCGCACGGCGTCCAAGTATCGCCGCTCCTACGATGCGCGCATGGGAGCGGAGATCAGCGAGGTCGTCCTCGTGTCCTTCGAGGGCCCCGACCGCTACTCCTTCGTCGGCGGCCTCGCGACCCGGATGAACGATCTCGCCGAGGCGCTCGTCGCCCGCGGGCACCGGGTCCGGCACCTGTTCGTGGGAGACCCGGCGCTGCCCGCGTCAGAGCCGCGAACTGACGGAACGCTGCTGCTCGAGCGGTGGGGGCAGTGGATCTCGCGCTACCACCCGAAGGACGTCTACGACGGCGAGGACGGAAAGTGGCGCGATTTCTCGCGCACCGTGCCGCCGCACCTGCTCGAGGAGGTCATCGTCCCGGCCGCGCGCGCGGGCAAACGCGCGGTCCTGCTCTTCGAGGACTGGCAGACCGCGAACGCGGCCATCAACACGTCGGTCCTCGCGACGCGGGCCGGCCTACGTCAGGCGATGACGCCGTTCTGGAACGCCAACAACACCTACGGCTTCGGGTCCATCGATTTCCGGCTGCTCGAGCGCGCGGCGACGGTGACGACGATCTCGCGCTTCATGCGCGCCGAGATGGTGAAGGCCGGCGTCGAGCCGGAGATCCTGCCGAACGGCATCGCCGAGCGCTTCGCCGCGCCCGTCGCTCCGGCCGACGTCCGGGCCATGCGCGCCGCGCTGGCCGGCCGGCCGAGCCTGGTCAAGGTCGCGCGGTTCGACGCGGACAAGCGGTGGCTCTGGGCGGTCGACGCGATCGCGCATCTGCGGGACTCTGGCACGCGGCCGCGGTTCATGATGCGCGGCAGCCGCAGCGACTACGCGGACATCGTGGGCGAGCGCATCCGCGCCCGAGGGCTCACGGTCGAGCGCGTCGTGCTGGGAGCGAACGCGCCGACCAGGGAGGTCGCCGCCGCGCTGAAGGCCGTCGAGGCCGACGTCGCGTTCCTCGACTTCTTCGTCAGCGAGGCCGCGCTCCGCGCGCTCTACGCCGGCGCCGAC
>DASWFN010000248.1:0-17334 GCA_036394215.1 Candidatus Limnocylindria bacterium
CTGATCGCCCGCTGGATCACTGCCCCCAGGTTCTTGCTCGCCATCGCCTTGCTCCTTCTTTCCCCGCTGTTGGTCGTGGTGTGTTGGGAGGAATCTGCGCTCGCCCGCGAGGCCGCTCGATACACGCCGGCACACGCCCACTGTGCTCTGGACAACGTTCCCCCAGCCGTTCCTCCCTATTCGAGCTCCGGCATGTCGACCGGCTCGCTCCGGGGGCGGCAGACCCCGCAGTGGACGGCGTCCTCGACGACCAGCGCGCGCAACCCTTGATGCTTCGCGCCGCGGTAGACGTCAAGGACGAACGGGTGGCTTTTCGCGTGCTCGCGGCAGGCGCCCCGCCCGCAGAACCGGCACGCCGCGAGCGCCGGCCGCTCGCAAGTCCAGCAATCCACCTACGCTCCCCCAGCTGCCGCGCCGCCGAGGCCGGCTCCGACATAGTGGCCCGTTCTGGCCCGGAAATCACGCATTTTCTCGCCTGAGGCCGTCACGAGGGTCGCGAAGTCCGGGCGGCTGAGCACGCCGACGGTGAGCGGGCCCTTCGCGGTCACGGTCGCGGTCCGCGGAATGCCGAAGATGAGGGCGAGCTCCCCGAACCCGTCACCCGGTCCGAGCGTCCGCACGAACCGACCGTCGGGGAGCGTCACGTCCGCCGTGCCCTCGCGGATCAGGTAGTAGCCGCCGCCCTGCTCGCCGGCCTGGACGACGACGTCGCCCGCCTCGAACCGGCGCGCCTGGAGCCGGGCCGCGATCTGGTCGAGCTCCTTGCCTTCGAGATCCTTGAAGAACGGGAGCTTCGCCAGTCCTGCCCGCTCCCCCTGATCCGCGCGGATGCGGGCGGCGATCTCGTAGCGGTCGCGGACCCAGCGCTGGAAGTGGCTGCTCCCCAGCGACCAGAGCTCGGCCGCCTCGAGCGCCTGCACCGTCGCGGTCCGGGGGGTCCGGTCGAGGAGGGCGAGCTCGCCGAAGCCGTCGCCCGGGATGAGCTCGCGGAGGACCGTGCCCTCAGCCGAGATCACCTGCAGCCGGCCCGAGCGCACGAGGTAGAAGCGGTCGCCGACGCTGCCGGCGGTGAAGACGGTGTGCTCGGCATCGACGCGGTCGACGCGCAGGTGGGATGCGAGCGCCGCGAGCGCCGGCCCGGGCAGGCCCGCGAGGAAGCGGACGCGAGCGAGCATCGCCACCCGCGCGCCGAGCTCGCGCTGGGCCGCGGCGGCGGTGCGCGCGTTCGCGAGGCCGATGCTCGTCTTCACGATGCCGACCACGCGCGCCACGATCTGGACGATGAGCGGGCCGACGAACACGAGGACGAGGAGCCCGAACAGCGCGAGGCCGATCAGCCCGAGGGAGATGAGCTCCCGCGCGGCGATGACGATGCGCGATCGCCAGATGAGGATCGAGAACACGAGCGCGATGAGCGACGTCGCGATCGCGCCGAGACCGAAGAGCGCGAGGCCGATCTCCTCGCCGGTCCACTTCGCGCGCGCGCGGATCTTGCGGATGGCGGCCGTGCGGACGAACCACATCGAGCGCTGGCGAAGGAACGGCGCATCGAGCGCGTCGACGAGCACGTAGTAGCCGTCGAGCTCGAGGATCGGCAGCAGGTTGAAGATGAACTGGAACACGAAGATGCTCGCCGCCTTGAACGCGAGCTCGCCGGCGAACGTGCCCGGATTGAGCGCGGCGTACACCGCGCAGGCCGCCGCGGTCGCGAGTCCGGCGAACGGACCGGCGAGCGACACGACGATCCGCTGCCTGCGCGTGCCGAGGAGCATGTCGGTCGAGTCGACGTAGAAGCACGGGAAGAGGTAGAAGAACATGAAGCCGATGCGCCGGACGTGCCGCTTGTAGTGACGGATCGCGAGCGCGTGACCGGCCTCGTGGACCGAGATCGATGCGATCTGCAGCACCAAGAGCACGAGGATCCCGGCGACGTATGACCCTTGGATCTTCGCGAGCTGCATCGCCGGATCGCGTGTCTCCTGGGACCACAGCCAGAGGCCGTACACACCGAACGCGACGATGAGCGACGCGCCGAGCCGCGTGAACGCGAGCCAGCCGCCGGCGCGATAGATCGCGTCGACGACGCCGTTCGCGTTCGACCAGCGAGCGACGTCCCACATGACCAGCTTCTTGAGGAAGATCGACGCGCGCGTGATCGGATCGCGCATCGCCTTCCTGATACCGAGCTTCTCGTAGAGCACCGGCGGCTCCTCGCCGAAGAAGCCATTCGCGCGCAGCGCCGCGGTGAGCCGGGCGAGGCGGTCGAGCGCGAAGACGCCATTGCGCTCGAGGTTCGCGACGAGGACCTCTTGGATGGTCCGCCGGCCATCCATGAGCTCGAACAGCTCGACATCGGGCTTGTCCAGATGGAGGTACCGGCCCGCGCCGCCGTCGCCGCGGGGGTTCTTGATCATCGTGTAGGGCGTGCCGTCGCGGCGACGCAGGTCGGCGCGCTCGATGTCGGCGACGACCGCCGGCACGAACGACGCGTAGTCCAGGCGCTCACGGAGCGTCTGCCAGATGTCCAAGCTCGCCCTCCCCGTCCGCGGCACAGCGTAGGAGCGACGGCCCGCGTTGCGAAGAGCAATTCCCGCCGGTCCTTCGGGTAACAGACACGGCTAGCCCGGACCGGCGCTCGACGCCGATACTGGCCACATCGTGAGGGCGGGAGCGAAGAAGAAGGCGCCACCGAAGGGACCGGCGAAGAAGCCGGCTCCCCGGAAAAAGGCCGTCGCCAAGCCCTCAGCCGTTCCGGCGGCCGACATCGACGCACGGAGGCAGCTCGCCGCGGTCAGCGCGGTGATGAAGGCGCTGGCCGATCCCGCTGCCACGGTCGACCAGGTGGCCGAGCTGATCGTGAAGACGACGGTCCGTCTTGCCGGCGCGCAGAACGGATCGTTCCTCCGACGCGAGAGCGACGGCTGGGTCGTTGGAGCCACGCATGGCGACACTCCGGTGAAGCCTGGGGAGCGGATGGAGCCGATCCCGGGATCGATCTGGGGCCGCGCAGTGCTGAGCCGCCAGCGCTTCCATTACGCGGACACGGCCTTCGCCGAGCCGAAGCTGCTCGATGCCGAGAAGCGGCGCACACGGATGGCGGTCCCGATCGTGCGCGACGACGAAGCCATCGGCGTGCTCACGATGTCGCGCAACGAGCCGGGCGGATTCGGCAAGGAGACGATCGCGCTCATCGAAACGTTCGCCGACCAGCTCGCTGTCGCGATGGAGAACGCACGGCTTCTCAGGGAAACGCAAGAAGGGCTCGAGCGCCAGACCGCGACGAGCGAGATCCTGCGGATCCTCGCGGCATCGCCGAGCGATCTCACGCCGGTCCTCGACGCGATCGCCGAAAGCACGTCGCGGTTCTGCGGTGCCGAGAATGTCACTGTCGTGCTCGTCGAGGATGGGATGATCCATCCGCGCACCACGGCCGGCGATATCAACTGGCGTATCGCTCCGTATCCCGTGGACCGCACCAGTGTGAGCGGTCGCTCGATCGTCGACCGCGCGACGATCCATGTCGCGGATCTTCTCGCGAGCGAGGACGAATACCCGCGCGGGCATGCGACCGCGAAGGACCTGGGCCACCGCACCGCTCTGTCGGCGCCGCTCATCCGCGAGGGCAAGGCGATCGGTGCGCTCCTGCTCCGCCGCACCGAAGTACGCCCGTTCACCGACAAACAGATCGAGCTCGTTCGGATCTTCGCTGATCAAGCGGTGATCGCGATCGAGAACGTTCGCCTGTTCAACGAAACAAAGGACGCGCTCGATCGCCAGACCGCCACGAGCGAGGTTCTTCAAGCGATCAGCACCTCGACGGCGGACGTGCAACCGGTCTTCGACGCGGTGGTGGAACGCGCCGCGCGGCTCTGCGACGCCGACCGGGCCAGCGTCAATCTCGCTGAAGGCGAGCACCAGTACAGAGTCGCGGCCGGTTGGAACCTTCCCGCCGAATGGTTTGCGATCCGACAGGGGCCGGTCGTCATCGACCGCAGCACCGTTGCCGGCCGCGTGTACCTCGAAGGCCGGACGATCCACGTGGACGACGTCCTCGACGATCCCGAGCTCGGTGCCGAGGCCCGCCGGCAGCAGGTCGCGAGCGGCGCCCGCAGTCTGCTCTGCGTTCCGATCAAGAACGAGGGCCGAACGATCGGGACGATCGTGCTCCGCCGCTCGACCGTTCGCCCATTCACGCCTCGGCAGGTCGAGCTGATCGAGACCTTCGCCGATCAGGCGTCGATCGCGATCGAGAACGTCCGGCTGTTCAACGAGACGAAGGAGGCGCTGGAGCGCCAGACCGCGATGAGCGACGTGCTCGACGCGATCAACAACTCGGCGTTCGATCTCGCGCCGGTCCTGGGTACCGTCATCGAGAGCGCGATGCGGCTGTGCGACGCACAAAGCGGATCGCTCGCCCGGTTCCATGACGGCACAGTCGAGATGCTCGCGAGCTCCGGCTCTGCTTCGGACCGCCAGATCCGCGACGCCGCGTATCACGCCACCGCGCCGCGGCAGGACAGCTCGACGATCATCGGTCGCGTCCTCATGAGCGGACGCAGCACCCAGATCCTCGACCTTCAAAACGATCCCGACTACGGCGACGCCGGACGGGCGACCGCCTCACGGACCGGGGACCGCAGCCTCCTGGGCGTGCCGCTGATCCGCGCCGGGGACATCGTCGGCGTGATCGTCCTGCGCCGGAAGCGTGTCGAGGCATTCACGCCCACGCAGGTCTCGCTCGTCGAGGCCTTCGCCGGCCAGGCAGTCATCGCGATGGAGAACGCCAGGCTCTTCAGCGAGACGAAGGAGGCGCTGGAGCGCCAGACCGCGATCGCGGAGATCCTCAAGGTCATATCGAGCTCACCGACCGACGTGCGGCCGGTCCTCGACGCGATCGTCGAGAGCGCTCGCCGGTTCTGCGGGGCCGAGGATGCCACCGTCATGCTCCCCGACGGGGACGCACTCCGGCTCGCCGCGCACAGCGGTGCGGTGCCAGAGGTGAACGAGCTGCGCTACCCGAATGACGGGACCTCCATGAACTCCTACGCCTTCCGTGAGGGGAAGACCATCGCCATCGGCGACTCGCAGGTGGACACGCGCTTCCCCACCGGCGCAGCGCACTCGCGAGCCGTCGGCTCGCGCTCGGCGGTCGTCGCGCCGCTCCTCCGCGACGGCGCCGCGGTCGGCACGATCACGCTCCGCCGACTCGAGGTCCGGCCGTTCAACGATCGCGAGATCGAGGCCCTCGAGACGTTCGCGGCCCAAGCGGTCATCGCCCTGAACAACGTGCGGCTGTTCAACGAGACGAAGGAAGCGTTGGACCGGCAAACGGCCAGTGGCACGGTCCTCCGCGCGATCGCCGACACCCGCGACGATGTGAACCCGGTCCTCCAGACGATCGTGGAAGAAGCGCGCCGGCTCTGCGATGCCGACGCCGCGTACTTCTACAGCCACGACGGGGACCACCTCACGACAGAAGCCATTGCCGGCTCATCGCCGCGCGAAACGGTCGGCACCCGCTTCCCGGTGAAGGAGGCTGGTCTCATCCGGCTGGCGTTCGAGCGGGGTCAGACCTTTCAAGTGCCGAACATGGCGACCCGGGAGGCGTGGGAACTCGTTGGCGTGAGCCAAAGCTTCGAGCAATGGCTGGAGGGATGGAAGGCTCCGCGCGCGCAGCTGTCGCGACTGGCGGTGCCGGTCCTCTACGACGGTGCCGCGATCGGAGTGATCCGGGTCAACCGCACCGAGCCGGGCAGCTTCACCGCTCACCAGGTCGGGCTCATCGAATCATTCGGGGCGCAGGCGGCGATCGCGATCCGCAACGCGCGTCTGTTCACCGAGACGAAGGAGGCCCTCGAGCGGCAGACCGCGACGAGCGACGTGCTGGCGACCATCAGCCGAACGACGTCGGACGCGACCGAGGTGTTCGATGCGATCGTTCGCCGAGCGGCCATTCTCTGTGGAGCTGATCACGCCTGGATCTGGCGGCTGGACCCAGAGCAGGGCCTCTTCTTCTACGCCGCGTACCACGGCGATTCCGAGGAGCTGCACGAGCAGGTTCGCACGAAGACGTCGGTCGCCCGGGAGCAGCGGGTGGCCTCCGCCCAAGTCCAGCTGCCGACGATCAGTGTCAGGGTCGAGCAGTCTCGGGCGTCGGTCCACATTCCGGACATCGACGCCGATCCGACGGCCGCGGGTCCTCGGATGAGAGCCCTTGGCTCTCGCACGGCGGTCGCAGTTCCGCTGATCAAGAACGAGGAGCTGCTCGGGATCGTGACGCTCGTGCGGACCGTGACGCGGCCATTCAGCGCGAAGGAGATCACCCTCGCGGAGACCTTCGCCGCGCAGGCGGTCGTCGCGATCGAGAACGTCCGCCTGTTCACCGAGACGCATGAGGCCCTCGAGCGGCAGACCGCGGTGAGCGGGATCCTCCGGGTCATCTCGACCTCGCCGACCGACGTGCAGCCGGTGCTCGACGCGATCGCCGAAAGCGCTCGGCGCTTCTGCGCGGCCGAGGACTCCGTCGTCGGCATCGTCGAGAACGGCATGCTTGATGTCCGGGCGCACGCGGGAGCGATGCCGCCGCCCGAAGGACCGTTCGTCATCGACCGGACGACCGTCTCGACGCGGTCGATGGTCGAGGGCAAGACCATCCAGGTGGCCGACATCCAGGCCGAGATGGACGAGTATCCGATCGGCGGCGCGAAGGCCAAGATCGCGGGCCAGCGCACGACGATGGCCACGCCGCTGCTCCGCGACGGACGGGCGATCGGCGCCATCCTCCTGCGCCGCGCCGAGGTCAGGCCGTTCAGTGCACGGCAGGTCGACCTGCTGCACACGTTCGCGGACCAGGCGGTGATCGCGATCGAGAACGTGCGGCTCTTCAACGAGACGAAAGAGGCGCTCGATCAGCAGACCGCGACGGCGGAGGTCCTGAAGGTCATCAGCCGGTCGACGACCGACCTGCAGCCGGTGTTCGACATCGTCGTGGAGTACGCCGGGCGGCTCTGCTCCGCGGATGCGGTATGGATGAACCAGCTCGAGGGAGATGGGCAGAAGCGCGTCGCGGCATTCGCCACCGACCCCGGGGTCCTCGAGCATCTCGCCCCCGGGCCGATCCACGAGGTGCGGCGCGATCAGATCATGGGGCGGGCCGTTCTGGAGCGCGAGGTCATCCACGTCGCGGACATCCTGGCCGACGAGACGATGGGCGGCACGCTCCGGGCATTCAAGATCGGCGCGCGGACGGTCCTCGGCGTACCGCTGCTACGAGATGGCGAGGCCATCGGCTCCATCGCGCTCGCGCGCTTCGAGATCCGACCGTTCTCCGATCGCGAGATCAACCTCATCAAGACGTTCGCCGCCCAGGCCGTGATCGCGATCGAGAACGTCCGGCTGTTCAACGAGACGAACGAGGCGCTGGAACGTCAGACAGCGACGAGCGAGGTCCTCAAGTCGATCAGCGAATCGGCGTTCGATCTGCAGCCGATGTTCGAGAAGCTGCTCGCGAAGGCCGCCGAGCTCTGCCGCGCGGACTACGGCTTCCTCTACCAGCGCGGAACGGGGCCCGACACGTTGGTCGCCTCCTACAACGTCCCGCCGCACCTGATCGAGCGCAATCGCGCGGGCCTCCGATGGAACACGACGGGCCTGAACATCGTCGCGCCAGACGAGATCCCGGCTGAGGCGCGGGTGCTGCTTGGGGCTCGCGTCCTCATGGTCGGCAGCACGGTGCATGTGCCCGACATCCAGCTCGACCCCGACCTCTCCCGCAACGAGACCTACCAAGAGCTGTCGGTGCGCGCGGCGCTCGGGGTGCTCATGAAGCGCGGCGACGAAGTACACGGGATGATCACGATGACCAAGAAGGCACCCGGCCCGTTCGACGAGTCGGCCATTCGACTGGTCGAGGCCTTCGCCGATCAGGCCGTCATCGCGATCGAGAACGTGCGGCTGTTCAACGAGACGAAGGAAGGGCTCGCGCGCCAGACGGCGATCAGCGACATCCTCAGAGTCATCTCGTCATCGCCGACGAACATCCAGCCGGTGCTCGAGGCGATCGCCGAGAGCGCCGCGCGATTCACCGGCGCCGAGGACGCGTCCGTGCTGATCGTGCGTGACGAGCTCGCCGAGGCACGGGCACATTTTGGTCCGATCGAGCTGCCTGGCTCCGTACCGGTGGATCGTGGCTCGGTCAGTGGCCGGGCGATCCTCGAGTCACGCCTTATCCACGTCGCCGACGTGACCGCCGATGGCTCCTTCCCGCTGAGCCGGGAGCTTTCGGAGAAGAACGACGGGCAACGCACCGTCCTCGCGGCACCCCTCATCCGCGACGGAAAGGCGATCGGAGCCGTCGTCCTACGCCGTCGCGAGCGTCGGCCATTCACGGAACGGCAGGTCGACCTCGTACGCGTCTTCGCCGATCAGGCGGTCATCGCGATCGAGAACGTGCGGCTGTTCAAGGAGACGCAGGAGTCGCTCGAGCGGCAGACGGCCACGGCCGAGCTGCTCGCCGCGATGAGCGAGAGCGCTTTCGACCTCAAGCCGGTGTTCGAAATGGTCCTCGACAAGTCGCTCGCGCTCTGCAGGGCCGAGTACGGCTGGATCCGGCAGTTCAACGAAGACGGGACATCACGGAGCGTCGCGATGCGGCGCCCGGATCAAGGCACCAGCGGCGTGGCCAGCCCGCAGGCGACGACAGAGGTCATCATCAACGGTCAGTCGATCATGGGCCGCACCTACCGCGAGCGGCGCACCGTGCACATCGCGGACATCACGACCGACCCGAGCGTCAGCGACTCGCGGCAGGTCGTCGCCATCGGCGCGCGCACCGCGCTCGGCGTCCCACTGCTCCGTGGTGAATTGGTCCTCGGCATCATCATTCTCGTCCGCATCGAGGTCCAGCCGTTCACCGACCGGGAGATCGAGCTCGTCGAGTCGTTCGCGCGCCAGGCCGCGATCGCGATCGAGAACGTCCGTCTGTTCAGGGAGATCCAGGAGAAGTCGGCCCAGCTCGAGGTCGCGAACCGCCACAAGAGCGAGTTCCTCGCGAACATGTCGCACGAGCTGCGCACGCCGCTCAACGCGATCATCGGCTTCTCGGACGTGCTGCTCCAGAAGATGTTCGGCGAGCTGAACGAGCAGCAGGCCGACTACCTGGAGGACATCCGCAGCTCGGGGTCGCATCTGCTGACGTTGATCAACGACATCCTCGACCTCTCGAAGATCGAAGCGGGGCGGATGGAGCTCGAGCTCGCTCCGTTCTCGCTCGTGGCGGCGCTGAACAACGCGGTCACGCTGGTGCGCGAGCGGGCGCAGAGCCATGGGATCAAGCTCGAGCTGGAGGTCGCGCCGCCGCTCGACACGGTCGTCGCCGACGAGCGCAAGGTGAAGCAGGTGGTCGTGAACCTCCTGGCGAATGCCGTGAAATTCACGCCGGACGGCGGGACGGTGCGCCTGCGCGCCGACCGCGAGAACGGCCGGGTCCGCCTCGCCGTGCACGACACCGGCATCGGCATCGCGCCGGAGGATCAGGAGCGGATCTTCGAGGAGTTCCAGCAGGCCGGTCATCAGACCGAGAAGTCGCGCGAGGGCACCGGGCTCGGGCTGGCGCTCTCCAGACGCATGGTGGAGCTGCATGGCGGGACGATTACCGTGGACAGCGCGCCGGGGAAGGGCAGCACGTTCACGGTCGCGTTGCCGCTGTTGAAGGAGTCGTGATGGCGAACGAGCTGATCCTCATCGTCGAGGACAACGAGAAGAACCTCAAGCTCGCGCGCGACGTCTTGAAGTTCCACGGCTTCCGCACCATCGAGGCGGTCGACGGCGAGTCCGCGGTGACGATGAGCGCCGAGCATCTGCCCGCGCTCATCCTCATGGACATCCAGCTGCCAGGTATCGACGGGATCGTCGCGATGCAGCGCATCCGCGCCGACGAGCGGACCAAGCACATCCCCACGGTCGCTCTGACGGCATCGGTGATGACGGGGGACCGCGAGCGCTTCGACCAGGCCGGGTTCGATGGGTTCATCGCCAAGCCCATCGAGGTGAAGAGCTTCCCGGATCAGGTGCGCTCGTATCTCGGTCCCCGATCGTGACGAAGATCCTCGCGGTCGACGACGTCCCGCAGAACCTGCGGCTGCTCGAGGCCGTCCTGGTCCCGAACGGCTTCGAGGTCGTCACCGCGCTCACCGGTGAGGACGCGCTCCTGCAGGTCCTGAAGGAGAAGCCGGACCTCGTGCTGCTCGACATCATGCTGCCCGGGATCGACGGCTACGAGGTGTGCCGGCGCCTGCGCGCCGATCCGAAGACGAGCTTCCTGCCGGTCGTGATGGTCACTGCGAGCGGCCTGCCGGAAAAGGTGCGTGCGATCGAGGCCGGCGCCGATGACTTCATCGCGAAGCCCTTCGATCAGCCGGAGCTGCTCGCGCGCGTGCGCTCGCTGCTGCGCGTGAAGACGTATCACGATGAGGTGGAGCGTCAGCGCACCGAGCTCGCCGACTGGAACCGGACGCTCGAGGATCGGGTGCGGGAGCAGGTGAATGAGCTCGGCCGGCTCGGCCGGCTGCGCCACTTCCTATCACCGCAGGTCGCCGATCTCGTCATGTCCCAGGGCGCCGACGAGCTGCTCGGGGGCCACCGCCGCGAGATCACCGTCGTGTTCGCGGACCTCCGGGACTTCACGCCGTTCTCGGAGACCGCCGAGCCCGAGGAAGCGCTCGGGGTGCTCCGGGCGTATCACGCGGCGATGGGCGAGATCATCTTCCACCACGACGGCACGCTCGAGCATTTCGCCGGGGACGGGATGATGGTCTTCTTCAACGATCCGGTCGTCATCCCCGAGCCGCAGCTGCAGGCGACGCGCATGGCGGTCGCGATGCGCGAGCGCTTCGTTGAGCTGCAGTCCGGATGGAAGAAGCGCGGCTACGAGTTGGGCCTCGGCATCGGCATCGCGGTCGGCTACGCGACGCTCGGCCGGATCGGCTTCGAGGGCCGCTTCGACTACGGCGCGGTCGGGACCGTCGTCATCCTCGCGTCCCGGCTGTCGTCGGCCGCGAAGAGCGGCCAGATCCTCATCAGCAACCGCGTCCACGCGGCGATCGAGGACGCGGTCGAGGCGACGTCGGCCGGAGAGCTGGAGCTCAAGGGCATGAACAAGCCGGTGCCCGCATTCCAGGTGACCGCGATCCGCCAGCCCGTCAGCTAACGAGCAGCCCGCGCTCCTGGCCCCAGTTGAACGCCGAGTAGTGGGGCGGCTCGATCCCGTTGGCGCCGAAGATCGAGCCGAGCTGCGCGCGATGCTCGTTCCCGTGATGCAGGAATTGCGCGATGAGGATGCTCATCGGCATCTTCTGCCGGCTGCCGTCCGCGGCGCGGCGCTCGATGATGCGGTCGAGATCGAGATCCTGCCGCGCGAAGCCAGCGAACCACTCGCTGAGCAGCTTCGAGCGGCTCGCGACGTGCTCGAGATCCTTTGTCGTCGCCTCGCGGATCGCCTCATCGGACGGCGGGATGCCCTCGAGCGCGGCGGCGTAGCGCTCCTTCGCGGCGACGAGATGGATGAGCGTGGCCTCGACGGTGCCCATCGTCCCCGGCGTCGTGAGCGCGCGCTGCTCGGGCGTCAGCCCGACGCAGAACTGCACCAGCTTCTCGGTCGCCCAGTTGTCGTAGTCGATCGGCACGGAGAGATCGCTCATTCCTCTGCCTCCGAGATCTTCGCCGCCCGACCATAGGCCCACGCGCTGAGCGGCGGCGGCTCGATGCCGTTCGCGCCGAGGATCGTCGTGATCTGGGTGCGGTGCTCGTTCCCGTGGTGGATCAGCTGCGCGAGGACGACACCGACGGTCGACCGGCGCCCCCCGTACATCTCGATGCGGCGAGCGGGATCATCGGACTCCGCGACGTCGACGACACGCTCCCCCGTCCCCGACGCGACCGCCGCGAGGACGTCGAGCGTCGGCCGAGGTCCATCGCGGCGCAGCGGGGGGCCGATGACCTCGCCGGTGAGGAGCTGCGTGTACCACTGCTGGCCCCCGACGAGGTGCTGGAGCGTGCGCTCGATCGTTCCGAACGTGCCGGGCGCCACGGCCTCGAGCGTCGCCGGGTCGAGACCGCGGCAGAACTCGATGATCGCGCCGTTGGCCCAGGTGTTGTGCCGCAGGGCGTGATCGAGCGGACGCTCCGCGATCACGTCTGGAGCAGCGGACCGCCGCGCTTGAGGAACCTGCCGCGGCCCTTCTTCCCGAGGAACCTGCCGTCCTGGACGATGACCTCGCCCCGGGAGAGGACGGTCGTCGCCTTGCCCTTCACCTTGCGGCCCTCGTACGGGTTGTAGTCGACGCGCATGTGATGGGTCTTCGCCGAGAGCGTCTGCGTCGCCCGCGGGTCCCACAGCACGATGTCCGCGTCACTGCCCACCGCGATCGTGCCCTTGCGCGGGAAGAGGCCCATGATCTTGGCCGGTGTCGTCGCCGTGAGCTCGACCCACCGGCTCGGCGTGATCCGTCCCTGCGCCACGCCACCGTCGAACAGCAGCGCCATCCGCGTCTCGACACCCGGCGCGCCGTTCGGGATCTTCGAGAAGTCGCTCTTCCCGAGCTCCTTCTGCTTCGGCAGGCCCTTGAACCCTTCCTTCATGCAGAACGGGCAGTGGTCGGTGCTCACGACCTGCAGGTCGTTGCGCTGCAGGCCCTTCCAGAGCTCGTCCTGGTGCCACTTGGGGCGCAGCGGCGGTGACATCACGTACTTCGCGCCGTCGAAGCCCGGCTCCTCGTAGTTGTCGTAGCTGAGGAACAGGTACTGCGGGCAGGTCTCGGCATACGCGGGCAGCCCGCGATCGCGGAAGAGCCGGACCTGCTCGAGCGCCTGCGCCGCGGACAGGTGGACGACGTAGAGCGGGACGCCGCCGGCCATCTCCGCGAGCCGGAACGCGCGTCCGGTCGCTTCGCCCTCGGCCTCGGGCGGCCGCGTGAGCGCGTGCCACTTCGGGGCGGTCTTCTTCTCGGCGAGCGCCTTCTTCACGAGCACGTCGATGACGCCGCCGTTCTCCGCGTGCATGCAGATGAGCCCGCCGATCTCGGCGCTCCGTACGAGCGCTTTGAAGATGGAGCCGTCGTCGACCTGGAACACGCCGGGGTAGGCCATGAACAGCTTGAAGCTCGAGATGCCGTCGCGGACCATCGTGTCCATCTCGCGCAGGACCTTGTCCGAGACGTCGCGGATGATCATGTGCAGGCCGTAGTCGACGACGGCCATGCCGCGGGCCTTCTTCATCCAGAGGTCGCGCGCCTTCTCGAGCGGCTCGCCGAAGCCCTGGACCGCGAAGTCCACGATCGTCGTCGTCCCCCCGAATGCGGCGGCCATCGTGCCCGTCTCGAAATCGTCGGAGGCCATCGTGCCGCCGAACGGGAGCTCCATGTGGGTGTGCACGTCGATTCCGCCCGGGATCAGGTACTTGCGGCTCGCGTCGATGCGCTTGGCGCCGCCGGCCTTCAGGTCGGCGCCGATCGCGACGACGTTCTCGCCCTCGATGAGCACGTCGGCCTTGTAGGTATCGGCGGCCGTCACGATCGTGCCGCCGGTGATCAGCATCTTCCCCACTGGAGCCGCGATGCTAGCGCGAAACGTATCGCGGTTGATGGTCCCGGCGCGGCCGGCGGGTAGGCTTTCCGGCATGGACGTGAAGGGCTACACGATCGACCGCGTGACCCCGGCGGAGCTCCCCGAGGACGAGCAGCTCGCGCTCGCGCGCCTCTTCCAGCGGATGTCGAAGGAGGTCGTGCCCGAAGATCCCGAGCGACCGCTCGAGGCGATCGTGGCGCGCATCCGCGCGACGTCGCCGAACGAATGGCATGCCCGGGTGCGCGCGCGCGACGCGAAGGGGAACGTGGTCGCCTTCGCCGGAACGAACCGGAGCCTGAACGATCCTGAGAACGCCCACGTCACCTGGACCGAGGTCTCGGTCCACCCGGACCACCGCCGCAAGGGCCTGGGTCGCGCGGTCTTCGCGGAGCTCGTGGCCGCGGCCGAGGGCCAGCATCCGGAGCTGCTGTTCATGGGCATGACGAACGACCGCGCGCCGGGCGGCGGCCTGTTCCTCGAGAAGATCGGAGCCCAGGCCGGGCTGCCGATGAAGACGAACCAGCTCGTGCTCGCCGACGTCGACCGCGCGAAGGTGGCGGAGTGGGCGAAGCTCGATCCGCCCGGCTACCGCCTCGAGCGGGCCGACAACATCGTGCCGCCGGCGCTCATCGCCCCATACATCCAGGCCGCGAACGGCATCAACGACATGCCGCGAGGCGATCTCAAGATGGGCGACTGGAAGCTCACCGAGGAGCAGATCCACGACCGTGAGTCGTGGCTCAAACAGGTCGGCTCGACCGCATGGCTGCTCGTCGCGATCGACGAGCAGACCGGCGACGGCGCCGGCTTCACCGACATCACGTACGACCCGAAGCAGCCGTGGGTCATCTGGCAGGGCGGCACCGCGGTCACGCGCGAGCACCGTGGCCACCGGCTCGGACTCTGGATGAAGGCGGTCATGCTCGAGCGGATCCTGCGCGAGCTGCCGCAGGCGAAGTACATCCGTACCGGCAACGCGAACACGAACGCGCAGATGCTGGGGATCAACACCGACCTCGGGTTCAAGCTGGCCTGGCAGTCGGTGCTCTGGCAGCTGCCGATCGCGGACGCGAAGCAGGGCCTCGGCCTCGCGGAGAAGACGGCGACCGCCTCGCGCTAGCCATCCCGGCGACGACCGCGGTGACCTGCTAACTTTTCGCCATCAGATGAAGGTCGGAGTGCCGCGAGAGTCCGTGCCCGGCGAACGGCGTGTCGCGCTCGTGCCGGAGGCCGTCGGCCGGCTGACGAAGGCCGGCACCGAGGTCGTCGTGGAGTCCGGCGCCGGCACCGGCAGCGGCCATGACGACGCGGCGTACCGGACGGCCGGCGCGACCGTCGCCGACCGCAGCGCGGCGTTCGGCGCGGATCTCGTGGTGAAGGTCCAGCGGCCGTCGGCCGAGGAGATCGCGCTTCTCCGCGAGGGTGCCGCCCTCGTCGCCACCATCCAGCCGCTCACGAACAAGGACACCGTGCGCGCCCTCGTTGGCCGCAAGACGACCGCCTTCAGCATGGATGCGATCCCGCGCGTCACGCGGGCACAGTCGATGGACTCGCTGTCGTCGCAGAGCAACATCGCCGGCTACAAGGCCGTCGTCGTCGCGGCCGCCTCGCTGCCCAAGTTCTTCCCGATGCTCACGACCGCGGCTGGCACCGTCACCCCGGCCCGCGTCCTCGTGCTGGGCGCGGGCGTCGCCGGGCTGCAGGCGATCGCCACGGCGCGCCGGCTCGGCGCCGTCGTCGAGGCGTTCGACACGCGCCCGGTCGTGAAGGAGCAGGTGCAGAGCCTCGGCGCGAAGTTCCTCGAGATCGATCTCGGCGAGCAGGGCGAGGGCACCGGCGGCTACGCGAAGGAGCTCTCGGAAGAGGCGCATCGCAAGGAGCAGGAGCTCGTCGGCAAGCACGTGAAGGACGCCGACGTGGTCATCACGACGGCCCTCGTGCCCGGCCGCAAGGCGCCGATCCTCGTGACCGCTGACATGATCAAAGCGATGAAGCCCGGATCGGTGATCGTCGACCTCGCGGCCGAGATGGGCGGCAACAGCGAGCTCACCTCGCCCGGCGAGACCGTCGTCCGCGAGGGCGTGACCATCCACGGCGAGGTGAACTGGCCGAGCACCGTGTCGGTGCACGCGAGCCAGCTGTACTCGCGCAACGTCGGCGCGCTGCTCGGCCTCCTGGTGAAGGACGGCGCGCTCGCGATCGACCTCGAGGACGAGATCGTCAAGGGCTCGCTCATCACGCACCAGGGCGAGGTCGTGCAGGCGGCGACGAAGGCCGCGCTGGAGAAGGCATGAGCATCGAGGCGATCGTCGGGCTGTACGTCTTCATGCTGGCGATCTTCGTCGGCTTCGAGGTCATCTCGAAGGTCCCGTCGACCCTGCACACGCCGCTCATGTCGGGCGCGAACGCGATCCACGGGATCATCGTCATCGGCGCGATGCTCGTGGCCGCCGCGGTCCCCGGGCCGCTCGGCCTGGCGCTCGGATTCTTCGCGGTCGTGCTCGGCGCGGCGAACGTCGTGGGCGGCTTCGTCGTGACCGACCGGATGCTCGCGATGTTCAAGCAGAAGCCCGGGGCGAAGAAGTAGTGGACCTCCGGTCGCTCATCCCGCTCACCTACCTCGTTGCCGCGATCACCTTCATCCTCGGGCTGAAGGGCCTGTCGGGCCCGAAGACCGCGGTGAACGGCAACCGGATCGCGGCCGCGGGCATGCTCCTGGCCGTCGCGGCCACGTTCTTCGACATCGAGTTCCAGAGCTACGGCACGACCGGCCTGATCGTCACGGTCGCGGGGCTGCTCGTCGGCGGCTCCGCCGGCTTCTACGGCGCCCGCGTCGTGAAGATGACCGCGATGCCGCAGATGATCGCTTTGTTCAACGGCGCGGGCGGCGGCGCGGCGGCCCTCGTGTCGATCCTCGAGCTGACCCGCGCGCTCAATGGCGCAGGTGCCACGCCCGGCGAGACGATCAGCTCGATGCTCGGCCTCATGATCGGCGCGGTCAGCTTCTCCGGGAGCGCGATCGCGTTCGGCAAGCTGCAGGGCCTCATCACGCCGAAAGCCTTCAAGTACGCGGGCCAGCAGTTCGTCACGAGCATTCTCTTCGGCGGGATGGTCCTCCTCGCGCTCCTCCTGACCGCGTCGGTGGCCGGCTGGGTCGTCGTGCCGCAGCTCGCGGTCATGACCGGCGTCGCGATCCTCGCGCTCCTCTTCGGTATCGCCCTGGTCATGCCGATCGGCGGCGCGGACATGCCGGTGGTCATCTCGCTCCTGAACGCGTTCACCGGCCTCGCGGTAGCGGCCGCGGGCTTCGTCCTCGGCAACCAGCTCCTCATCGTGGCCGGCACGCTCGTCGGCGCATCGGGCACGATCCTCACCCGCCTCATGTCGAAGGCGATGAACCGCTCGATCGCGAACGTCCTGTTCGGCGCGTTCGGCGCCGCGCCGGCCGGCGGTGCCGAGACGGGCGGCGCGATGCGCGCCGACGACGGCCGCACGGTGCGGTCGACGACGGCCGAGGACGCTGCGACGCTGCTCGCGTACGCGCGCAACGTCATCATCGTCCCGGGCTACGGGCTCGCCGTGGCGCAGGCGCAGCACAACGTGCGCGAGCTCGCGGATCTCCTCGAGTCGCGCGGCGTGAACGTCGTCTACGCCATCCACCCGGTCGCCGGCCGCATGCCCGGGCACATGAACGTGCTGCTCGCGGAGGCGAAC
>DASWFN010000249.1:0-3045 GCA_036394215.1 Candidatus Limnocylindria bacterium
GCCTACCTCGCGGTCGACCGGCTGCTCGCGGCGAACGGCCCGCTGCCGCTGCGCGCGTGGTGTGAGGCCGTCGGCGCGGGCGTCGAGTGGCGCACCGCATTCGCCGCGGCGTTCGGCGAGTCGGCAGACGCCTTCTACGCGCGATTCGAGTTCTACAAGGCCGCCTACCTCCGCTGACCCGCGCCCGCCGTTCCACCGGCGATACGAGGCGCTGGCCCTTGTCAGGCGCCACGGGCGGCGTAGCCTCCGGCCCAAGCGCGTGGGGTGGGGGTGGGTGTGATGCGGAGCTCTGCTCGTCTCGCGTTCCTCGTCGGCGGGATCATCGTCGTCTCGTGCGGCGGCTCGACGGCTGCGCCGTCCGCGTCGTCGTCGCCGCTGGCGGTCGCGACTCCCTCGGCCTCGCCCGCGCGGACCGCGAGCCCGAGTCCCGCGGCATCGGCCCCGGCCGCATCGGGCGCGGCGACACCGACGCCGCGGCCGACGCTCCTGGCTCGCGTCGACGCGAGCACCACGTCGGTCGCGCTGACGAAGATCGCGATCCCGCCGCTCGCGGGCAAGACCGCCTCGATCGATGTCATGGAGATCGACCAGGAGGCCCACCTCCTCTACATCACCGACCGCAGCGACAATGGCATCGACGTCTTCGACGTCGCGACGAAGACCGCGAAGTTCCTCAAGACGATCGACATGGGCACCGGATCGAACGGATTCATCATCGTCAAGAAGCTCAACCGGGCCTACACCGGCTTGAACGACAGCACCATCGCGGTCATCGACATCGACCCGGCGTCGCCGCGCTTCCACACCGTCGTGGCGAGGATCAACACCGGCGGCAAGGATCGGACCGACGATGTCGAGTACGACCCGATCCACAACAAGATCTATTCCGACAACGATCGCGAGGGCTTCGTCACGATCGTCGACGCGGCAACGAACAAGGTCATCAAGAAGATCGAGGGACTCGGGGCCGGGCTCCAGCAGATCCACTTCAACCCGTCGGACGGGATGGTCTACATGAGCGGAGCCGACCAGAACACGATGTACACGATCGACCCGGTGAAGGACGAGATCATCCGCAGGGAAACGATCGCGGTCCTCTGCAATCCGAACGGCTTCGCGATCAACCCGAAGACGAATGTCGCCATGCTCGGCTGCTCCGCCGGCAGGGCCGGGAGCGGAGGGACGCCGCTGACCGTCGCCTGGGACCTCGCGGCCGGAAAGTTCACGGGCGTATTCGGCGAGGTCGGTGCGGGGGATTCCCTCATCTACGTCGCGAAGCTCGATCGCTTCTACTTCGGCGCCCACAACTTCAACCGCGGCTCGATGGTCGGAGTGTTCACCGGATCCCCGATCAAGTTCGTCACGAACGTGCCGACCGGGGATTTCAGCGGAGCGAAGAATCTCGCGTACGACGAGACGAATGACCTGATGTACACGCAGGACGCCCTGCCAGGCGAGGGCGCGCTCTTCAGCTTCACGCCACCCAAGTAAGCGTTCGACCACCGGGCGCCCGCAACGTTCGGGTACCCGGTGCGTCATTCCTTACGTGGATGGGATAGGGAAGCGGCTCGCTTGGTCGCTCGCGCTCCTGCTGGTCGTCCTCGTGAGTGCGGGACCGGCCAACGGCGCGGCCCCGATGCTCGATCGCACGGCCGCTCCGGCCCCCGTCGCGGCGGTCGGCGGCCAGCTGCGCGCGTTCTGGGTCGACGCATTCGGCGCCGGCTTCTACACCCAGGCGCAGGTCGATCAGCTCGTCGCGGACACGAAGGCCGCGGACATGAACGCGATCGTCGCCCAGGTCGTCCGCCGCGGCGACTGCTTCTGTAACCGTTCAGGCCTCCCGCGGACCGCGGAGGGCGGCGTGGCGCCCGCGCCATTCGATCCGCTCCAGTCGCTCATCGACACGGCGCACGCCCAGGGCATCCAGGTCCATGCCTGGATCATCACCACCGGCATCTGGCAGGGACCGACCGCGCCCGCCGATCCCTCGCATGCGTTCAACCAGCACGGACCCGCGACGAGCGGCGCCGCGAACTGGATCGACTACCGCTCCGACGGCGCGTCGAACCTCACGAACGAGTACTTCATCGACCCGGGGCACCCCGATGCCGCCGCGTACATCGTGAACATGGCGACGAGCATCGCGCGCGGCTACAACGTCGATGGCATCAACCTCGACCGCATCCGCTACCCCGACGGCAACCTCGGCTCGCTCCTGCCGTCGTGGGGCTACAACCCGACGGCGATCGCGCGCTTCCAGGCAGAGACGGGCCGCACCGATCGGCCGGCGGCGTCCGATCCGCAGTGGACGCAGTGGCGCCGCGACCAGGTGACCAACCTCGTCCGCCGCATCTACCTCGACACATACGCGATCCGGCCGACGATCCGCATCAGCGCCGACACCATCACGTACGGCGCCGGTCCGCAGAGCGCCGGCGGCTTCGAGCGGACCCGCGCGTATGCCGAGGTCCTGCAGGACTGGGCCGGCTGGCTCCGCGAGGGGATCATCGACCTCAACATCGCGATGAACTACAAGCGCGACACCGACGCGCAGCAGCGCACCTGGTATGGCCAGTGGTCCGACTACGCGAAGGACGCCCAGGCGTCCCGCCAGAGCGCGATCGGGTCGGCCGCGTACCTCAACGACATCGCGTCGACGGTGCGTCAGGCCCGGACCGGCGTCGCGGCGAGCAGCGCCGGGAGCGTGTCGGGCGGCTGGGTCGGCTACTCGTACCGCACGCCCGACGCGGCGACCGATGCCGGCAGCCGCACGGGCGCGTCGGCGCGCGCCGAGCTCATCAACGCGCTCACGAAGCCGAGCGCGGACGACCCGATCACGCCGGCCGTCTTCGCGAGCCCCGTCTCGGCCCCGTCGATGCCGTGGAAGGAGCAGGCGACGCTCGGCCAGGTGCGCGGGATCGCCGCGGACGCTGCGGGCGCGCCGATCGCGCACGCGACCGTGACGCTGTACGACGCGAGCGATCGCTCGGTCGCGTCGCGCCTCACCGACGGCAACGGCTGGTTCGGCTTCGTCGACGTTGCACC
>DASWFN010000250.1:0-11349 GCA_036394215.1 Candidatus Limnocylindria bacterium
TCGTTGAACCACACGATCGACCGGACGCGCTTGTTGAACTGGATCATGTGGCAGAACTCGTGCGCCAGGACGCTGTAGAAGTAGTCCGTCGCGAAGCGCGGCGCCGACGCGTTCACGTAGATCATCTCGCGCTCGGCCGAGAACTCGTTGACCCAGCGCGGGAGCTCGTCGGCGGACGAGAAGTACCCCGCCGCGCGCCCGGGGATCCGCGCCACGAGGATGTCGATCCGCGGATCGGCGTCGATGCCGGGCGTCCATTCGGAGCCGTAGGCGGCGCGATCGGCCGGGTAGATCTTCGTCTCGAAGGTGTTCGCCGTCACCTGCAGCGCGGCCGCGTCGACCGTGACGCCCTCCTCGACCCACCACTTCGCGTGGTCGGTGAGGATCCGCAGCGCGGCGCTCACCTTGATGTTCTTCTTCGCGTCGAAGTCGTACGTCCAGAACTGCGTGGCCGCGCCGACCGTCTCATCGGGAGCCGCCTGCCTGGCGCTCGTGAACGGCTTCGCGGGCGCCCCGTCGCGGCCCCGCAGCCGGCGGGTGAGGTCGAACAGGTCCGCGAGCGGCAGCGGCTTCTTCGCGAGCGCCTCGGTCATGTCCTGGACCGCCTGCGCCCGGGTCGGCTCCGCCGTCGGCGCCGGCGTCGCGACGCACGCCGCGACCACGAACAGCGCGGCGAATGCGACACGCACGATCGGCGCGGTCCTCAACACCTCGCGTAGCCGTCGGCGAGGGTCTTCGTCGCGACCACGGTGCCGCCGCGCAGGTAGCGCCGAGGCACGCGCGGCATGATCGCCGTGACGACCTCGTAGTTGATCGTCCCGGCCGCCCGCGCGAGATCGTCCGCGGTAGCCGACAGGCCACCCTGGGCCCCGATCACGACGACCTCATCGCCCGCCCGGACCTCTCCGAGGCCCGAGACGTCGAGCATGACGTGATCCATCGCGACCCGGCCGGCGATCGGCACGGCGGCTCCGCCGACAAGGAGCCGGGCGCCCGTCGCGGCGCGCGCGAGCCCATCGCCGTAGCCGACCGGCACCGTCGCGATGCGCCCATCCCGCGGGAGCCGGTACTCGTGGCCGTAGGACACACCCGTACCGCGCGGGACGTCGGCGACGCGGTGCACCCGCGAGCGCCAGCTCAGGGCCGGCCGCAGCGGGAGCCGGCTCACCAGGTGCGGCGCCGCATGCAGGCCGTAGAGCGCGAGGCCCGGGCGGACCGCCGTGATGCGCCTCCGGGTCTCGAGCGACGCGACGCCGGCCGTCGCGCTCGTGTGGACCCAGCGCGGCGGATCGATCGCGTCGAGGAGCGAGTCGAACCGGTCGAGCTGCTCGGTGGTCGTGGCGAGGTCGGTCTCGTCGGCGCGCGCGAGGTGCGTGAACACGCCATCGACGGCGACGCCAGGGAGCTTCGCGATCGCACGGTAGCGATCCGCCGCCTCGACCAGGGGCGCGCCGAGCCGGGTGAGCCCGGTATCGGTCTTGAAGTGCACGCGGGCGGTCTTGCCCGCGGCGCGTGCGGCCTCGCCGATGAGGCGCGCGCTGTCGACGTCCCACACGGTGAGCGCGAGGTCGAGCGCGATCGCCGCATCACGCTCCGCCGGCTGCTGCGCGCCGAGGAGCACGAGCAGCGCATCGTGCGGTCGGGCCCGCCGGAGCACGATCGCCTCCTCGACGGTGGCCACGGCGAGCACGGCCGCACCCGCGTCGATGGCCGCCTCGGCGACCGCCTCCGCGCCGTGGCCGTACGCGTCCGCCTTCAGGACCGCGATGACGTCGACGCCGGCGCGCGCGCGAATGGCGCGCGTGTTCGCCGCGATGGCGTCGAGATCGACGTCGACGACCGTGGTGCGAAGGACCGTCATCGCAAGATCTCGCGGATCGCGCGCGGCAGCGCGTCGACGATGTCCGTCGCGAGCGCGCCGGACTCGCCGATCTCGCTCGCCAGGAGCGCGCCCGCCCGGCCGTGGATCCACACCGCCGCGCAGGCCGCGGCGAGCGGGGCGAGCCCGCGGGCGAGGAAGGCGGCGATGGCTCCGCCGAGCACGTCACCCGAGCCGCCGACCCCGAGCGTCGGGTTCGGCTGATCGTGCACGAAGGTCTTCTTACCGTCGGTGATCACGGTCGAGGCACCCTTGAGCGCGACGACCGCGCCCCACTCGCGCGCGTGGCGCTCGGCGAACGCGATCCGTCCGCTCCCGGCGGGAACCACCCCGCCGGCCAGTCGCGCGGCCTCGCCGTCGTGGGGTGTGAGCACGCACTTCGGCGGCAGAAGCTTGGTCCAGTCCTCGGTGCGCGCGAGGGCGTTGAGCCCGTCCGCGTCGACGACCGTCGGCGTCCCGCGCGCGTTGCGCAGGATCGCGGCGACGAATTCGTCGGTGCCGACGGCGTGCGATAGCCCGGGTCCGACGAGCAGGGCCTTCACCTTCTCTCCGAGCGCGGTCGTGATCTGGGCGGCGGACGCGGTGGCGACGATGCCGGGCTGGGCCTCGGCGAGCGGGAAGAAGGTGAGGTTCGGGTCGTTCCCGGCGATCGCCTCGACGACCGAGCGCGCGCTCGCGATGGTGACCACGCCGGCGCCACTCCGCGCCGCGGCCCGCGCGGCGAGCACGACCGCACCGGGATAGCGCATCGATCCGCCGACGACGAGGACCCGGCCGCGCTGCTCTTTGCCTGCGTTCGCGGCGAGGGGCTTCAGGACGGCCCGAACGGCGCGCGCGTCGAGCGGCGCCGCAGCGGCCTCTGTGGCGGCGCTCAGGCGGACCCCGCGCGCGTACCGACGGCCACCGCGACCGCGAGGTCGCGGATGTGCGAGATGCTCACCGCGAGCGGCGCGGCGAGCCCGAGCACCTTGCGGCGCTCCTCGGCGCGCCCGTGGAGAGCGACGATGGGCTGGCCGAGCGGCGTGCGCCTGATCTCGATCTCGCGCCAGCCGACCCCGCGGATTCCGAGGCCGAGCACCTTCGATACCGCCTCCTTCGCGGCCCACCGGCCGGAGAGATGCAGGACGTTGCGCCGGCAGTAGGCGCGCTCCCACTCGGTGAAGACGCGGGACAGGAATCGTTGATCGTGCCGGTCGAGCACACCCTTGATCCGGGCGGTCTCGATGATGTCGATGCCGATCTCGTTATTCAACCGTCACCGCCTTGGCGAGGTTCCGGGGCTGGTCGACGTCGTTGCCGCGGCGGTCGGCCACGTGGTACGCGAGCAGCTGGAGCGGCACGACCGCGAGGGCCGGCGACAGGAGCTCGTTCGTCGCGGGGATCCAGATGACCTGGTCGGCGTTCCGCGTGATCTCCTCGTCGCCGTCGGTCGCGAGGGCGATGACGACGCCGGCCCGAGCGCGCACTTCCTGGATGTTCGAGAGCATCTTCTTGTAGACGGAGTCCTTGAGCGCGATCGCCACGACCGGCAGCGAGCTGTCGATGAGCGCGTTGGTCCCGTGCTTCATCTCCCCCGCTGCGGTGCCCTCGGCGTGGATGTAGCTGAGCTCCTTGAGCTTGAGCGCGCCCTCGAGCGCGGTCGGGTAGTTCACGCCGCGGCCCAGGTGCAGGAAGTTCGCGGCCTGGTGATAGCGGTACGCGAGCGCCTTCACCTTCGGCTCTTCGCGGAGCACGGCGTCGATGAGCGTCGGCAGGTGGAACGCCTCGGCGAGCAGCTTCGCCGACGCGTCGGCCGCGATCGTGCCGCGCCGCTGCGCGAGGTAGATCGCGAAGAGGTAGAGATCGACGAGCATCGCGGTGTACGCCTTCGTCGACGCGACGCTGATCTCTGGCCCCGAGTGCAGGTAGATGACGTCATCCGAGACGCGGCTGGCCTGGCTCCCGACGACGTTCACGAACGTGAGCAGGCGCGCCCCGCCCTTCTTCGCCGCCTCCATCGCGCCGAGCGTGTCGACGGTCTCGCCCGACTGGGTCATCGCGATGACCAGCTGATCCTTCGACACCACCGGGTCGCGGTGCCGGTATTCGGACGCGATCTCGACGTCGCAGGGGATCCGCGCCAGGCGCTCGATGAGGTACTTGCCGACGAGCGCCGCGTGGGACGCGGTACCGCACGCGACGAACGTGATACGCGGGATGCGCCTGACCTGGTCATCGGTGAGCTTGAGGTCGTCATCGAAGACGACACGGCCGGTCCCGCGATCGACCCGCCCGAGGAGGGTGTCCGAGATGGCGCGCGGCTGCTCGAAGATCTCCTTGAGCATGAAGTGCTTGTAGCCGGACTTCGCCGCGGCGATCGGGTCGAGCGCGATCGTCCGGGCGGGCCGGTCGATCGGGCTGCCGTCCGCGATCCGGCGGAACCGCACGCCGCCGGGGGTCACGATCGCGAGATCGCCGTCCTCGAGGAAGCTCATCTCGCGGGTGTGCTCGATGAGCGCGGTCATGTCCGACGCGACGAAGTTCTCGCCCGTGCCGTGGCCCACGATGACGGCACCGGCGTTGCTGATGCGCGCGGCGACGATCGTGCCCGGGTCGGCGGTCGAGATGAACGCGAGCGCCGCGGCGCCCTCGAGGCGCGGCAGGACCACGAGCGCGGCATCCTCGAGCGACGCCCCCTTCTTCAGCTGATCCTCGAGCAGGTGCACGACCACCTCGGTGTCGGTCTCGGACGTGAACGTATGCCCGGCCTGCACCAGTGGCGCCTTCAGCTCCTGGAAGTTCTCGATGATCCCGTTGTGGATGACCGCGGTCGCGCCGGTGCAGTCCACGTGCGGGTGGGCGTTCTGCTCCGTCGGCCGGCCATGCGTGGCCCAGCGGGTGTGACCGATGCCGGTGTCGCCGGCGGCGGGCCGCGCCGCGACGACGGTCGCGAGGTTGTCGAGCTTCCCCTCGGCTCGCCTGATCTCGAGCGTGTGGTCGCGCTCGACCGCGACGCCCGCGGAGTCGTAGCCGCGGTACTCGAGACGCCGCAGCCCGCTCATCAGCAGCGGCAAGGCCTCGCGTGGCCCGGTGTAGCCGACGATCCCACACACGGTTAAGCCAGCGCCTCCATCGCCTCGGCGGCGAGGGACTCGGCGATCCGGCTCGCCGTCCCCGGATCGCGCGCCTCGACCGTGATGCGGAGGACCGGCTCCGTGCCGGACGGCCGCACCACCAGACGCCCGGCAGCCCCGAGCTCGGTCTGGGCGTCACGGACGGCGGTCGAGAACCGCGCGACGTCCTTCCACTCGCGGCGGCGCGGCGCCTTCACGTTCTTCGTGATCTGCGGCCAGCGCTCGACGTCGCTCGAGAGCTCGGCCAGGCTGCGGTGCTCGGAACGCATGAGCGTGAGCACCTCGAGGGCCGTCAGGATCCCGTCCCCGGTCGTCGCGAACTCGCGGAAGATGACGTGCCCCGACGGCTCGCCGCCGAACTGCGCCTTCCGCCTCTCGAGCTCCTCCCAGACGTAGCGGTCGCCGACCTGCGTGCGGACGAGGCCGATGCCGTCCTTCTTGAGGGTCGCTTCGAGCCCGCCATTCGTCATCACCGTGCCGATCACCACCATCGGGTCCAGCTTGCCGTGCTTTGCGAAGTGCCGCGCCGCGAGCGCCAGCACGAAGTCCCCATCGAGGACGGTGCCACTGCTGTCGACGGTCATGACCCGGTCGCCGTCGCCGTCGAACGCGAAGCCGACATCCGCCTTGTGCTCCACGACGGCCTGCTGCAGCGCAGCCGGCGCGGTTGCACCGCATCCGAGGTTGATGTTCGCCCCATCGGGCGTGTCGAAGAGCGTGAGGACCTCCGCGCCGGCGCCGGCGAAGACCGCGGGGGCGACGCGATAGGTCGCGCCGTTCGCACAGTCGAGCACCACCCGCAGCCCATCGAGCTTGGGCGCGATCGCGCCGAGAAAATCCTCGTACTTCTTTACGAGGCCGCGGACGTCCCCGACCAGGCCGATGCCGCCCTCCGTCGGCCGCGGGAGCACCGCGTCGTCGGCCATCGCCGCCTCGATCCGGTCCTCGGTCGCGTCGGGCAGCTTGAGGCCCGCATGGTCGAAGAACTTGATCCCGTTGTCGGGCGCCGGGTTGTGCGACGCGCTGATCACAGCGCCGGCGACCACGTCCTCGGTCCGTGCGAGGTACGCGAGGCCCGGGGTCGGGATATGCCCGACGAGCCGGACGTCCATGCCCACGGAGCAGAGCCCGGCCGCGAGGGCGCTCTCGAGCATGCGGCCGGACCGCCGGGTGTCGCGCCCGATGATCACCGAGTGGCCCGGCCCGCCGAGGATGTGCCCGGCCGCCCGGCCGAGGCGCAGGGCGAGCTCGGGCGTGAGGTCGAGGTTCGCGACCCCGCGGACGCCGTCGGTACCGAACAGCCTGCTCATCTGCTCCTAATCGTGAGCGTCACGCGGAGTGGCTGCAGCGACGTGGCGGTGACGCCCGCGGGAAGCCTGAGCACGATGTCGGCCGGATAGCTGCCGGCGCCCTTTCCCGACGCGTCGACCGTCGCGGTGACCGCGTCGCCGCCCAGCGCGGCCAGCGTCGCCACCGGCCCGGCCACGACGACGCTCACGGTCTGCGGTTCGGTGTCCGCGGCGAGACCGAGGCCGAGCCCGGTCGCCTGCACCGCGACGGATGGGAATGGACGCGTGCCGGTCAGCGGGATGACGGTGATCCCCACGCTCGCGTCCGTGGGTTGGAGCAGCGATAGCCCATCGGGCAGGAGCAGCGGGACCCGGAACGAGCGATTCCCGTTGAGGCCGCTGACATCGATGGCCGCGGTGTCGAGGCGCTCGAGCGCGGTGATCTTGTCCTGGGCCCCCTGGACCTGCACCGCCACCGGGTCCGTCGTGACGCGCGAGATCCAGAAGCCCGGAGCGACCGTGCCGCGGATCTGCCACAGCACCGGCACCGTGCGCGTGCTGGACGTCGAGAGCACCGGCACGCTCACCTGCACCGTCGGCGGCTCGGACTGCACGCCCTCCACCGGATTGCCGGCGGCGTCGACGGCCACGGCCGCCGCGCTCGTGGCGATATCGATCGGCGTGTCGCCGAAGCGGAGCATCGCGAACACCGCCGCGACGCTCGCGACGAGGCTCTGGGCGCCGGTGATCTTGATCTCGGTGCTCGAGAACGTCGGTGCCGAGGGCTGGAAGCCGCGTGGCGGGTCGTTGGCGAACCGGACCTGCACCGGCAGCGTGCGCGATACGAGCTTCTCGATGCGCACCGCGACCGTCGTCGGATCGGTCGACGCGACGATCTGCGTGTCGGCAAGAGGGACGCGAAGGGCGACGTTCTGCACGTCGTTCCGCGTGAGGTCGGCCTGCGCGAGGTCGGGCATCGGATGGATATCCGCCTGAACGACCTTCGCGACCTGCGCCTGCGGCCCGGCGAGCCTCACCGTCGCGTCACCGAGCGTGCCGCGCATGACGTAGCCGGCCGGGACATCCGGACGCTCGACCGGCACGCGGAAGGTGGCCACGGCCTCCTGGGAGCTCTCGGCGACGGCGACGAAAGCGAGGATCGAGATCGCGAGCGCCGCGGCCTTCAGCGGGAAGTCGTGCACGACCATGCGCCGGAGATCGAGCCGCCGAAGTCCCCTCCGAGCGGTGGCGCGCGTCGGGACGCGCACGGCTCAGGACGCCTTGCTGCGGAACGGCAGCGGCTGGAGTCGGCTCCGGAGGAGCGAGCTGAGGACCCGGCGCAGGCGCTCCTCGTCGAGCCCGCCGATGATCCGGCCACTGCTGGCGATCGAGATGGCCTGGGTCTCCTCGGAGACGACGACGACGATCGCATCGGTCTGGGAGCTGATCGAGAGCGCGGCCCGATGCCGCATCCCGTAGCGGTGCGTCGCACGGTCCTGGGTGTCCTCGAGCGGCAGGAGGCACGCGGCCGCGAGGATCTGCGCGCCGCGGATGATGACCGCGCCGTCGTGCAGCGGCGAACGGACCATGAAGATCGAGGCGAGCAGCTCGGCGGAGAGCCGGCCGTTCACGGGCACGCCGGTCTCGGTGTAGTCCTGCAAGCCGGTCCCCCGCTCGATGACGATGAGCGCGCCGTGGCGCGCGCCGCTGATGAGCAGGGCCGCGCGCGTGAGCTCGTCCACGACCCGGTCCACCTCCTCATCGTCGCTCGGCGCGAGCAGCCGGTTGAGCGGCCCGAGCTGGCCGAGCTGGCCGAGCGCGCGCCGAAGCTCGGGCTGGAACACGATGACGATCGCGAACGCCGCGACCGCGAGCACGGCTTGCAGCACGAGCTTCGTGAGCGTGAGCTGGAGGAGGATCGCGAGGCCGTACACGAGCACGAGCACGAAGACCCCGAGGAGGAGCTGCACCGCGCGCGTGCCGCGGATGAGGATGAGCAGGTAGTAGACGAAGACGAACACGATCGCGACGTCGAGGATGTTGTTCCAGCCGAACGTCTGACCGTTGAACAGCGCGCGGACGGCGGCGAAGAACGGATCCATCAGACCGCCAGGGCGAGCCGCTCGACCTCGATCGCGAGCTCCGCCTGGCCATCGAGGCGCAGGGCCTCCGCGAGGAGCGCGCACTTCGCGCGGGCGACATCGCGCTTCCCGATCGAGCTCACGACCTCGACGAGGAGCCGCTGGGCCTGATGGTCGGCGATGCCCGACGCGATGAGCTGCAACAGGAGGTCGGATGCGGCGTTCGTGCGGCCGTCGGCTATGAAGTGCCGCGCGGCGACGAGCGCGGCCTGCGCGGCACGCGGGTCGCCGCTCGCGATGTACTCCGCCGCGATCGCGTCGGCGTGGAGCGGGTCCTCGTTCGCATCGAGCACCGGCTCGGGCACGCGCTCGCGCTGCGGGACCGTCCAGCGCGGCTGCTCCGGCTCGGGTACCGCATCGCTCGCGGCCTCGTCATCCGCCGGAGCGGCGAGATCGCCGAGCATGCCGAGGCGCGGGTCGACGGCGTTCGGGGCTTCGGTCGCCTCCGGCCGGGCCCGCCGCGGCAGGCCCGGGATCGCGCCGTCGGGGAGCCGCTCGGACGGAGCCGGCGCGGCGGTCCGGGCGGGCGCGGAGATCCGCGGCGGTGGGGGCGGAGCTGAGAGATCCACACCGATCTCGGTCGCGAGCGCCATCAGTCCGGGGATCGCGCCGAGCGAGTCCAGACCGTAGCGCGTCTCGCGCTGCGCGCCGTCGGGATCGGTCGCCGAGATCGCGTGCGCGTAGCGCGCGTACTCGGCCGCCGCCGCATCGGTCTCGCCCGCGAGCGCGTGCGCGGCGGCGAGGCGGCGGTGCGCGGCCAGATCCAGGGGATCGAGCTGCAGGGCTTCTGCCAGGAGTGAGATGACGCCCGCGTGCTCCTTCGCCTTGGCGAGCTTCGCCGCCCCGTCGCGGAGCGCGGTGAGCGCGCCCGGCCGGTCGGCCTGCTCCATCCGCACCTTGGCGAGGCCCCGATAGCCGCCCGCCGACGCCGGGAACTTCGCGCAGAGGTACTCGAACTGCTGCTCGGCCTGCCGCAGCCGGCCGGCCTGCAGCTCGCGCAGGCCGGACGCGAGCGCGACCTTGTAGTTGAAGTCCTGCGCGGCGGCCATGAGCGACTAGTGTGCGCTGCCCGGCGACCCGCCGGGAGTCCCCGCTACCGCTTCGTGAACTGCGGCGCCTTGCGGGCGCGCTTCAGGCCGGGCTTCTTGCGCTCCTTCGCGCGCGGATCGCGGGTCAGAAGGCCCGCCTTGCGCAGGACCGCCCGGTGCTCGGCGTCGACTTCGAGCAGCGCTCGCGAGATCGCATGACGGATCGCGCCGAGCTGGCCCGATTCCCCACCCCCGGCGACCTTGACCATCGCGTTGAACCGGCGGGCGGTGTTCGTGACCGTGAATGGCTGGAGCGCCGACTCGGAGTAGCCGTCGCGTCCGAAGTACTCCTCGAGCGGCTTCCCGTTGACGACGACGGTGCCCTCGCCCGGAACGAGCCGGACCCGGGCGACGCTCGTCTTGCGGCTGCCGGTGCCCTGGAAGTACGGCATGGTCTTCATCTAGCGCTTCTCCATCGCGAGCGTCTCGGGCTTCTGGGCCTGGTGCGGGTGCACGGGCCCCGCGTACACGAAGAGCTTGCGCGACATCTGCTCGCCGAGGCGGTTCTGCGGGAGCATCCCCCGGACCGCGCGGCGCACCACCTCTTCCGGCCGCCGCGAGAGCAGCCGCTCGAGGGTCTCGGCCTTGAAGCCACCCGGGTAGCCGGAATGGCGGACGTACAGCTTGTCGGTGAGCTTCTTCCCGGTCACCTTGATCTTCGCGGCGTTCACGATGACGACCGGATCACCGGTGTCGAGGTTCGGCGTGAACGACGGCTTGTGCTTGCCGCGGAGCGTCGCCGCGGCCTGCGTGGCGAGACGGCCGAGCACCGCACCGTCCGCGTCGATGACGCGCCAGTGCCGCTCGATCTCGCTGACCTTCGCGCTCTTGGTCTTAGTCGTTATCGCGGTCATTCTCTTCTCGCCTCGGTCTTCCGTTCTCTTCGTACGCCACGCTCACCAGACAGAGTCCCCGCGCCGGCGCGCTCGGTCCGGCCTGCGCGCGATCCTTCGATCGCACGATCTCGCCGAACCGCTCGACGCCGATCTTGCCGCGTCCCACCCAGAGCAGGGTCCCCACGATCGCGCGGACCATCCCTCGCAGGAACGCGTCGGCCTCGATCTCGAACCGGAGCAGCTCGCCCTCACGGGTCCACTCCGCCTTGCGCACCGTTCGGACGCCGCCCTCGCCGCTCGCGAACGCCCCGAAGTCGGTGCGTCCGATGAGCGCGGCGCTCGCCTCGCGCATCGCATCCAGCCGCAGCGCGGCGGGATGGTGATGCGCCCAGCGCTCGAGCGGATCGCGGTCCGATCCGATCCGAAGCCGATATTCATATGTCCGTCCCGTCGCCGAGAACCGGGCGTGGAACTCGTCCCCGCACGGCTCGAGCGCCGAGACCGCGATGTCTTCGGGAAGGAGGGCGTTGACCCCCCGTCCCAGCTTCGCTCCGTCCAGCGCGCTCGCCGTCCGGAAGCTCATCACCTGCCCGATCGCATGGACCCCCGCGTCCGTCCGTCCCGCTCCGGCGATCCGCACCGGCTCGTCGCAGACCGTCGCGAGCGCCCGCTCCAGCTCGCCCTGCACCGTTCGCGCGCCGTCCTGGACCTGGAATCCCGCGAAGGCGGTCCCGTCGTAGGCGACGCGTGCCCGATAGCTCTTCGTTAGGCCTTTGCCTTCACGGCCTTCTTGGCCGCCGTCTTCTTGGTCCGTTTCGCCGCCGGCTTCTCGTCGCCGGCCGACGCGGCCGCGGTGGTCTTCCGGCGCGGGAGCGCGAGACGGCGCTTCGGCTTCGCCTCGGCCTCCGGCTCGGTCGTCTCCGCGACGCCGGGCATGAGCTCGATGAGCATCATCGGCGCGCTGTCGCCCACCCGGCGCGGCAGGCGCGTGATGCGGGTGAAG
>DASWFN010000251.1:0-5447 GCA_036394215.1 Candidatus Limnocylindria bacterium
ACCGTCGCGTCGGCCAGGGTCGTGGTGTCCCCGAGCGGCTGGCCGTTCGCGATATCGCGCAACAGCCGCCGCATGATCTTCCCGGAGCGGGTCTTGGGCAGCTCCGGGGTGAACATGATCGTCTTCGGCCGGGCGATCGACCCGATCTTCGAGACGACGTGCTCGCGGAGCTCCTTGGACAGCGCCTCGCTGCCCTCGTTGCCTCCCCGGAGCGTGACGAACGCGAAGATCGCCTGGGTCGTGACCGGGTCCTCGCGGCCGATCACCGCGGCCTCGGCGACCTTCGGATGCGACACGAGCGCCGACTCGACCTCGGTCGTCGAGATGCGGTGCCCCGAGACCTTCATGACGTCGTCAACGCGGCCCATCAGCCAGAAATAGCCGTCCGCGTCCCGCTTCGCGCCGTCGCCGGCGAAGTAGCTGCCGGCGTATTTGCTCCAGTAGGTGTCGCGGTACCGCTGGTCGTCCTTGTAGACGCCGCGGAGCATCGACGGCCACGGGCGCGTGAGCACGAGGTAGCCGGCCTGGCCGAGGGGCACGCTCCGGCCCTCCTCGTCGACGACGTCGGCCTTCACGCCGGGGAACGGGAACGTCGCGCTCCCCGGCTTCGTCGTGGTGATGCCGGGCAGCGGCGAGATGAGGATCATGCCTGTCTCGGTCATCCACCAGGTGTCGACGATCGGGCAGCGGCCGCCGCCGACGTGCTGCTGGTACCAGAGCCACGCCTCGGGGTTGATCGGCTCGCCGACCGAGCCGAGGAGCCGCAGCGACCGCAGGTCGTGCTTCTCGAGATACTCCGAGCCCCACTTCATGAAGGTCCGGATGGCGGTGGGCGCGCAGTACAGGATGTTGACCTTGTACTTCTCGATGATCGCCCACCAGCGGTCCTTGTCCGGGAAGTCCGGCGTGCCCTCGTACATGACGCCGGTCACGCCGTTCGCGAGCGGGCCGAACACGATGTAGCTGTGCCCGGTGACCCAGCCGATGTCGGCGGCGCACCAGAACACGTCGCTGTCCTTGACGTCGAAGATGAGCTTGGTGGTCGCCGCGACGCCGGTGAGGTAGCCGCCGGTGGTGTGCACGATCCCCTTCGGCTTCGCCGTCGTCCCGGACGTGTAGAGCAGGTAGAGCATGTGCTCGGCGTCGAGCGATTCGGGCGCGCAGTCGGCCTTCTGCTTCGGCACGATGTCGTGCCACCAGACGTCGCGGCCCGCGGTCCAGCCGACCTCCTGCTTCGTGCGCTGGACGACGAGGACCTTCTCCACGGTCGCGGTCTGGGCGATCGCGTCGTCGGCGTTCTTCTTGAGCGGGACGACGTTCCCCTTGCGATAGCCGCCGTCCGCGGTGATGACGACCTTGGCCTCGGAGTCGCCGATCCGCCCGGCGAGCGCCTCGGCGGAGAAGCCGCCGAAGACGACCGTGAACGGGGCGCCGATCCGGGCGCAGGCGAGCATCGCGACGGGCAGCTCGGGGATCATCGGCATGTAGATCGCCACCCGGTCGCCCTTCTTGACGCCGAGCTCCTTGAGCGCGTTCGCGGCCCGCTGGGTCTCATCCAGCAGGTCCTGGTAGGTGAGCGTCCGGGTGTCCCCGGGCTCCCCCTCCCAGTGGTAGGCGACCTTGGAGCCCTTGCCGGCCTTCACGTGACGGTCCAGGCAGTTCTCGGAGACGTTCAGCTGCCCGTCGTAGAACCACCTCGCGTAGGGGGCCTCCCACTCCAGGACCTTCGTGAATGGCTTGCGCCAGGTCAGGGTCCGGGCCTGCTCGGCCCAGAAGCCCTCGAAGTCCTTGGCGGCCCGCTCGTAGATCGACGGATCGCTCACGTTCGCCTGGCGAACGAAGTCGGCCGGCGGCGGGAAGGTCCGGGTCTCGCTGCCGAGCGTGTCCAGCGCGGAGCTTTGCGTAGCCTCGGTCGCCATCGCGGTCATCCCTCCCAGCCGGGTCGGTGTCGAAAGATAGCCCCTGCGTCGGGCTAGAGCGCGGAGCGCCGCCCTTCGCGGAATGCGGAAAGATGCGCGGTGTAATGGTTCGGCACCGTGAGGAGCCAGCCGAAGCAGTTCAGCGGGCCATAGAACGGATGGGCGGCGGTCCGACCGGCGTCCGGCTCGGCCGGGAACTCGCCTGCCAGGCGCTCCGCCGCGGCCGCGGCCTTGGCCGCGAGGCTTCTGATGCCGTCGCGGGTCACGCCGCCCGGCGCCGGCCGCGGCTGCCCGGTGGCGCCGGTCTCCTCACCACGAGCGAGCCGGAGGGCGATCCCGGACACGCCGCGGTCGACGAGCAGCAGGTGGACCGCGATCTGGCCCAGCCCCCAGTCGTCCGGCGTCCCAGCCAGCAGGTCGGCGTCGGTCGTCTCCTCGACCAAATGAAGGAGCGAGCGACGTCCCTCGGCCGTCGCGGCCGTCTGGAGCCTGATCGTCTCCTTGATGAAGTCCGGCCGGTCGGCCGGGTTATCCACGACTACCAAGGTCATGACGACATAGTGCCCTCCGCATGTGCACAATGCAGAGGAAATACGCCCGAATGGGCTTTTATGTAGGAGGAGCGGCAGGGTGGCTTCAATGACAAAGTCGCAGACCATGGCGACGCTGGCGGAAAAGACCGGTCTCTCGAAGAAGCAGGCGAGCGAATTCCTCGACGAGCTCAACAACCTCGCGTACAAGGAAGCCAAGAACGGCTTCACGATCCCGGGACTCGGCAAGCTCGTGATCGTCGACCGCAAGGCCCGCATCGGCCGCAACCCGGCCACCGGCGCCGAGATCAAGATCCCGGCGAAGCGCGTCCTCAAGTTCCGCATCGCCAAGCAGGCGAAGGACGCGACCATGGCGAAGCCGAAGGGCAAGTAAGCAGCACTCACAGCACTTATCTGACGCGAGCGAGGTCCGACATCGCATGAGCCGTCCACATCTGGCGGAGCTCTCGGTGAAGGACCTCGCTCTCGTTTCAGAGCTTCGGCTCGAGCTCGCGCCCGGGCTCACGGTCCTCACGGGCGAAACAGGTGCCGGCAAGTCGATGCTCGTCGACGCGCTGCTCGCGGCGACGGGCGGACGCGTCGCCGCCGGGATGGTGCGCGAAGGCGCCGAACGCGCTCGCGTCGAGGCGGTGTTCACCGGCGCGGGTGACGAAGACCTCATCCTCGCGCGCGAGATCCAACCCGGCCGCGCGCCCGCGCGCATGGACGGCGAGACCGTTCCGCTCGCGAAGCTCGCCGAGCGCGGCGCGAATCTCGTCGCGATCCACGGTCAGGGCGAGCAGCTGCGGCTCGCGCGCCCCGCGGTGCAGCGCGATCTCCTCGACGCGTACGGCGAGCACGCGCGCCTCCGTGGCGCGACCGCGGCGGCGCATCGCGCGCTCCGCGACATCATCGCCGAGCGCGCCTCGCTCGGCGGCGATCCGCGCGAACGAGCGCGCCGGCTCGCCCTCCTCGAGCACGAGGTCGAAGAGATCGAGGCGGCGAACATCCAGCCCGGCGAGGACGCGGACCTCGCGGCCGCGCTCGGTGTCGCGCGATCGGCGGAGCGGCTGCGCGCGAGCGCGGCGGCGGTCCACGACATCCTGGTCGGCGAGCGATCCGCCGCACGCGACCGCCTCGCGATCGCCGCACGCGATCTCGCCGCCGCCGCGGAGCTCGACCCGCGCCTGGCCGAGCACGCCGCCCGTCTTGCGGCCGCGGTGGACGAGGTCGCGGATCTCGGCGCGGAGCTCCGGCGGTACGGCGAGGGCATCGACGCCGATCCCCGCGAGCTCGAGCGTCTCGAGGCGCGGCACGACGCGCTCGCCGAGCTCGGGCGGAAGTACGGACCGCTCCTCGACGACGTGATCGCGTACGGCGAGCGCGCGCGACGCGAGCTGTCCGATGTGTCGTCGCAGGAGGAGCGTCTCGCCCGGCTCGATGGCGAGGAGCGCGCCGCGCGGGACGCCCTCACCGCCGCGGGCGCGGCGCTCCACACGGCCCGCGAGAAGAGCGCGAAGAGGCTCGCGAAGAGCGTCGAGGCGCAGCTCGGCGACCTCGGCCTCGAGCGCTGCCGGTTCACCGTCGCGCTCGAGCCGCTGGAGCCCGACGCGAGCGGCGCCGACCGCGTCGCCTTCCGCATCGCCCCGAATCCCGGCGAGCCGTTCGGGCCGCTCGAGGGGATGGCGTCCGGCGGCGAGCTCTCGCGGATCATGCTCGCGCTCGAGGTCGTGCTCGCGGCGCAGGACGAGACGCCGGTGCTCGTCTTCGATGAGGTGGACGCCGGCGTCGGCGGCCGCCTCGGCGATGTCGTCGGTCGGGCGCTCTGGTCGCTCGCGCGCCAGCATCAGGTCCTCTGCGTCAGCCATCTCGCGCAGGTCGCCGCCTACGCGGACACGCACGTCGCCGTCCGCAAGGAGGTCCGCGCCGGACGGACCCACGTCATCGCCGAGCGGCTCGCCGCCCGGGACAGCGCGGCCGAGCTCGCCGCGATGCTCGGCGCGGGCGGCTCATCGAAGTCGCTCGCCGCCGGTGCGCGCGAGCTCCAGACCGGAGCGCAGGATTGGAAGGCGAGGGCCCGGACCGCTAGAGCGCGCTGAGCTCCCGCGCGAGCGGCGCGAACGCCTCGACCGAGTCGCCGCGCACGTTGAAGTAGCTGACCCCGAACGTCGCGCGCACGCGCAAGAGCTGCGCGCGCAGTTCGGCGAGCGAGCCGACGAGGAAGAACGGCGAGCGGTCGATCATCTCGGGCGGCGCGCCGGCCAACCGTCGTGAGATCTCGGCGATGCCCGCGGCACGGTCGGCGGTGACGGTCATCGCGAACACGAGCGTGTTCAGCTCGACGTCGCGATCTCCGAGCAGCGCCTTCACGTGCGCGAAGCGGTCCAGCGCGGTCTCCCACGAGTACGCCGCGCGATCGGGCGAGCCGTCACGTTTCGTTCGCGGCACGACGCCGACGATGTCGGCCTCCTTCGCCGCGAGCGCGAGGATCCGATCGCCGCCGCCGGCGATGAGGAGCGGCGGATGCGGGCGTTGGACCGGCTTCGGACCGCTGTGCGCCCGGTCATGCCGGTAGTGCGTTCCCGCGTGGGTCACCTCGTCCTCTGTCCACAGGCGCTTGAGCAGCGGGACGGCCTCCGCCAGACGTTCGACGCGCACGCGCGGCACGTCGTACGCGATCCCGAGGCTGTGGTTGTCGCGGTCGTTCCAGCCCGCACCGATGCCCAGCTCGAGCCGGCCGTTCGAAATGACGTCGACCGTCGCGGCCTCGCGCGCGAGGAGCAGCGGATTGCGGAAGTCGTTGTCCAGGACGAGCGTGCCGACCCGGAGCGTCGTGGTCGCGGCCGCCGCGGCCGCGAGTGCCGGGAACGGCGACAGGCCGTTGCCGATGACGTGATCGGCCATGACGAGGCCGCCGTAGCCGATCGACTCGAGGCGGCGCGCGAAGCCGGTCCAGTCGAGACCGGCCGGCGGTGCACCGGCCTGCACCGCGAAGCCG
>DASWFN010000252.1:0-5792 GCA_036394215.1 Candidatus Limnocylindria bacterium
GCGCACGTCCGAGATCCTGGGCATCCCCGTCCCTCTTGCGCACGACTGCGTCGGACCGGAGGTCGAGCAGCAGGTCCGCGAGCTCGACCCTGGCGACGTGCTGATGCTCGAGAACGTGCGGTTCCACCCCGAGGAGGAGCAGAACGACCCCGCGTTCGCGAAGGCGCTCGCGAACGGGTTCGACGCGTACGTGAACGACGCGTTCGGCGCGGCCCATCGCGCGCACGCCTCGACCGAGGGCGTGGCGCGCCTGCTACCGGCCTACGCCGGACTCCTCCTCGACAAGGAGGTGCGGGTGCTCACGTCGCTCCTCGAGTCGCCGGCGCGCCCGTTCGTCGCGGTCATCGGCGGCGCGAAGATCTCGTCGAAGATCGACGTGCTGAAGGCGCTCGTCGCGAAGTGCGACGTCATCGCGATCGGTGGCGGCATGGCGAATACCTTCCTCGCCGCGAACGGCGTCGACATCAAGGCCTCGCTCAGCGAGCCGGACCGCGTCGGCGAGGCCCGCGCGATCATCGAGGCGGCGACGCGGCGCGGCTGCGAGATCCTCCTGCCGGTGGACATGCGCTGGTCGGGCGACCGGATCCTGGACATCGGCGAGGAGACCGAGCGCGAATACACCGCGCACGTGAAGGACGCGAAGACGGTGTTCTGGAACGGACCGCTGGGCCTCTTCGAGCAGCCCGAGTTCGCCCACGGCACCCAGGCGATCGCGCGCGCGATGGCTGATGCGACCGCGCGCGGCGCCATCACGGTGGTCGGCGGCGGCGAGTCGGTCCAGGCCATCGAGCAGCTCGGCCTCGCGGACAAGATCACCCACGTCTCGACCGGCGGCGGCGCCGCGCTCGAGCTGATCGAGGGCAAGAAGCTGCCCGGAGTGGAGGCGATCCCGGATGTCTGACGCCACCATCGAGATGATCCGGGGGCGCGAGGTGCTGGACTCGCGCGGCGACCCCACGGTCGCCGTCGACGTGTATCTCGCGGGCGGGGCCGTCGGCACGGCGATGGTCCCGAGCGGCGCGTCCACCGGCGCGCACGAGGCCGTCGAGCTCCGCGACGGTGACCGGGCGCGCTACGGCGGCAAGGGCGTCCTCAAAGCCGTGGGGAACGTCGACGACGTGATCGCCCCCGAGCTCATCGGCGAGCAGGCGACGGACCAGTCGGCGATCGACTCACTGCTGTGCGAGCTCGACGGCACGCCCGACAAGTCGCGGCTCGGCGCGAACGCGACGCTCGGGGTATCGCTCGCCTGTGCCCGCGCCGCGGCGGCCGACGTGGGCCAGCCGCTGTACCGCTACCTCGGTGGTCCGCTCGCCCGCACGCTGCCGGTCCCGATGATGAACGTGCTCAACGGCGGCAAGCACGCGACGGATTCCGCCGACATGCAGGAGTACATGCTCGTGCCGCTCGGCGCGGCATCGTTCAGCGAAGCGATCCGCATGGGCTCGGAGATCTTCCACGCGCTGAAGGCGCAGCTGCACGACAAGGGCATGGGCACCGGCGTCGGGGACGAGGGCGGCTTCGCGCCATCGGGGCTCACCTCGAACGAACAGCCGATCGAGCTGATCCTCGACGCGATCGCGAAGGCCGGCTACCAGGCCGGCACCGACTGCGCGATCGCGCTCGACCCGGCGTCCACCGAGCTGTTCGCGAAGGGGAAGTACACGCTCGCGCGCGAGAAGGCGACGCTCGACAGCGCGGGGATGATCGCCAAGTACGCGGCCTGGCGCGACAAGTACCCCATCGTGTCGATCGAGGACGGGCTGGCCGAGGACGACTGGGACGGCTGGAAGGCGCTGACGAAGGCGCTCGGCGAGCGGGTGCAGCTCGTCGGCGACGATCTCTTCGTGACGAATGTCGAGCGTATCCGCCGCGGCGTGAACGAGGGCGCCGCGAACGCGGTGCTCATCAAGCTCAACCAGATCGGCACGCTCACCGAAACGATCGAGGCGGTCGAGCTCGCCCACCGGTCGGGGTACGCCGCGGTCATCTCGCACCGGTCCGGTGAGACCGAGGACACGACCATCGCCGACCTCTGTGTCGCCCTCAACACCGGGCAGATCAAGACCGGCTCGCTCAGCCGGAGCGAGCGCGTGGCCAAGTACAACCGCCTGATGGAGATCGAGCTCGAGCTCGGCGACGCCGCGCGCTACCCGGGGACGGACACCTTCCCGCGCTTCGCGCGGCGGTAGCTAGACCTTTTTCGCGCGCGCGGCCTGCTTCGCCAGACGGCTCTTGCGCCGGGCGGCGGCGTTCTTGTGGAGCCCGCCGCGCTTGACGGCCTTGTCGAGCGCGCTCGCGGCGGCCTTCAGGGCGTCGCCCGCGCCATCGGCCTTGCCGATCGCGGCGCGCGCGCTCTTGACGGCGGTCCGAGCCGACGAACGGGCGAGGGTCTTGATCTCCGCGCGGCGCGGGGCCTGGCGGATCCGCTTGAGTGCTGAGCGCTTCTTCTTTGCCATAGACCCGAGTCTATTCATACTTCGGGGCACATGCAGATGAGCGTCGGCCGGGCGTCGATCTTCATGATCGTGACGCTCATCCTCAGCCGACTCCTCGGCTGGCTGCGGCTGTCGGTCATCGGGGCGAAATTCGGGGAGACCCCCGAGCTCGACGCGTTCTGGGCCGCGTTCCGCATCCCCGACACGCTCTTCAACCTGCTCGTCGCGGGCGCGCTCGCGAGCGCCTTCATCCCCGTCTTCACCGGATACCTCGCGAAGGAGCGGGAGGACGAGGCCTGGCGCGTCGCATCGAGCGTGATGAACGCGATCGTGATCCTGCTCGTCGCCGTCTCCGCGGTGCTCTGGTTCCTGGCGCCGTGGATCCAGCCCGCGCTCGCGCCGTTCTCCGATCCGGGGCAGCGCGAGCTCAGCATCCGGCTCGCGCGGATCATGTTGCTCAGCCCGATCTTCATGGGTCTCTCGGCGCTCTTCACCGGCATCTTGAACTCGTACCGGCAGTTCCTCACCGGGGCGACCGCGCCGCTCGTCTACAACGTCGTGATCATCCTGTTCGCGCTCTTCGCCTCGCCGTTCCTCGGCATCGAGGCGCTGGCCTGGGGCACCGTCGCCGGCGCGCTGATGATGTGGCTGGTCCAGATCCCGGAGCTCACGTTCCGGCGGACGCGCTACAAGCTCACCCTCGACCTCGGGCATCCCGGCGTCCGCGAGATCGTGCGCCTGACCGTGCCGCGAACGCTCGCGCTCGGCGCGGTGCAGCTCATCTTCATCGTCGACACGTTCCTCGCGGCGAAGATGCCCGAGGGCTCGCTCACCGCCCTCATCTACGCGTTCCAACTCATGCAGCTGCCGCTCGGCGTCTTCTCGATCGCGATCAGCGCCGCGGTGTTCCCGACGCTCTCGCACTTTGCGGCGCAGGGCCTCCAGGCACGGATGCGCGACCTCCTCCAAACGGCGATCCGCTGGATCCTGTTCCTCACGCTGCCGACGGTCGTGATGATGATCGTGCTGCGCCGCCCGATCGTGAACCTGCTGTTCCAGTACGGACGCTTCGGACCCGAGGCGCGCGAGGCGACGCAGGAGGCGTTCCTGTTCTACTCGCTCGGCCTCGCCGGCCACGCCCTCATCCAGATCCTCGCGCGCGCGTATTACGCGTCCAAGGACACACGCACGCCGCTCGCGCTGACGCTCATCTCGATCGGGACGAACATCGTGCTCTCGGTGCTCCTCGCGCCGACGTACGGGATCAACGGCCTCGCGCTCGCGAACTCGATCGCGACACTGGCCGAGGCGGCGCTGTTCATGGCGCTGCTCGCGCCGCGCGCGCGCCTGCGGATCGGCGGGCTCGGGACGGCGACGCTCAAGGTCATCGCCGCGAGCCTCCTCATGGGCATCGCGATGTTCGCGTTCATCCGCGCGACGAACATCACCGTCGATCTGCAACAGACCAAGGTCGGTCTGCTCCTGCAGACGATGGTCGCCGTCGCGGTGGGAGTCGTCGCCTACGTCGGCGCGGCGACGCTGTTCCGCGTCAACGAGCTGGCCGAGATCACCGCCGCGGTGCGCGCCAGGCTGCGGCGGCCATGACCGCCTATCCGTGGCTGGTGTTCCTGCACATCCTCGGGGTGCTCGTGTTCTCGTTCGGCCACGGCACCTCGGCGGTCGTTGCCTTCAAGGTCCGCGGAGAGCGGGATCCCGCGCGGATCTCCGCGCTGCTCGAGGTTTCGCAGGTGAGCGCTGGGGTGATGTACGGCGGACTACTGCTGCTGCTTGCCGGCGGCATCGCGGCCGGCGTGGTCGGGCAATGGTTCGGTCAGTGGTGGCTCTGGGCGGCGATCGGGATCCTCGTGCTCAGCCTGGGTGGGATGTACTCCATCGCGAGCCCGTACTACCTCGGCGTTCGCCACGCCCTGGGACAGCGCGGCCCGCGCGACAAAGTGGCGCCGCAGCCGCTCCCGGAGGCCGAGCTCCTCGCGCTGCTGCACTCGCGCCGCCCGGAGGCGCTGCTGGCGATCGGGATCGTCGCGCTCGCGCTGATCGCGTGGCTGATGGTGTTCAAGCCGTCGTGACCGAGACCGTTGCGGCGATCGTTCTCGTGCTCCCGGAGCCGACACCGGCCGGCTGACCCCTCTAGGCTCGTCAGATGTCCGACCCGCGCCAGCGCATCCGCAACTTCAGCGTCATCGCCCACGTGGACCACGGGAAGACGACGCTGTCCGACCGCATCCTCGAGCTGACCGGCACGGTGTCGCTGCGCGAGATGCGCGACCAGCTCCTCGACTCGATGGACCTCGAGCGCGAGAAGGGCATCACGATCAAGGCCCGCGCCGTGCGGATGTCCTGGCCCAAGGACGGCCAGACGTACGAGCTCAACCTCATCGACACGCCCGGCCACGTCGACTTCAACTACGAGGTGAGCCGCTCGCTCGCGGCCTGCGAGGGAGCGGTCCTGCTCGTGGACGCGTCGCAAGGCATCGAGGCCCAGACGCTCGCGAACGCCTACCTCGCCGTCGAGCAGGGGCTCGAGGTCGTGCCGGTCATCAACAAGGTCGACCTGCCGAACATCGACATCGATCTCGTCCGCGAGGACCTGCGCACGACGCTCGGCTTCAAGGACGAGGAGATCCTCCTGGCGTCGGGCAAGACCGGCGTCGGGGTGACCGAGATCCTCAACGCCGTCGTGGACCGCGTGCCGCCGCCGAGCGGCGACCCGAACGCGCCGCTCCGCGCGCTCATCTTCGATTCGCACTACGACCAGTACAAGGGTGTCGTCGCGCACATCCGGGTCGTCGACGGCAGCGTGGCGCAGGGCGATCGCACGCTCCTCATGGCGACCCAGCGCGAGAGCGAGATCCTCGAGCTCGGCGTGTTCGCCCCCGACGCCGTCCCGATCCAGCGCCTCGAGACGGGCGAGGTCGGCTACGTCGCGACCGGCCTGAAGACGGTTGCCGACTGCCGCGTCGGCGACACCCTCACCCTCGTCACGGATCCGGCCCGGGAGCCGCTTCCCGGCTACCGGCCCGCGAAGCCGATGGTGTTCGCCGGCTTCTACCCGACCTCGTCCGAGGACTACCCCGCGCTCCGGGACGCGCTCGAGAAGCTCCGCCTGAACGACGCGTCGCTCGTGTACGAGCCGGAGAGCTCGCAGGCCCTCGGCTTCGGCTTCCGCGCGGGATTCCTCGGCCTCCTCCACATGGACATCGTCCAGGAGCGGCTCGAGCGCGAATACGACGTCGACCTCATCGCGACCTCGCCCTCGGTCGAGTACCGCGTCATCACCCACGGCGAGACCGAGCTCGCGATCGACAACCCCGCGCACCTGCCCGACCCGGGCAC
>DASWFN010000253.1:0-4423 GCA_036394215.1 Candidatus Limnocylindria bacterium
ATGCCGCGTCGCAAGGGCGACGGCATGGAACGCGCCGAACGACGCGCCGACCAGCTCGAGCGCGAGGTCGCTGTTCTGCCGGCGGATCGCCGGCACGACCTCGTCCGCCAGGTAGCGGTCGTACGCGATGTGGCGGCGCGCGCGCTCCTGCCCCTCGATCCGCGTGTCGTAGAAGGACTCGCTGTCCACACTGTCGACGCACCAGAGCTGCATCAGACCCTCGTCGATGCGGCGCTGGAGGTGGGCGATCATGCCGAAGTCCTCCCATTGGTAGAAGCGCCCCATCGATGTCGGGAAGACGAGCACCGGAGTGCCGCGGTCGCCGAAGACGAGCAGCTCCATGTCCCGGCCAAGTGCGGCGCTCCACGCCCTTCGGTACTCACGCCTCACCGCTTCGCCTTGCGCTCACGCGCCGCGTCGATGACCTTCCAGGCGACCGTCTCGTCGTGCCACCCGCGCACCTCGGTGTCGTCGGCTTCGAGCACCTTGTACGTCGAGAAGAACGTCTCGATCTCCTTGCGCCAGTGCGGCGCGAGGTCATCGAGCGTGCGGATCTCGTCGAACCGCGGGTCGCCGACCGGCACGGCGAGGATCTTCTCGTCCTCCCCCTTCGCGTCGCGCATGAACAGCGTGCCGATCGGGCGGGCGGCCATCACGCATCCGGGGAACGTCGGCTCTTCGACGATCACGAGCGCGTCGAGGGGATCGCCGTCGCCGCCGAGCGTCCCCATGACGAAGCCGTAGTCCGCCGGGTAGTGCACCGAGGAGTGCAGGACGCGGTCGAGCCGGATGTGGCCGGTCTTCTGGTCGAGCTCGTACTTCGCGCGGGAGCCGCGCGGGATCTCGACGAAGACATCGACCTGCTTAGGCTTCGCCTTGGTCGGCATCCGCCCCCCTTGGGCCACGGTCCGCCGGCGCGATGACGACCGTGACCTCCCCCTTCGGGCGATCGGAAGCATACCGAGCAGCGAGGTCCTTCGCCGTTCCGCGCACGAGCTCCTCGTGGATCTTCGTGAGCTCGCGCGCGACGACGACGCGCGCGTCCGGCGCGATGGCCGCGAGATCCTCGAGGAGGTCGCCCGTGCGGAACGGGCTCTCGTAGACGACGATCGTCCGGCCCTCGGCGAGGAGCGACGCGAGGGCCTTCCGCCGCTGGCCGCTCTTCTTGGAGAGGAACCCGAGGAACGTGAATGATCGCGTCGGAAGGCCCGACGCGACGAGCGCCGCGATGGCCGCGGTAGGCCCGGGGATCGGCGTGACCGTGTGGCCCGCGGCGACGGCCGCGACGACGAGGGCTTCACCGGGATCGGACAGCGCCGGGGTGCCGGCATCGGACACGAGGGCGACGTCCCAGCCCCGATCGAGCTGGCCAACGAGGACGTTCACCTGACGCTTGTGGTTGAACTCGTTGTACGCGGTCAGGTGCTTGGCCCGGATGTCGTAACGGCGCAGGAGGATCTGGGTGTGACGGGTGTCCTCACACGCGACCATGTGGACCTCCTGGAGGATCTTGAGCGCCCGCGGCGACACGTCCTCCAGATTCCCGATCGGCGTCGCGACCAGATACAGGGTCCCCACGGCCTAAGCATGGATCCTGCAGCGCGCGAGGGTGTGGATCCGGTCAAGGGCGCCTTCGCCGGCGCCATCGGCGGCGCCGCCGGCGCCTACACGATGGAGCTGTTCCAGACGTGGTGGAACGACATGGAGCGGGCCGCCGCGCCCCGGCGCCGCGCGCACGCCATCAAGGACACCGCGACCGACGAGCCCGCGACGATCAAGGCGGCCGAGCGCGTCGCGAAGAAGGTCCTCGACACGGACCTCCCCGAGGAGCTGAAGCCCGCCGCCGGCGAGCTCGTGCACTACACGACCGGCGCGACGATCGGCGCGGTCTACGGCGCGGTCGCCGAGGTCCTCCCGCCCGCGCGGATGTTCAACGGGCTCGCGATGGGAGTGGTCGTCTGGTGGACCGCCGACAACATGTTCGTGCCGGCGCAGCGCCTGGGCGCGAAGCCCGAGCAGACGCCGCCATCGAAGCACGCCTACGCGCTCGCCTCGCATCTCGTGTACGGCTTCACCACCGAGCTCGTGCGCTCGATCGTGCGGATGGTGATCTAGCCAGCTACACGCCATCGCGCGTCACGCGCACCGACTGCGCGACGACGATCCCGGCGACCACGACCAGGCCTCCGGCGACCTGCAGCGGCTCCAGCGATTGGCCGATGAGCAGCCACGCCGCGACCGCGGCGATGACCGGCTCGCTCGTCGAGGTCAGCCCGACCCGCGCAGCGGGGATGAGCCGGACCGCGCCGACGCTGAACAGGTACGGCACGACCGTCGCGATGATCACGACGCCGAGCACGTACGGGCCGAGCTCGCCGCCGAGGATCGACCACGGCAGCGTCCACGGCGGCCGCACGACGCACCACGCGAGCGCGGCGGTGCCGAAGCCGGCGCACAGGAGCGCCCAGCTCGAATACTTGTGGACGAGGCGCTCGGCGAGCAGGAAGTACGCCGCGAGAATGACCGCGTCGAGTGTCGCAAGGAGCGCGCCCTCCGCGTTCACCTGGCGGAGCTGCGCGTCGTACGCACCGACGACGAAGTAGCAGCCGAGGATCGTCAGCAGGCCCGCGATCCAGAGTCCGAGGCCCACGTGCCGGCCGCGGAGGCGCCAGTAGGCGAGGATGAGGAGCGGCGCGGTGTACTCGATGACCAGCGCCACGCCGAGCGGGATCCGCTGGATCGCCTGGTAGTAGACGAGCTGGACCGCCATCACGCCGAGCAGCCCGAAGAGCGCGAGCCACGGGAGGTCGGCGCGCTCGATCGTCAGCAGGTCGCGCCGCCGGAACGCGAGCGTCAGCGCCAGGAACGCGAGGAACGCGAACAGGATGCGCAGCTCCGCGAGCGTCTCCGGCGCCACGCCGAGCTCGAATGCGCGCTTGGCGATGACGCCACCGACCGCGTAGAACGCGGCGGCTGCGATCGCGAAGGCATAGCCCAGCGCGGTCGGGCTCAGTCCGCTTCCCAGTCGCGCGGATAGAGGAAGTCGTGCCCGACGGTGCGGAGGCTCACCTTCGCGATGAGCGGCATCACGCGCTTGAAGTGATTGCGGCGGATGCGCTCGCGGATCTTCGCGATGAGCGCGGCGTCGAAGCCCGCGGCGATCAGCTCCGCGGGCCGCGCCCGCCGGTCGACCATGTGATAGAGGATGACGTCGGCGTCCGCGTACGTGAACCCAAGCTCGCCCTCGTCGGTCTGGCCTTCCCAGAGATCCGCGCTCGGCGGCTTCTCGATGATCCCGCGAGGCACGCCGAGCGATGCGGCGAGCTCGCGGAGCTGGGTCTTGTAGAGGTCGCCCACCGGGTTCAGCGCGCACGCGAGGTCGCCGAACTGCGTGCCGTAGCCAAGCAGGAGCTCGGTCTTGTTGGACGTGCCGAGGACGAGGCCGTCGGGCCAGGAGCGGTCGTACTCGATGCTCTTGCGCTCGCGCGCCATCTTGTTCCCCATCCGCACGCGGTCGATGCCCGTCCGTCCACCGAAGTAGTCGTCGACCTGCGCCGTGATCGGGACCTCCTCGAGCCGGAAACCGAACGCCTTCGCGACCGCGTCGGCGTCGGCCTTCGAGCGCGCGTTCGACGTGCGGTAGGGCGTGAACAGGCCGAGCACCTGTGCCGGACCGAGGGCCTCCGCCGCGAGCGCGGCGACGACCGCGCTGTCGACGCCACCGGATACCCCGAGCACCAAACGCCTCGCCCCCGTCTTCAGGGTCTCCTCGCGCAGGAAGCCGACGAGCATCTTGCGGACGAGGACCTCGTCGATGCGGAGCGGGGTCAGATCGCCCGGCGCCATCCGGATCGCCTCGCGCTCCGTTTCGATCGTCACGGCGCCACCCGAACGCCCATGCGCTCGGCGAGAGACCGGAACACCAGGTCCGGCCGCTCGTCCCGCAGCAGGGGGTTGCGCGCGCGCTCGCGCGCGACGAGCTCGGGATCGATATCGGCGACGAGGAGCTCCTCCTCGAACTCCTTCGCCCGCGCGCAGATCGTGCCGTCCGGGCCGATGACCTCGGAGCCGCCCCAGAAGCCGATCCCGTCCTCGAGCCCGACGCGGTTCGCGAACACCACGTACACCGTCAGGTACTGCGCGTAGAAGCGGTCCATCATCCGGCACGACGCGGCCGTCCCAAGGTCGCCGCCCTCGGCGACGCCGCGGCCCGGGCTGTCGGCCGGCGCGAGGATCACGCTGGCGCCGCCGGACGCGTACAGGTACGGCACCGAGACGTGCCACAGGTCCTCGCAGATCGCGATGCCCGCGGTCCCGACCGCGCTCTCGAACGTCTCGAACCGGTCACCGGGGCCGAAGTAGCGGCCGTCGTCGAAGATGCCGTAGGTCGGCAGGTAGACCTTGCGGTGCACGTGGCGCAGCG
>DASWFN010000254.1:0-2915 GCA_036394215.1 Candidatus Limnocylindria bacterium
ACCGAAGGCGATCATGGTCGTCGGCGAGAAGGGCTCGCACTGGGTCGGCCTGAAGGTGAAGGGCACGCCGGGCCACGGATCGATGCCGTATGGGTCCGACAACGCGCTCGTGAAGGCCGCCGAGGTCGTGAAGCGCATCGCGAGCTATCAGCCCAAGCGCCACCTCGACGGACCCTGGCGCGAATTCGTCGAGGCGATGCAGTTCGAGGAGCCGCTCGCCTCCGGTCTGCTGAACGACGCGGCGCTGCCTGCGATCCTCCGGCAGCTGCCGGTCGGGCTCGCGAAGCTGGTCGACGCGTCGACGCACACGACGTTCTCTCCCAACATCCTCCACAGCGGCCAGAAGACCAACATCATCCCCGATAGCGCGACCATCCAGATCGACATCCGCACCGTGCCCGGAGACGAGGGCCGCGAAGTCCGGGCGATGTTGCGCGAGGCGATCGGCGATCTCTGGGAGCATGTGGAGATCGTCGACGAAGACGACAACCCGGCGACCGCCTCGAAAACGAATGCGCCGATCTTCGAAGTGATGCGCACCGTGACACGGAGGGTGCTCAAAGGTGCTGAGATCGTGCCGGTGCTGAGCGTCGGCGCCACGGACTCCCGGTTCTTTCGCCGCAAGGGCGTGCCCGCGTACGGCTACAGCGTCTACAGCTCGAAGATCCCGTTCGGCGACTTCCAGAACATGTTCCACGGCCGGAACGAGCAGATCGACCTGGAGTCGCTGCAGCTCATGCTCGATCTCTACGAGCAGACCGCGCGGGAGTACCTCGGCTAGCGACGCGATCCTGGAAGCCTGGCGCGCCGAGGAGCGGTTCCCGTTCAGCGGCTGGGACTTCGCGCACATCTACGACCGCTGGACCGACGAGCACCCGCCGTGGTCCTACGAGGATCTTGTTCGCGACGCGTTCCGCGGTGCGCGCTCGGCGGTCGATCTGGGCACCGGCGGCGGCGAGCGCCTGAGCCGCCTCGCGGATGCGTTCCCGGCGCGCATGTTCGCGACCGAGGCCTACCCGCCGAACCTCGAGATCGCGCGGGCCAGTCTCGAGCCGCTCGGCGTGACCGTCGTGCCGTATGAGTCAGCGGATGTGACGGGTGGCGTGCTGCCGTTCGCCGACGGCTCGCTCGACGCGGTGATCGACCGGCACGAGAGCTACGACGCGCGCGAGGTGGCGCGCGTGCTCGCGCCGGGCGGCCGGTTCGTCACCCAGCAGGTCGACGGCCGCGACAAGCCCGACCTGCTCCAGCTCTTCGGGCTGACGCCCCGATTCCCGGAGGTGCGGCTCGATGCGTTCGTGGCCGCGGCACGCGCCGCGGGTCTATCTATCGAGCGCGCGGAGGAGTGGTGGGGCGACTCGACGTTCGCTGATATCGGTGCGCTTGTGTACTACGTGAAGGCCACCCGGACGGTCCCGGACTTTTCGGTGGCGCGGTACGAGCCGTTGCTCCGGACACTTGACCAGCGGCTCCGCGCGGACGGCGTCCTGCGTTTCCGCTGCGGCCGGTTCGTGCTCGCGGCGCGGAAGCCGGCGTAGCCGCGGTCCCGGGCGCGGGGGTCTGCGCGAGTCCCGCTTCGATCTTCAATCGCTTCGAGCTTCCAGGCCTTCCACCTTGTCCGGTGGGTCGAGCCGCTCGAGAGATCCTTCAGGTCCCGTAGAGGTCGAGCACCTCGCGACGGAACTTCACGTTCGCTTTCTTCTTGAGGACCTCGAACTCATCCATGTCCCACGGTCCGACGAACGTCACGGCGACGCCCTGCTTCCCGGCGCGGCCGGTGCGGCCGACGCGGTGGGTGAACGTCTCGGGGTCCTCCGGGAGGTCGTAGTTCACGACGTGGCTGATGTCCTCGATGTGCAGGCCGCGCGCCGCGACGTTCGTCGCGACGAGCATTGGGAGCGAGCCGTCGCGGAACGCATCGAGCGTGCGCTCGCGCTCGCGCTGGCTGAGGTCACCGTGGAGGGCCTCGACCTTGTGGCCCCGTCGCTTCAGCGATTCGACGAGCTTGTCGACGCCGCGCTTCGTGTGCCGGAAGAGGAGGACCTGGTCGATGTCGTACTTCTTGAGCAGCTCTTCGAGCGCCTTCACCTTGTCCTCGTCGAGGACCTCGATGTAGATCTGCTCGATGGCCGCGAGGTTCACGCGCTCGGGCTCGATCGCGACCTGAACGGCGTTCTTGGTGAAGCGCCGCGCGAGGTCCTGGACCTCGCCTTGGAGCGTCGCGCTGAAGAGCGCGGTCTGACGGTTCGTCGGACATTTGCCGAGCAGGCGCTTCACTTCCGGCGCGAAGCCCATGTCGAGGAGGCGGTCGGCCTCGTCGAGGATGACCACCCGGAGTGCCGAGAGGTCGAGCGTGCCGCGCTCGATGTGATCGAGGAGCCGGCCCGGCGTACCGACGACGATAGTCGCGCCGCGCTTGAGCGCGCGCTCCTGCGGCACGTACGAGACGCCGCCGTAGATCGCGACCTCGCTCGAGTGCAGGTACTTGCCGAGCGCGCCCAGCTCGCGCGTCACCTGGACGCAGAGCTCGCGCGTGGGGACGACGATGAGCGCCTGCGGCTTGCGCAGCGTCGGCTCGATGAGCTGGAGCACCGGGATCGCGAAGGCCGCGGTCTTGCCGGTGCCGGTCTGCGCCTGGGCCAGCACGTCGTGGCCTTCGAGGAGGACGGGGATCGCCTTCGCCTGCACGGGCGTCGGGGCCATGTAGCCGAGATCGCCGATGGCCTTCGCGACGAGGGGGTGGATCAGCAGGTCGCCAAATCGTCCGGGGGTCGCGGTGGTCGGTCTTTCAGGTGCGAGGGTCAAATTCTCTCCAAACGAGCTATGAAAAAAGGGCTCGACCCACTCCGGTCAAGCCCCCCACGAGTGCCCGATGTCCGTGTATGTACGAGGTGGATTGTATCGGTTTTCGAGCT
>DASWFN010000255.1:0-14124 GCA_036394215.1 Candidatus Limnocylindria bacterium
GTGCCGAGCGCCGCGGAGCCGGACGCGCCGAGCTGGGTGTGCATCCACGGCACGACCCAGGGCGTCGTGTAGTAGGTCGTGTTCGCCACGTACATGCAGCCGGTCGAGCCGAGCACGATCGTGCGCGGGCCCGAGGCCTTCACCATGTGCCGCATGACGAGCGCCGACTCGCAGCCCTGGCAGGTGCGGTGGCCGGAGACGAAGAGCTCGTCGTAAGGAACGTCCTTGACGCCCTTGATCTGCGGGAGGTCGAGCGGGGTGTTGCTCGCGGTCACTGCCATCATCGTCTCCTTTAGTTCCGCACGCCGATCCAGTGAGTGATGTCACCGGAGGTGAGGCCGCCGCTCGCCGCGGCGGTGAGCTTGTCGAACATCTCGCGGGCCATCGGCTGCTCGATCTCGCGGCCGCCGAGCGCGGCGATGAAGCCGACGATCGTCGGACGCTTCGCGGCCGAATACATCGCCGAGCGGATCTCGTTGTAGAGCACGCCGCCGTAGAACGGCGAGCCGAAGCTGTAGTCGCGGTCGATGACCCCGACGGCCTTGAACCGGCTCAGGCTCTTCACGACGTCCGCGGTCGGGAACGGGCGGAACCACTTGAGCCGGACGAGGCCGACCTTGTGGCCCTCCTTGCGGAGCTTGCGGATCGCGACCTTCATCGGCAGGGACAGCGTGCCCTGGCCGACGAACACGACCTCCGCGTCATCGGTCATGTACTCGTCGAGGAACGGGTTCTCGCCGCCCCGGCCGAACAGCTTCTTGAACTCGGCGTGCGCCTCGGTGATGACACCGAGCGCGTTGCGCATCGCCTGATCGTTCTGCATCCGGATCTCCATCAGCCAGTCCTGGTCGACCTGCGGGGCGATGGTGATCGGGTTGTCCGGGTGGAGGAGGCGGTCGCCGAGGTCGAACTTCGGCAGGAACTTGTTCACCGCCGCCTGGGTCGGGATCTTCACGATCTGCTGGGAGTGGGTGAGGAATGCGCCGTCGAGTCCGATCGCGAGCGGCAGCGACACGCGCTTGTCCTCGGCGACCCGCCACGCGGTGAGCGCGAAGTCCATGGACTCCTGGGCCGTCTCGGCCCAGCAGAGCATCCAGCCGAGGTCGCGGACCGCGAGCGCGTCGTTGTGCTCGCAGCCGAAGGCGCCGGGGTCGTCGAGGGCGCGGTTGCCGCAGATGGCGACGACCGGGAGGCGGAGGCCCGCGGTCACCGCGATGGCCTCCATCGCGTAGAACCAGCCGACCCCCGAGGAGCCGACGAACACGCGGGATCCGACCGCGCAGGCGTGCTTCACGATCTCGAACTGGGAGTGCTCACCGTCGGCGACGATGTACTCGACGTCCATCTTGCCGTTCGCGATGAGCTTGGCGGCGGCCTGCATCACGCCGTCGTACGGGCGGATCGGGTACGCCGCCATGACGTCGACATCGGCCAGCCGGATGGCCTCGGCGATGGCCTCGCAGCCCGTCGCGAGCTGCTCGGTCTCGACGTCGCTGTGTCCTTTCTCCTTGATCTCTACCGCCATGTCTAGTCCTCACCTCCAGCCGTTGTGGGGTTGGCGCCGGGGGCCGCGTTCTCCGCCTTGCTGGACGCGACGGCCGCCTTCTTCGGGTCGGCCGACACGCCACTCTTCTGCTCGAACCAGGTGTTGTAGCCCGCGTGATCCGTCTTCCACATCTGCCACTTGTCGTCGTTGTCCTCGAACTTCATCTCGTCGACCATGACGATGCAGTCCTTGACCGGGCAGACCTGGGCGCAGATGCCACAGCCGATACAGGCCTCGTAGACGACCTCGTAGTGGCCCTCGGGCGTGACCTCGAAGCACTCGTCGGGGCAGTCGAGCCAGCACATCGTGCACTTGATGCAGGTATCGAAGTTGACGACCGGCCGGAGGGTCCGCGCGCCGTACTTCTTGTAGTAGGGGTTGCGCTCGCCGGGCTTGCGGGCGTCGACGATGACGCCGGGCCGCATCGTGGTCCAGCCCGGCTTGTCGAATTGGAGGACCTCGTGGCCGCTCGTGCCCTCGCCGACCTTGACGTCGCGGAGCTGCGTGCGGTCGTAGCCAGCCTGCGCGGACGCGACGGCGCTGCCGTCCTTGGTCTGCTCCTGGATGAGGGCCTTCACGTCCTCGATCCGGACCCAGCTTGGGACGATCTTCGCGAGCGCGCCGAGCACGCGGTAGTCGGTGTGGTCGTCCTTGAACACCCAGAGGCCGGCGAACGAGGCCAGGCCGGGCACGATGCCCAGCAGGTACGGACGCTCGGCGGTGTCGGTCTGGGCGAGGACCTCGTCGGGGGTCTTCTCCGAGGTCACGAGGACCGCGCCGCCCTCGTGGACGGGCTTCCAGATCGGCTGGCGGCCGTACCAGGCCCACGACTCCACGCCCTTCACGAGCGTGTCGTCCACCGCGACGGCGATGTCCACGACGGAGGGCTCGTACTTCGCCATCGACGCCTCGAGCTCGAGGTCGTTGATCGCGACGACCGCGAAGTACTTCGCCGGCACGCCGTTCCGCTCGGGCGAATCACCGTACCGGCCGAAGGCCGTCCCGGTGTGTCCGCGTTTGCGGGCGGCGAGCACGATCGATCGACAGATACGCTGGGCGAGGGTCTTCTGGAAGATGCCCCGATAGACGATCTCGATGGTGATCGACGTCGGGTCGGTCTTCACGACGCTGGCGGCCATCAGAGTCCTTTCCCCACGGTGCTCGTGGTGTGCGTCGCGTTCTCGTTCGACTTGTTCGCGATGAGCTTCAGGATCGCTTCGCCGACGGCGCGGATGTGGTGGGACGCCGCGGCGCGAGCCGCCTCGGCGTCGTGGGCTTCGAGGGCCGCGAGGATGCGCTCGTGTGCGTCGATGGATGCGTGCGCGCGCTGATTCGTCTGGAGCCACTGCTCGCGCGAGCTGCGGAGCACGTCCCAGATCACCCCGAGCATCGTCGTGAGCAGCTCGTTGCGGGCGGCCTGGCCGATGAGCTCGTGGAAGCGGGTGTCCTCTTCGCCGTACGGCTCGCCGGCGGCGACCTTCTCGGCCTGCTGGGTAAGGATCACCCGAAGCTCCGCGAGCTCCTCGGGACGGATGCGCTGCGCGGCGGACGCGGCGATCGCGGGCTCGATGAGTCCCCGGACCTCGATGACGTCGGTGAGCGTGTGGCCACGCGCGATGAGGTTCGACAGCGGGCGCGCCAGGTCCTCCGGGACGGTCCGCCGCACGAACGTGCCGCCACCGGCACGGGTTTCGACCGCACCGAGGAGCTCGAGCGAGCGCAGCGCCTCGCGCACCGACGCGCGCGAGACCTGGAACTGCTCGGCGAGGGCCCGCTCCGGCGGGAGCTGGTCACCCGGACGGAGCTCCCCCCGGTCCATGAGGGCCGAGATCTGGCTCACGATGTCCTGGTAGAGGCGGCTGCGCCGGACCGGCTCGATGATGGCCAGGGTGACCTCCCGATGTGTTCGGCAGCGTTGTGGTCAGGTGGTCTGACCAATTGCAGGAACGCTAGCAACAGGCCGGAAAGAGGTCAAGTGACCGGCCGGAGGTCGACCCGGACTAGGCGGGAACGGCCTCGGTGTGCCCGGCCATGAGGAGCCCGAGCCGCTCCTCGGTGGCCTCCGCAGCAGGCAGGGTGGCGACGATGCGGCCCTCGAACATGACCGCGATCCGATCCGAGAGCGCCCGGATCTCGTCGAGCTCGCTCGAGATGAGAAGCACGGCGCAGCCGCGGCCGCGCTGCTCGAGGATCCGCTCCCAGACGTACTCGGTCGAGCCGATGTCGAGCCCGCGGGTCGGCTGGCTGACGACGATGAGCCGGGGCTGCTCGGAGAGCTCGCGCCCGAGCACGACCTTCTGCTGGTTGCCCCCCGAGAGGTTGCCCGCGATCGCGCGCGGGTTGGGCGGTCGCACGTCGAACTGCTTCGCGAGCCGATCGCCGTCGCGCAGGATCGCGGCCGGGTCGAGCACCCCGCGCCGGCTGTACGGGGGGTGGTCCTGCTTGCCCAGGATGAAGTTGTCCGCGACCGTGAACGCGAGCACGAGTCCCTCGGCCCGGCGGTCCTCGGGCACGTACGCGACGCCGCGCCGCCGGGTGCGCTTCGGATCGTCGTGCGCGACGTCCGCGCCGCCGATCGCGATCGTGCCCGCGGTCGGCTCGCGAAGGCCGAGGATGCACTCCGCGAGCTCGGACTGGCCGTTGCCACCGACGCCCGCGACGCCGAGGACCTCACCGGCGCTCACGGTGAGGTCGATGCCCTGCAGCGCCGCCGCGCCACGGTCGCTCTTCGCCTGGAGCCCGCGGATCTCGAGGACCGGACCGGTCGACGGCACCGGCGTCCGCGCCGGCACCGGCTTCAGCTCGCGGCCGACCATCAGGCGCGCGATCTCGGCCGGCGAGGTCTGTTTCGTGACGAGCTCGCCCGCGTTGCCGCCGGCGCGCAGCACCGTGATGCGATCGGTGACGGCGAAGACCTCGCGGAGCTTGTGGGTGATGAAGATCACGACCTTGCCCTCGTCGCGGAGCGTCCGCACGATCGCGAAGAGCTCGTCGACCTCCTGCGGCGTCAGGACGGCCGTCGGCTCGTCGAAGATGAGCAGCTCGCTGCCGCGGTAAAGGACCTTCAGGATCTCGACGCGCTGCTGCAGCCCGAGCGGCAGGTCCTGCACCTTCGCGTCGGGATCCACCGAGATGCGGAAACGCTCCTCGAGCTCGCGGACGCGTGTCGCGAGCTGACGCTGGCTGAGGACCGGCCCGGAGCGCTCGTCGCCGAGGACGACGTTCTCCGCGACGGTGAGCGGCGGGATGAGCATGAAGTGCTGGTGGATCATGCCGATCCCGCGCGCGATCGCGTCGCGCGGCGAACGGATGCTCGCGTCCTGGCCCTGCAGCGTGATCGTGCCGGCGTCGGGGCGGTACAGGCCGTAGAGGATGTTCATGAGCGTCGACTTTCCGGCGCCGTTCTCACCGAGGAGCGCATGGATCTCGTGCTTGTCGACGACGAGGTCGACGCCGTGCAGCGCGGTGAAGTCGCCGAAGCGCTTCACGATGCCGCGCATCTCGACGAACGGGGCGGTGGCGTCTGTCACGGTCACTCGTGCCCCTGCCAATCTCGGGGCTTCGCCCCGAGACCGCTCAAGGCTGGTGGAATTCGCTCGTCGCGGCAAAGCCCGCTCCTCGCTCATGCGTGTCCCTCTATCTCGTACGGCTGCCCGTCCGCGGCCGGTGGGCGAGAGCGGCCCACGAAGCCGGCGACGGCGAGGATCGTGAGGATGTAGGGGAGCGTCCCGAGCAGCTGCACCGGCACCCGCACGTCGCCGATCGTCGCGCCCTGGAGCGAGGTCGAGAGCGCGTTGCCGTAGCCGAAGATGAGACTGGCCGCGAGCGCGCCGACCGGCGTCCAGCGCCCGAAGATCATCGCCGCGAGGCCGATGAAGCCACGACCGCCGGTCATGCCGTCGGTGAAGGAGTGGGCGACGCCGAGCGACAGGTACGCGCCGCCGAGCGCGGCGAGCGCGCCGCTCGCGAGGACCGCGACGTAGCGGATCCGCCGGACGTCGATGCCGACGGTCTCGGCCGCGCGGGGATGCTCGCCGACGGCGCGCAGCCGAAGGCCCGGGACCGTTCGGAACAGGAACAGCTGGAGCACGACGACGAGCAGCGCCATGACCCAGACCATGCTGTTCTGGCCGCCGATCGCCTCGCCCAGGTACGGCAGGCCCGAGAGGAAACCAAGGTGCACGTCCGGCAGGCCCGGGAGGTCGGGCGGCGTGCCGGTGGTGCCGTACAGCTGGTAATCGAGGTACGTCGTCAGGCCGAGGGCGAGGATGTTCAGTGCCATCCCGGAGACGATCTGATCGCTGCGCAGCGTGATCGAGGCGTAGGCGTGCAGGAGGGCGACGAGCAGCCCCGCGAGGACCGCCACCCCGATGGCGATCCAGATGTTCCGGGTGCGGTCGGCCGCGACGATCCCGAAGAACGCGCCGACGAGCATCGACGCCTCGAGCGCGATGTTCGTGACGCCGCTGCGCTCGGTGACCACGCCGCCGAGGGCCGCGAGCGCGATCGGGGCCGCCAGCCGCAGCATCGCCGCGAGCACGGCCGCGCCCAGGAACATCTCGGCGGTCACGCGATCGCCTCGACGGGCTTCGGCGTGCGGCGGCGGCGCCGGGTGAGCGAGCGCACCAGGGCCTCCGCGGCGATGACGAACAGGACGAAGGACTGGATGATCGCGACGAGATTCGACGAGATCGCGGCGTGCGACTGCATGTACGCCCCACCGTGCACGAAGGCGCCGAACAGCAGCGCCGCGAGCACGACGCCGACCGGGGAGTTCTTGCCGAGCAGGGCGACCGCGATCGCGTCGAATCCGTAGCTCGAGGCGAAGCCGTCGTACACGCGCCCGAACAGGCCGCTCACCTCGATCATCCCGCCGAGCCCGGCGAAGCCTCCGGCGATCGCCATGACCAGGACCATGTGCCGCGCCGGGTCGATCCCGGCCTGCGCCGCGGCGCGCGAGCCGAGCCCGACGGCGCGCAGCTGATAGCCGAGCGGCGTGCGCCACAGCAGGAACCAGAAGAGCACCACCGCCGCCGCGGCGAGCAGGACGCCGGCGTGCAGGCGGCTGAAGAGGACGAGCTCGTTCGGGACGATCACCGGCAGCCGCGCGCCGGCGCCGATGGGCGTGGAGGCCGGCGTGCCGAGCGCGTTCTGCGCCGTCATCGGTCCGGCCTGCAGGAGCCAGTGCATGACCGCGACGATCGTGTAATTGAGCATGATCGTCGTGATCACCTCGTTCACGCCGCGGACCGCCTTCAGCAGTCCGACGATGCCGCCGTAGAACGCGCCGCCGCCGATACCGAACAGGATCACGATCGGCATGAGCAGCACGCCCGGGAGCCCGGCGAATTGCGAGCCGGCCCAACCGGCGCACACCGCGCCGACGAGGAGCTGGCCCTGCGCGCCGATGTTGAAGAGGCCCGTGCGGAACGCGATGGCGACCGAGAGGCCGGTGAGCACGAGGGGGATCGCGGACACGATCGTCTCGGTGATGTCGTACGGGGTGCCGAAGGCGCCCTGGATGAGCGCGCTGTACGCCGCGATGGGGTCCTTGCCCGAGAGGAGGACGAAGATCGCGCCGAGGACGAGCGCGATGGCGACCGAGAGCAGCGGGATGGCCGGGCCTCCGGCCCATTGAAAGGTGAGCTGACGGACCGACGGGGCCGGGCTCTCAGAGCCCGGCCCCGTCGTCGCTGGTTGTTGCAGCTGGGTCACCAGGTCACTTGACCTGGACGGTGTCCTTCGGAGTGATCTTCCCGGACTTGATGTCCGCGAGCGCCTTGTCGGCGGCGGCCTTCGCGTCCGCCGGAACGACCTTGTCGAGGGTGCCGTAGCCAACGCCGTCGTTCGTGGCGTTGAAGCTGTTGTCGCCGGCCTTGAAGGTGCCGAGGCGGATGGAGCGGATCGTCTGGAATACGGCCACGTCCACCTTCTTGAGCGCGCTTGTGATGACCGTGCCCGGGGCGACGGCCGACTGGTCGGCGTCGACGCCGATGGCGTAGACCTTCGCATTCTTGGCCGCGTCGATGTAGCCGAGGCCACTGCCGCCCGCGACCTGGAAGAGGATGTCGCAGCCCGCAGCGATGTGCTTCAGGCCGACCTCCTTGCCCTTCTGCTGGTCGACGAAGTCCTGGCTGTAGCCGTTCAGGATCTTCGTGTCCGGGCTGATGGTCTTGACCGCGTCCTGGTAGCCCGCGATGAAGCGATCGACCGGCGGGATCGGCAGGCCGCCCATCGAGCACACGGTGTTGTGCGTCGCGGCGCCGACCTTGTTCTTCGCCATGGTCGCCGCGATGACGCCGACGAGGTAGCCGGCCTCCTGCTCCTTGAAGAACAGGTTGGCGACGTTCGGCAGGTTCTGCGTCGCACCGGCGTCGTCCTGCGGCGCGCCGTCGATGATCGCGAACTTGACGTTCGGGAACTGCTTGGCGACCTTCCACACCGCGTTCTGCATCAGGAAGCCGACGCCGATGACGAGGTCGTACTTGTCCTGGGCGTACTTGGTGAGGTTCGGGACGTAGTCGGCCTGCTGCTTCGACTCGGTGACCGACGTGTCGACGAAGAGCTGGGCGGCGGCGTCCTTGCGGCCCTTGTCGGCGAGCGAGTTGAAGCTCTTGTCATTCAGGCCGCCGACGTCGGTGACGAGACCGACCTTCGGGTGCGCGCCGGTCGCGGCGCTCCCGCTCGCGGACGGGCCGGGAGTGCCGGTGGTGGCGCACGAAGCCACGATCGTGGCCGCGAGCACGGAGAACGCGAGGAGTCGTTTCATTTGCGCGAAGATCCTCCCTCAAGGTTTCGCGCTTGGAGCGCGAACGCTGGCGATGGTAGGCCGTCCTGCCGGGGGTCGCTAGCCGGAGATCACGGTCCGCACGACATACAGGATGAAGATCACATACAGGCTGCCGCCGACGATGAGGGAGGAGAGCGGCAGGGCGTCCCCGCGGGTCCGGAACCGCAGCTGGGCGAAGATGAGGGCCCCGGACGCGAGCGCGAATACCGCGGCCACCGTGCCGAACGGCCCGAGCACCCACGGGGTGAGCAGGACGCCGACGGTCACCGGGACGGTCGACTGGAACACCATCGCCCCGGCGACGTTCCCGAGCGCGATCACATCCTTGCTGTCCCTCGTCCAGATCAGGCTGTTCGCGGCCTCGGGCAGCTCCGTCGCCAGCGGCGCGAGCAGGAGCGCGACGAGCAGGGCGTTGAACCCCTGGGCGTGGGAGAACGCGTCGATCCACGCCGCGAAGATCTTCGCCCCGAGCAGGATCCCGCCGAACGCGATCAGGGTCTGACCGACGATGAGCCAGCCCGGTGGGGTGTGGGGGTCCCAGCGCCCGCCGACCCGCCGCAGGTATGCGGCGAAGCTGAGCGCGTCGAAGGCCTCCTGCGCCTCGACCTGCTCCTCGAGATCGGTCTCGCTCGACGCGGGCGTCCGGAGGACGAGGAAGAGATAGAAGAAGTACGTCGGGAGGAAGAGCCACCCGAGGATGCCCTTCAGCTCGCGGAGCGGCGGGATGAGCGCGATCGCGAGCGCCGCGGAATACATGACGAGGAAGAACCCGAGGTCGCGCGAGGCGTGGGCCCGGTCGACCCTGAGGGTGACGCGGCCGCGCCGTCCGCGCAGCGCGAACGCGGTGACGCCGATGAGGAGCATGACCAGCGTGCCGAGCATGAACGGCGCGCCGAGGATCGCGCCCACGCCGATATCGTCGGCGTCGACGCTGTTCGTGAACAGGATGGCCACGATCGGGACGAGGGTCTCGGGCGTGGCGGTCCCGATGGCGGCCAGGATGCTGCCGGTCGCGCCCTCGGTCATGCCGAGCAGATGGCCGAGCCACTCGACACCGTTCGTGAACAGCTCCGCCCCGACCAGGATCAGGGCGAACGCCACCACAAGGAGGAGCGCGTCGATGGGACTCATGCTCAGTCGATCGCCGTGGCGACGGTCTCTTTGTCGATCGCGTCGCCCTTCCCGCGGCCGCGCGAGCGCACCGCGCGGATGACCGGCACGAGCAACAGGATGATCGCGAGCGTGACGAGCGTCGCGCTGAGCGGGCTGCTCACGAAGATCCCCGGGCTGCCGCCGCTCGCGATGAGGCTCTGACGGAACGTGCGCTCCGTCGAGTCCCCCAGGACGACGGCGACGACGAGCGGCGCGAGCGGGTACTTCGTCTTGCGCAGCCAGTAGCCGATGAGGCCGAACACGATCGTGATGAAGACGTCGAGCATGCTGTTGTTCAGGGAATATGCGCCGATGATCGAGATGAGCACGATGAACGGCGTCAGGATCGCGTAGGGGATCCGCATGATCGACGCGAGCAGCGGGACGGCCGCGAGGCAGATGATGAACGTCATGAGATGGCCCACGTAGATGCTCGCGATGAGGCCCCAGACGAAATCGTGATGCTCGACGAACAGGAGCGGTCCCGGCGTCAGTCCCCAGATGAACAGGCCGGCCATGATGACCGCGGAGGTCGGTGAGCCGGGCACACCGAGCGCGATCATCGGCACGAGCGATCCGACCGCGGCGGAGTCGGCCGCCGACTGCGGGGCCATGATCCCGGAGATCTCGCCCTTCCCGAAGTTCTCCTTGTTCTTCGAGTACGAGCGCGCGAGGCCGTAGCCGAGGAACGACCCGGCGGTCGCGCCGTGGCCCGGCAGCGTCCCGAACCAGAACCCGATGATGCCGGTGATGATCACGAGCCAGATCCGCTTGCGCAGCTCGCGGAGCGTCTCGAGGATGTCGCCGAACCCGACCCGCGCGGAGAGCCGCTCGACGAAGCCGATGCCCTGCTCCTCCGCCGACGCGATGATCTCGCCGATCCCGAACAGGCCGATCGTCACCGGTACGAAGCCGATCCCCGACAGCAGGCCGACCTGACCGAACGTGAGCCGCGGCTGGCCGGTGATGGTGTCGAAGCCGATGGCCGCGAGCAGCAGGCCGAAGCCGATCATGAGCACGGCTTTCGCGGGCGATTCCGCGCCCAGTCCGATGAGGGTCGCGAAGGACATCACGAACACGGCGAAGAGCTCCGGCGGGCCGAACGACAGCGCGAAGTCCGCGAGGGCCCGGGCGAAGAACGTGAACAGGACGGTCGCGAGGAACGCGCCGACGAACGACGCGAAGAAGGAGGACGCGAGCGCGACCCCGGGCTTGCCCTTCTTCTTCGCCAGCGGGAAGCCGTCGAACAGCAGCACGACCGACCATGGCTCGCCCGGGATGTTGAACAGGATCGACGTGACGACGCCGCCGAACAGCGCGCCCCAATACACGCCCGCGAGGAGGATGACGGCGCTCGTCGGGCTGGTGCGCGCGATGATGACCGTGATCGGCAGGAGGATCGCGACCGCGCTCGTGCCGCCGAGGCCGGGGAGGACCCCGACGACGAGGCCCAGCACGACACCGATGAACAGCATGAGGATGTTGAACGGCTGCAGGGCCGTCCCGAAGCCACCCGCGAGGTCGCCGAGGACGTTGAAGAACTCTATGTCCAGACCCCTCCGCGGTGGATGCGCATCAGAATGGCAGGATCTCCAGGTCGTAGAAGAAGCTCTTCGGCAGCGTGACGCGGAACCCGACCTCGAACGTCGCGTAGATCGCGGCGGGCACGACGACCGTGATGACGATCACCCAGATCCATCGGTAGCGGCCGATCCACCGCGCGAACAGCCCCATGTAGAGCCCGGTCACGATATAGAACCCGAGCCAGGTGATCGCGATGGTCGCGACGACCATCGGGACGATCAGCTTGAGGGCGGCGAACACCGCCGCGCGGTTCTCGAACGCGGCCGTGCCCGGCATCGGCGTGACCCAGGCCCGGTATCCGACGTAGCACGCGCAGAGGAAGACAAGGGTCGCGGACCAGAACGGATAGAACCCGGCGCCGATGCCTCCGGGCTGCGTGCCGGTGCGGTCGACGAGCGCGCCGGCCCGCGAGTCGATCATCGCGACGGCGGCCAGCACAGCGAAGGCTGCCGCCGTCGCGACCTGATACGGCCTCAAATGCGCTACTGGATCCAGTTGAACTGCTTGGCGATGTCCTCGTGGAGCTTCTGATAGTCGGCGATGAGCTTCTGGAAGTCGGCGCCGGCGCGGTAGTCGGGCTTCAGCTCGTTGTCGGTCATGAACTTCTTCCAGTCATCCGAGTCGTAGACCTTTTTGAACACGTCGGCCCACCAGGCCTGCTGCCCGGCCGAGAGCCCGGGGGCCGCCATGATCGAGCGCACGATGAAATAGTCGTCGATCGCGAGCCCCTGCGACTTGCAGGTGGCGAGCCCGGAGAACGTCCCGGCCGTCGGGCTCGATGGCTCGAACGTGCAGAGGGGCCGCAGCTTCCGCGGCGAGCCCGTGTAGAGGCCCTTGCCCTCGCTCGGGTTGTTCACCGTCGCGACGACACCGCCCTGGTGGCCGGCGAGCGCGGCGGCGACCGTCGCGCCCGAGGAGTTCGGGACGAACTTGAACGCCTTGGTGCCGGCGACGGTCTGGATCCGGTCGAAGAGCGCCTCGTCCTCCTGCTTGGAGCCGGTGCCGCTCACGACCAGGGAGTCCGCCTTCGCGGCGGTCACGAAGTCCTGGGCGTTCTTCCATGGGCTGTCCTCGTTCACCCAGAGGTAGAACGGGTCGAGCGCCAGGTTCGCGATCGGCGTGAAGTCCGTCGCCTTGTACGGCAGCTTCTGCACGATGAGGGTCGTGAAGAACGAGTTGAGCGTGATCATGATCTCGCTCGCGTCGCCCTTCTTGTCGAATACGTACTGGAACGCCACCGCACCGGACCCGCCCTCTTTGTTCACGGGCGTGACCGGCACGGGCGAGAGCTTGAGCGAGTCGATGATCGATTGCATCTTGCGCGCGTAGATGTCCGAGCCACCGCCCGGCGCGGTGCTGATGATGAATTCGACGGGCTTGGTCGGCGCGATGAGCGCCACTTTCGCCGATCCGCTCGCCGCGGCCGGCGCACTGCTGGCGGCACCGCCGCCGGCACCCCCGCAGGCCGCCGCCACGAACGCCGCCGTCATCGCGAGCGCGATGGCATGACCGAACCGCTTCCGCATTCCTGACCTCCCGCTATTACGCGAGGCCGCTTGCCCCCGGTCAGACCACCACCCGGTCAGACCGGCGGCATCGTAGGCCGGGGGGCCCAGCAGGCGCAAGACACTGAAAGTACGGGCGTTCTGAGAAAAGAAGAGCTGGGTGTCAGAATGGATGGACCGATGGTGAAGGAGCTGACCCGCCCAGAGACCCAGCTGCGCCGAGGCGCGGCGCCCGACACCGCGTGGGCCTTCTTCAATGGCGAGTTCGTCCCACTGAAGGACGCCAAGGTCAGCGTCCTGACCCACGCCTTCAACTACGGCACCGGCGTCTTCGAGGGTGTGCGCGCGTACTGGAACGCCGACCACGAGCAGCTCTATGGACTGCACCTCATCGAGCACTACCGCCGGATCCACAAGTCCTGCAAGATCATGCGGCTCGATCTCCCGTACTCCCCGGAGCGCCTGGTCGAGATCACGATCGAGCTGCTCCGCAAGTGCGGCTACCGCGAGGACTGCTACCTGCGGCCGCTCGTCTACAAGAGCAGCGAGGTCATCGGCGTCCGGCTCCACGATCTCGAGTCGGCGTTCACCGTGTTCGCGGTGCCGTTCGGCACGTACATCGACATCGATCGCGGCATCAGCTGCGGCGTGTCGAGCTGGCGGCGCGTCGATGACAACGCCATCCCGGCGCGCAGCAAGATCACCGGCTCGTACGTGAACGCGGCGTTCGCGAAGACCGAGGCCCAGGAGGCCGGCTACGACGAGGCGATCGTGCTCACGAACGACGGGCACGTGTCCGAGGGCAGCGCCGAGAACCTGTTCATGGTCCGCAACGGCACGCTCATCACGCCGCCGGTCAGCGACAACATCCTCGAGGGCATCGTCCGGGCGAGCGTCATCCGCATCGCCGGGGACCTGAAGGTGCCGCTCGAGGTCCGGAGCATCGACCGCACCGAGCTCTACATCGCCGACGAGCTGTTCCTCTGCGGCACGGGCGCGCAGCTCGCGCCGGTCACGTCGGTGGACCACCGGAAGGTGGGCGAGGGGACGATCGGCCCGATCACCCAGAAGCTGAGCCGCGTCTACTTCGACGCGGTCCACGGCAAGGGCGACCGCTATAAGGAGTGGGTGACGCCCGTCTATCCGAGCTAGCGGGCCTTCTTCGCCTTCTTCTTCGCGATCCGCTCGCGGTCTGCGAGCGCCTGGCGGACGGTCCCGAAGTTCTTCGACAGGCCTTTCCGCCGGTCGTCCGCGATCTCGCGCTGCAGCTTCGGGCTGCGCGACACCTTGCGCGCGCGGCTGGCGTCCTTCGCGCTCGTGTCAACGATCTGCGCGAGCTTCTTGAGGCCCTTCAGGCCTCTCTTGATCGGCATCGCCCCACCTCCTAGCGCTGCAGGTCGGTCGCAAGTCCTTTGAAGTCGGATCCGACCACGACCACGATGTCGGCGTCGGTCTGGTCGGCGGCGGCGTCGCGGATCGGGATCCCGCCGAGCTGCTTCGACAGCTGGTCAGCGGTGTAGCGCTTCGCGCCGTTCTTGACCAGGATC
>DASWFN010000256.1:0-2250 GCA_036394215.1 Candidatus Limnocylindria bacterium
TCGGTGTATGGGTTGCCGCCCTGCACCAGGATCTCCGCGGCGCGGTGCTGGACCACGACCGTATCGACGTGATAGCCCTTGCCGTAGAGGAGCGCGATCGCGACCAGGACGTATGCGCCGAGAGCGATCCCCGTCGCGAGAGCGTCCCGGACGGGCCGCCGCATCTTCGCGATCGCGAGGATCGGCAGGACCGCGACGACGACGAGGGCCCAGAGGTCATCCGGTGCGATCCCGGCGACCGTGGCAACGACCGCGTGGCGCTCGCTGATCCGGGCGACGCAGGCGACCGCGAGCAGGCCCAGGCCGATCCGGCGCAAACGCTCATCGTCGTCGGCTCGATCGCGTAGCAGCAGCATGATCGCGAGGAACAACAGAGCGAGCACGGCGGCGATCACATTGGTCACCGGATAGAGGCCGCTGAGCGGATCCGGACCGAAGAGGCGGAATGCCGGGGTCCAGAGCGCGAACGCCGCGACCGTCAGCGCGCGGAACCGCGCGGGAGCGACGATGTACGCGAGCGCGCCCGCGACCACGTACAGCGCGAGCCCGAGATCCTGCGTCTCCTCTGACGTGAACGTCGCACTGAGGTACATGGCCGCGAACGCCGCGAACGCCGCGAGCGACGCAAAGCGCCACGGCCGCCGGGGCACGGCAATGAGGATCAGCGCGAGATACAGGAGGAACCCGTAGGCGAACACGATGTCGCCGCCCTCGTCGGTCGCGTGCCGCTCGGTCGCGGCGGACACGATGCCGGTCGCCGTCAGGACGAGCCCTGCCCGCACCAGGATCGGCGAGCCGATCGGCTGCGGGAGTCCGCTAGCGATGGCCTCGCTCCCATGCGTACGTCACGAGCGCGGCAGCCTGCGTCGCGACGGCGACGCCGAGCACGACCCGCACGAGCGTCTGCGCGTCGTGCGGCGTGGCGAGGATGGCGACGATCTCGCCCGCGGCGGCGATCGCGAGCAGGAGGCCGAAGCGCATCTCGCCACGGCCGATGAAGTGCGCGATCCACAGCGAGAGCAGCGCGTTCAGGAGCGCGGCGATCGCGTACGGGCCGACGAGCGTCGCGGCGAGCGGGTACTGCGGGCCGACGATGACGCCCGTGAGGAACGCGGGCGCCACGAGATACGCCAGTGTGACGACCCCGCTCGTGGCCAGCACGAACGCGAGCGCGATGAACAGCGCACGGTCGGTGTCCTCGCCGCGCGCGTGGCTGCGCGCGGTGCGCTCGAGGAGGATGAAGCCGACCGCGATCGGCGCGAAGAGGACGATCTTCGCCATCGTGATCGTGCCGGCGTACGCGCCGGCGTCACCCGCGGGCAGGAGCGCCCGTCCGGCGACCGCATCGACGTTGGTGAGGATCGCGTACGCGAGCATCACCACGGACGCGAGGAGGAAGAACCGCGTCTCGGCGCGCCCGAGCTCGACGGTGTGCACCGCCCCGCGCGCAGCGCGGAACAGCGGCACGAGCGGCACGAGCGAGAGCACGAGTCCGGCCGCCAGCGCGGAGAGCGCGCCGACGAACGCGCCGGTGACGCCGAGGCCGGCGGTCACCAGCAGCACGCCGATGACGAGGCGGAAGACGGCCTGCACGATGAAGTACCAGCCGAACCAGCCGAAGTACGCGAGCCCCTGGAGCAGGCCGCCGGTGAACGTGAGCGGCGCGGAGATGAAGAGCGCCACGCCCAAGAGCGCGACCGCGAGCGTCGGCAGCGCGAGCGCCGGCGCGATGAGCGGCGCGGCGAGCACGATCGCGATCGATGGCAGCCCGGCGCCGATGAGGACCCGGCGGGTCCATCGGCGTACGAACACGTGGAGCGCGGCCTCCTCGCCGCGGGCCCTGTACTGGGCCGCGAGGCGTGCGGTGGCCGACTGGATGACCTGCGCGGAGAGCGACTCGAGGATGAGCACGCCGAAGAGCGCGGTGAGGATCGCGTAGTCATCGGGGGCGAGCAGCCGGGCCATGATGACCTGATAGCCGTAGGCGAGGACATTCGCGACGGTCGTCGCGACGAGCACCCAGAACGCGGCGCGCGCGTTGGCGGCACGCGCGAAGAGGGCGGCAGCCCGGTCCATCCGCGCACAGCGTACCGAGCCGAGGCCGTCACGCGGTCAGGACGTCGACACACCGACCGGACGAGCAGCGCGGGCTCCGGTCGCGATCCCCGCGGCCACGACGATCGCCGCACCGAGCGCGCCGCTCGGGAACGCTGCCGAGAGATCGAGGCCCTGCAGCTGGAACAGCAGCCA
>DASWFN010000257.1:0-11227 GCA_036394215.1 Candidatus Limnocylindria bacterium
GTGTAGTACGCGGCGGTGAGGCCCGCGGGGCCGGCGCCGACGACGGCGACACGCTTGCCGGTCGCGGTCTCCTGGGGGAACGGCGTCGGCGCGACGTCCATCTCGAGCGAGAGCTCGCCGCCGTAGCCGTGGCACTGCCGGATGGCGATCTCCTCTTCGACCAGACCGCGGCGGCAAACTTCCTGACACGGCGCCGGGCACACCAGGCCGAGCGCGTACGGGAATGGCAGGACCTCCTTCACCAGGCGCGCCGCCTCGACATGTTGCCCCTTCGCCATGAGCTCGAGGTACCCGGGAATGTCGATGTGCGTCGGGCACCCGACCTGGCACGGCGGCATGCAGTAGGCGTTGTGGTCCGAGAGGATGTACTCGAGGTTCTGCTTGCGCATGCTGAAGAGGCCGTCGCTCGTCGCGGTGACCTTCATCCCCGCCTCGACCGGTAGGTGGCAGCTCGGCATCGGCCGCTCGTAGCCCTCGACGTCCACGAGGCACATCCGGCACGCTGCCGCCGGCGCGAGCTTCTCGTCGTCGCAGAGCGTCGGGACGTTGAACCCGGCGCGCTGCGCGGCGCGGAGGATCGACTCACCGATGACGGCGGTGACCTCCTGGCCATCGATGGTGATCGTCGTGACCGGCTGGCCCGACGGGATCTCGCCGTGGTGCGAGACCGTCGGGATCTGCGACTCCGAGGGGCCGTACTGCTCGATCAGGCTCATGGCTGCGCCATCGTCTCATAGCGGCGCGCGCGAGCCGGCGCGCACGTCCCGGTCGGGCACGTGCGCTCGGTGATGTGGCGCCGGTAGTCGTCGGCGAACTCGCTCATCGTCGTGCGCAGGATCGAGGCGCTCGTGATCCCGAAGCCGCAGAGCGAGAACTGCTCCAGATGATCGGCGAGCTCGCCGAGCCACGGGAGGTCCTCCTGCCGGCCGAGGTCCGAGTAGATGCCTTCGAGGATGCCTTCGACCCGCTTCGTGCCGACGCGGCACGGCACGCAGATGCCGCAGGTCTCCTTCGCGAGGTACTGGAACAGCTTCGCGGCCTCGTTCACGATGCAGACGTCCGCGCCGATGACGCGGATCTGCGCCGACCCGAGATGCGTGCCCGCGGCCTTCAGCGTCTCGTAGTCGAGGGCGACGCCGGTCCGTGTCGCGTTCAGGATGCCGCCGGTCGGTCCACCGACGTGCAGGCCCTTCAGTCCGGCGCTCGTTGCGCCACCGGCGCGCTCGACGATCTCGCCGAGCGTCTCGCCGAAGGCGACCTCGTAGACGCCGGGCGAGGCGACCGCGCCGCTGACCGTGACGAGCTTCGTGCCCGGAGAGGCCGCCGTGCCCGCGCGGCGGAACGCCTCGGCGCCGTCGCGCACGATGAGCGGCAGCGCGGCGAGCGTCTCCGCGCTCGACACGAGCGTCGGGCGCATGAGGAGTCCCTGCGTCGCCGGGTACGGCGGACGCTGCCGGGCCATCGCGCGCCGTGATTCCAGGACCGCGAGCAGCGCGGACTCCTCACCACCCATGAAGCCGCCGGGGCCCGCGGCGATCTCGACCTGTAGGTCGCCGAGCGCCGGCCTCGCGGCCTCGACCGCGCGCTCGGCGGCCTTCCTCGCACTCTCCGCGTCGGGGCGGATGTACAGGAAGCCGCTCGTCGCGCCGACGGCGGCCGCGGCGATCGCGAGGCCCTCGATGACGAGGTCGGGCTTCTTCAGCAGGATCGTGCGCGCGAGCGGGCTGCCTGGATCGGCGTCGTAGGCGTTCGCGACGACGTAGGCACTCCCGCCGGCGGCCGCCGTGCGGGCCGCCGCGAGCTTCTTCGCGAGCGGGAAGCCGGCGCCACCGCGGCCGCGCAGGCCCGAGGCCTCGATGAGCGCGATGAGCGCGTCGGGGCCCATCGACCGCGCGCGATCGCGCTCGTGGGCCGCGTTGATGTCGGTGTCGAGCAGCCGGTACGGCGCGCTAGTCGGCAAAGGCCGGCTCCATCGGGTGCGTGACCTCGTGCTCGTGCAGGCGGTCGTGCGACGGCGCCGGGCTCTGGTCGGGCCACAGGCCCGCGATCGCGACGTTGCCGGTGTACCGGCGTCCGCCGCGCGGGATCGCGGTGCCCTGCCCCTGCGGCGCGCCGCGGAAGTTCGAGAGCAGCGACGCCGTCGTGTAGAGGTGCGTCATCGGAAGACCGAACGCCTCGCTGATCCGCTCGGCCGCGCTCCACGGCAGGTAGCCGTACACCGCGTTCGTCGCGTACAGCACGCGGGTGAGGCGATCGGCGCCGGGTGGCGCGTCGCGCAGGATGCGGTCGACCAGCGAGAGGTCGAGCCCGCGCTCGGCCTCGGCCGGCACCGTGAGTACGGCATTGCTGAGCGGGCGGCGATCGCCGTACGGCGCGGTCTGCACCATCCGGATGCGGTAGTAGGACGCGCGCGGCGCGATCGGCGGCCGCTTGCGGAAGCCGTTCCGGAACGTGTACGAGATCGAGATCGCGCGCGGCGGGCAGGCCTTCTCGCACATCAGGCACGACTCGCACTTGAAGATGCTCGTCTCGGGCTCGAGCAGGAGCGCGATGAGCCCGCGGCTGCGCTCCGGCAGCTCGCGCTTCTCGTAGGGGTACATGCGCGTGACGGTCTTGCCCCGCAGCAGGTGGCTGAGGGTGCGCTTCATGCCGTTGAGCAGTCCGAGCACTAGACGCTCACCGGGTCGAGCTCGCCGCTCGTCATCGGTCGACGTCGCCGAGCACGATATCGATCGAGCCGAGGATCGCCACGACGTCGGCGACGAGCCGGCCCTGGAGCAGCCACGGGAGGATCTGGAGGTTGTTGAACGACGGGCCACGCATCTTCGCGCGGAACGGGTTCGTCGCCGAGCCGCCGGAGGAGATCATGTAGATCCCGACCTCACCCTTCGCGCCCTCGACCGTGTAGTACGCCTCGCCCTTCGGGCACTTCCAGACGTGCCCGAGGCGCGCCCGCACCGCGCCGCCCGGGATGTTCGCGATGCACTCGCGGATGATCGCGACCGAGCGGCGCAGCTCGCCGAGCCGCACCTTGTAGCGCGCGTACGCGTCACCCTCGACCGCGGTCACCGACTGGAAGCTCGCGAGCTCGGGATAGATGGAGTACGGACGGTCCTTCCGGAGATCCCAGTCCACGCCGGATGCGCGGAGGATCGGGCCGGTGAGCCCGTACTGCGTCGCGATGGCGCCCGGGATCCCGCCCACGCCGATCGTCCGCTCGAGGAAGATCTCGTTCGTCTCGAACAGCTCGACGTAGTCGTGAGCGATGTGGTCCTCGAAGCGATCGAGGAACCGCTCGAGCTTCGCCAGCATCCCGGGCGGGAAGTCGTAGAGCACACCGCCGGGACGGAAGTAGTTGAAGTTCATCCGCGAGCCGCAGAGCTCCTCGAACATGTCGAGGATCTCCTCGCGGTCGCGGAAGCAGTAGAGCATCGGGGTCGTCGCCCCGACGTCGAGCCCGTACGTGCCGAGCCACACGAGGTGCGACGCGCACCGGGACATCTCGTCCACGATCACGCGGATGTACTCGGCGCGCCGCGGGATGTCGATGTTCCCGATCGCCTCCATCGCGCCCGCGTAGCAGTGCTCCTGCAGCATGTTCGACACGTAGTCGGCCTGGTCGGCGTAGCGAATGCCCTGGTGGAACGTCCGCCACTCGAAGATCTTCTCGATGCCCCGGTGCAGGTAGCCCATCACCGGGAGGCACTCGATGACCTTCTCGCCCTGGAGCTTCAGCACGAGGCGGAGCACGCCGTGCGTGGAGGGATGCTGGGGGCCCATGTTGAGGATGAGCTCTTCGGTCTCGAGCCCTTCGTCGCTCTCGATGACCGGAAGCGGTATCCCCGCCGCATCCATTGACAGGGGCTCGCCCGGGGCCGGCGAAGCCGGTCCCGGCCGCACGGAGGTACTCAGCTCTTTCTCATCCGCCCTTGAAGATCTTTTCGCGGAGCCGGAGCACGCCCTCGGTGAGGGCCTCGGGCCGCGGCGGGCATCCCGGCACGTAGACGTCCACCGGGACGACGGTATCGACGCCCTGCAGCGTCGCGTAGCTGTCCCAGAACTCGCCGCCGGAGCTCGCGCAGTTGCCCATCGCGATGACCCACTTGGGCTCGGGCATCTGCTCGTAAAGGCGGCGCAGGCGCGGAGCCATCTTGTGGGTCACCGTGCCGGCCACGATCATCACGTCGGCCTGGCGCGGGCTCGAGCGGAAGACCTCCGCGCCGAACCGCGCGAGGTCGTGGTGCGAGGCGGCGCTGGCCATCATCTCGATGGCGCAGCAGGCGAGGCCGTAGCCGAGGGGCCAGGGGCTCCGCGAGCGCGCCCAGCTGATGATCTGGTTGACCGTCGTGAAGACGATGTTGTCGTCGTTGGCGAGGATCCCGCCGATCATCCGCGGCTCGTGACCGCCCATTCCCGTCTGGGTCGTCAGCGGGCGGCGCTGGATGACGTCCTCTTCGAAATCGATGGGATGGACGTCGGTGGGGGTCTTCTGATCGATCGCCATTCCGAGGTCCAGTCTAGCCGTCAGTTCCGTGACTTGCCCGCAGCAGCGCGATGAGGGCCGCGTGCACCATCCGGCCCGACGCGACGATCTCTGCCTGTGCGGTCCAGCTCACGACACCCCCGGCCTCGCTCACGAGCAGCTCGCCCGCTGCCGAGTCCCACTTCGACCGCGAGACCTCGAAGTACGCGTCCAGGCGGCCCGCGGCGACCCACGCCAGGTCGAGGGCCGCCGAGCCCGCGCGGCGGATGTCGCGCACGCTGCCCGCGAGACGCGCGACGACCGCGGCCTGCCGGGCACGCTCGGCCGCGTCGTAGCTGAAGCCGGTGCCGACGAGCGCGAGCCCGAGATCGGTCGCATCGCTCGCGGTGAGCCGCCGATCATCGAGCGCGGCGCCCTGACCGCGGTGCGCGCGGAAGAGCTCGTTACGCGTCGGGTCGAACACCACGCCCGCGAGCGCGCCCGCCGCGTCGTGGCAGGCGATGCTCACCGCCCAGTGCGGCAGGCCGTACAGGTAGTTGATCGTCCCGTCGAGCGGGTCGACGTACCAGGTGCGGCCCGATCCGCCGCGGACCTCGCCACCCTCCTCCGACACGATGGCGTCGTCGGGATACGCCTCCCGCAGCCGGCTCACGACGAGCTCGTCGGCCGCTCGGTCGGCGTCGGACACGAGATCGGTCCGCGTCGACTTCGACGAGATGCCCGTCGGCGCCCGCGTCGAGCGGCCGAGCAGCAGCGCGCCCGCCGCGCGCGCGATCGCCGCGGCGACGGACACGATGTCGTCGGCTATTTCTGGACGATCCGGCCCTCGACCTTGGGGTCGAGCGGCGAGTGCGCGGTCATGTAGGCGGCGACCGCGTCCACCTCGATGTCGCCGTAGATCACGTTCGTGGCGTCCTTGAACTCGGTGTGCCCGTCTCCGCCGCCGTAGAGGTAGTCGATCGTGGCGACGCGGTAGAGCTTCGCGTCGTCGAGCGGCCTGCCGCCGACCGTCGCCGAGAGCAGTCGCTGGCCCGCGGGATTCTCGAAGTGGTACGCGAACGACGCGCCGGCGACGTGCAGCCGTCCCGCCGAGCCGGAGGCGGCCTCGAACACCAGCCGCAGCTGCCTGCCGGTCAGGTCGAGGCTCATCACGACGTTCGTGAACGGCAGCACCTGGTACAGCTGCCCGTACTTGATCTCACCGGCGGGAAGCGGCGCCCGCACGCCGGCCATGTTGTAGAAGGCGACGTCGCTGTTCCACCCCGCGCCGCGGCCGTACTCGAGGAGGCCATCCGCGATCATGTTGCCGAGCCCGCATTCGGCTCGCGGGTTGTCGAGCGCGTTCGCGAGCCTCCCGACGACGCGCTCGGTGTACTTCTTCCCCTCGGCCTTGCGGTCGTCGACGATCGCCTGGACCTTCTTGACCAGGTCGCTCGGGGCGCCCTTGGCGCCGGCGACGGGCAGCAGCTCGTTCGAGCGCGTGGGCGAGGAAACGACCTTCTTCGTCGCCGGGTCGATGACGAGCTCGAGGTCGCCGAGGTTCGCGGTGTAGGCGCCGGTCTGGACGATGATCGTGCTGCCGACGGTGGTCGCCGCACGGAGGGCGGTGTGCGAGTGGCCGCCGACGATGACGTCGAGCTCGGGAACGGCCGTCGCGAGCGCGCGGTCGCCCTCCTGGACGAGCGGCTCGAGGCCGACGTGGGTGATCGCGACCATGAGGTCGGCCTGCCGCTTCATCTCCGGCAGGTACTTCCTCACCGACGCGGCGAGGGGCAGGAACCGCATCCCTCCGAGGCTCGTGTCCTTGATGATCGACGCCGCGCTCGGGAGGATCAGCCCGATCATCGCGACCTTCACGATGCCGAGGTCCTTCACCGCGTACGGCTTCAGGTAGCTCGGGACCGCGCCGCTCGCGTCGACGCAATTGGCGCAGAGGAACGGGAAGCCGGCCTCCTGGGTCCGCTGCTTCAGGACGTCCTGGCCCCAGTCGAAGTCGTGGTTCCCGACCGCCTGGGCGTCGTACTTGAGCAGCGCCATGATCTGCGTCACCGCCTGGCCCTTGTTCTCGTTCGAGATGTAGGTCCCCTGCCAGGCGTCGCCGGCGTCGACGAGCAGCGTGCGCTCGGGCGCGCGCGCCCGCAGCCGCTCGATCTGCTGGGCCACCGCGACCAGGCCCCCCTGCGAGAACGAGCCGGAGCCACCCTGGACGGTATCGGTCACATCGAGGTGGCCGTGGATGTCGTTCGTGTGGAGGATCTGGATGCGGTCCGCCGCGAGCGCTGCCGCGTTGCCCGCCGGCGGCGGCGTGACGACGACGTTGGTCGATGAGACGCAGCCCGCGGCGACGAAGATCGCCGCGACAACCGCGATCAGCGCGCTAGGAGACCGCCTCGTGCGCGCGATATTGGAGCTCATAGAGGCGATGGTAGACACCATGTTGGCCGAGGAGCTCGCGGTGCGTGCCGATCTCGGCGACCCGGCCCTTGTGCAGGACTACGATGCGGTCGACGTTCTGGATCGTCGAGAGGCGGTGGGCGATGATGATCGACGTCCGGCCGACCATCAGCTTCCGCAGCGCGTCCTGGATGAGATGCTCGGTCTCCGTGTCGACCGATGAGGTCGCCTCGTCGAGGACGAGCATGATCTCCGGGTTGAACGCGATCGCGCGCGCGAACGCCAGGAGCTGCTTCTGGCCCACCGACAGCGTCGAGCCACGCTCGGTGACGACGGTGTCGTAGCCCTCGGGAAGACGTTCGATGAACTTGTCTGCGTTCACGAACTTCGCGGCCGCCCGGACCTGCTCGTCCGTGATCTCCGTCTCGTTCAGCCGGATGTTCGAGGCGATCGTGCCGGCGAAGATGAACGGGTCCTGGAGGACGACGCCGACGTGGCGGCGCACCTCGTGCTGCGCGATCTCGCGCAGGTCGATGCCGTCGAGGAGGATCCGGCCCTGCTGCACGTCGTAGAACCGGGAGATGAGGCTGATGATCGAGGTCTTCCCCGCCCCGGTCGCCCCGACGATCGCGACGCTCTCGCCCGCCGAGATCTTGAAGTCGACGTCGCGCAGGACCCAGTCGCCCTCGTTGTAGGCGAACGAGACGTTGTCCATGGTGATCTCGCCGCGCACGCTCGGGAGGTGCCGCGGGTGCTCCGGATCGACGATGGTCGCCTCGGTGTCGAGCAGCCGGAACACGCGCTCCGACGACGCCATCGCCGACTGCAGGATGTTGTATTTCTCCGAGAGATCCTGGATCGGGCGGAAGAACTGGTCGAGGAGCTGCCAGAACGCGAGGAGCGTCCCGATCGTCAGCTGCCCGCCGAGCGCCCAGTACCCACCGGCGATGAAGATCGCGGTCGCGGCGCCGGCGCGGGTGAAGGTCACCGCCGGGAAGAACAGGCTCATCGCCCGGATCTGGCCCTTGTTCGCGACGAGGAGGTCGTTGTTCAGCTCCTCGAACTGCGTATAGGCCTTCGGCTCGCGCGTGAAGAGCTGCACGATCGCCATCCCGCTGATGTTCTCGTTCAGGTAGGCGTTGATCCGCGCGAGGCGGATCCGGATGGCCCGGAACGACTCGCGCATCGTGCGCCGGAAGTAGAAGGTCAGCGCGACGATGATCGGGAGCGTCGCGTACGTGATGAGGGCGAGCCGCCAGTCGAGGAACAGGAGCACGACCGCGATGCCGGCGAGCATCAGGATGTCGCCGAAGATCGCGACGACCCCCTGGGTGACCATGTCGGTCAGCGCGTCGATATCGTTCGTGATGCGGGTCATGAGCCGGCCGACCGGGTTCCGGTCGAAGAACGAGAGCGAGAGCGACTGCAGGTGCCCGAACAGCTGGACCCGGAGGTCGTACATCGCCCGCTGGCCGACGTACGTCGTCAGGATGTTCTGCCCGTAGCGGAGCCCCGACGAGAGGAGCAGCACCGCTAGGTACGCGGCGCCGAGCGGCGCCAGCAGCCGCAGCCCCTCGCCGGCCGGAATGTCACCGTTGACCGCCGGAGCGATCGCGTTGTCGATGATGAACTTCGTGATGATCGGCGGGGCGATGTCCGCGAACGACAGCCCGACGAGGAGCGCGAACGCGAGCGCCACGTACGCCCGGTACGGCCGGAGGTACGAGAGCAGGCGGCGCATGAGGCGCGCGTCGTACGCCTTGCCGAGGATCTCGTCCTCCTGGAAGAAGCCGGACATCAGGCGCCCTCCGCCATCCCGCCGCCGCCCATGCGCGGACGGAACGTCGTCGGGGCCTGCACCTCGGCGGCCTTGACCCGCCGCTCGTGCTCCTCCTGCTCGGTGTCGACGTCGAGCTCCTCTTCGAGCAGCTGGCGGCGGTACATCTGGGCGTAGATGCCGTTCCGCTCGAGCAGCCCGCGGTGGGTGCCGCGCTCGGCGACCCGGCCTTCGTCGAGCACGAGGATCTCGTCGGCGTCCTTGACCGTCGAGATGCGATGCGCGACGACGATGCTCGTCCGGTCCTGCAGCACGCCGCGGAGCCGGCGGAGGATCTCGGACTCGGTGTACGTGTCGACCGCGCTCATCGCGTCGTCGAGGATGACGATGCGCGGCTCCTTGGCCACCGCGCGCGCGATCGCCGTGCGCTGCTTCTGACCACCGGAGAGCGTCACGCCGCGCTCGCCGATCATCGTGTCGTAGCGCGCGGGGAAGTCCTCGACGTCTTTGTTCAGCTGCGACACGTCGCCGGCCCAATCGAGCTTCGCGTCGTTGAGGGTGGCGTCCAGGCCGAAGCTCACGTTCTCGCGCAGCGGCACGCTGAACAGGAACGTTTCCTGCGGCACGTAGCCGATGGCGCGGCGGAGCACGGTCAGCGGGTAGCGCGTGACCTCGACGCCATCGATCCGGATCTCGCCCGACGTCGCGTCGAACAGCCGCGGGATGAGGTTGACCAGGCTCGACTTGCCCGATCCGGTGTGCCCAACGATCGCGAGCGACCCGCCGGCCGGCACGGTGAAGCTCACGTCGCGGAGCACCGTCGTGTTGCCGTAGGCGAAGCTCACGTTCCGGAACTCGACCTCGCCGCGGATCGCGCTCGCCGCGGGCTCGGCCGGGTCGCTGATGTCGGGCTTCGCGTCCCAGAGCTCCTGCAGCCGCTGGAGCGATGCCCAGCCCTGCTGGAAGAGGTTCGACACCCACCCGAGGGCGATCATCGGCCACGCCAGCAGGTTGAGGTACGCGACGAACTGGACCAGCTGGCCGAGGGTCATCCGGCCCTCGATCGCGTCGATGCCTCCGACGTAGAGCGTGGACAGCACGGCAAGACCCAGGATGAATCCCATGGTCGGCCAGATGAGGCCGTCCATCCGGCGGAGGTTGAGCGCCCGCTTCACGTACTCCTCGTTCACCCGCGCGAAGCGGCCGATCTCGGCCTCCTCCTGCGAGAACGCCTTGACCACGCGGATGCCGGAGAAATTCTCCTGGGCCGTCGTCGACATCTCGGAGAACTGCGCCTGCAGCCGCTCGAACTTCAGGTGGACGCGGCGGCCGATGACCCAGAAGGTGACCGACACGAGCGGCATCAGCACGACCGAGATGAGCGTGAGCTTCACCGAGACGGCGAGCATCGACGCGATGGTGAAGGCGAAGGTCATGCTGGTGGACACGATGTTCATCACGCCGGGGCCCTGCATCATGCGGGTCGCGGAGAGGTCGTTCGTCATCCGCGCCATGAGGTCGCCGATGCGCTGGTGCTGGAAGTAGCCGAGGTGCATGCGCTGCAGATGGGCGAAGAGATCGTTGCGCATGTCGTACTCGATGAAGCGCGACGTGTTCATCATGAAATAGCGGCCGAGCGCCCGGAACACGGCCTCGAGGGCGGAGAAGAGGAGCGCGAACAAGGCCAGCTGGACGATCGTGTCAATCGTCGTGCCGCGGTTGAGCCCGTCGATGATCTGGCCGATGAAGCGCGGCGGTACGACGGCAGCGACCGATCCAGCGGCGACGGCAAGGGTGCCGAGCAGAAGCTGGTTGCGGTGGCGTCCGACGTAGTGGAAATAGGTGGCCCTGGCGGAGCTCACTCCAGGTCGAGTTTAGTCGGCCCTGTCCGCATCACAGGGCACATTCAGGCGGTCGGCTCGGGCTCCGGACGCGCATAGGCCCGCGAGGACCGCCCGCCGGCCCACGCGAGGAGGCACACGACCGCGCCGCCAACGAACACGGGCGCCACGCCGTACGTGTCCGCGACCGGGCCGACGAGCAGGAGCGGCGCGAAGCTGAACACCGACACGAGCATGTTGAGCACGCCGAAGATCCGGCCGCGGATCTCGTCGTGCAGGTCGGATTGCAGGCGCGTCATCGACGGCACGGTGATGAACGCGTAGGACACGCCGAACACGAACGCGGTGAGGCTCACGAGCCCGACGAAGAACGGGAACGCCTCGCTCGGCCCGGCCGCGGTGCGGAACACGGCGGCGAGCGGCCGCTCCGCCGCGAGGACCAGGAGAGCTCCCGCGATCACGAGGAGCCCGACACCGATGGCGCGCGAGGGGGCGAGCCGCCCGCCGATGACGTTCAGCGCGCCGAGACCCACGACGACGCCGAGGCCCGCGGGGGCGACGAGCACGACCACGTTCTTCTCGCCGAGGCCAAGCACCTCTCGCACGAACCCGGGAGCGAGCGCTCCCGCGATGGCGACGAGCATGTAGGTCAGCGCGATGTACACGAGCGACCAGACGACCGGCGGGTGCCGCCGGAGATACGCGAACGCTTCGCCAACGCCGCCGATGGTC
>DASWFN010000258.1:0-14594 GCA_036394215.1 Candidatus Limnocylindria bacterium
GCGACGATCGCCGCCCTGACGGCGCACCGCCGCCCCGCGGTCGTGATCCTGGGCGGCGTGTCGAAGGGGGCGGATTACGCGGAGCTCGCGCAGGCCGTGGTCCGCGATGCGCGCGGCGCGGTGCTCATCGGCCAGGCCGCCGACGAGATCGCGGCCGCCCTGGATCGCGCCGGGGCCGCGCGCAAGCCGCTGCCGATCGAGCGCGCCGCCTCGCTCCCGGAGGCGGTGGGCAAGGCCCGCGCGCTCGCCCGCAGCGGCGACGTCGTGCTGCTCTCGCCGGCCGCCGCGTCGTTCGACATGTTCTCGTCATACGAGGAGCGTGGCGAGGTGTTCCGCGCCGCCGCGCGCGAGCTCGCGGGAGCCAAGGCCTGAAGCGGCTGCGGCTGCCGACGCACACCGGCTACGACCTCGCGCTGCTGTCGGTCGTCGTCGCGCTCCTGGCGATCGGGCTCGCGATGGTCTACAGCGCGAGCGGCATCAAGGCCCTCGACGCGCTCGACGACCCGCGGTACTACCTGGTCCAGCAATCCGCGTGGGTCGCGATCGGGCTGCTCGCGCTGCTCGTCGTCGCGCGCATCGACTACCACCGGTACCGAACGATCGCGCTTCCCGCGCTCGTGATCGCGGTCCTCCTGCTCGTCATCGTCCTCATCCCGGGTCTGGGCACCCGCGTGGGCGGCGCGTCGCGATGGCTGCGGGTCTCGTCGTTCGCCGGCCTGCAGCCGGCGGAGCTGGCGAAGCTCGCGGTCATCGTCTATCTCGCGTTCTGGCTCGCCGCGAAGCGCGAGCGCATGGGCCGCTGGGCGGTCAGCGTCCCCTTCGTCGGCGTCGTCGTCCTGGTCGCCGGGCTCGTCATCCTCGAGCCCGACCTCGGGACCGCGATCGTCCTCATCGCGATCGCCCTCGCGATGTACTTCGTCGCCGGGGCACGGGTCACGGAGTTCGCGGCGCTCGCGGGCCTCACCGTCGTCGGCATCGCGGCCGTCGCCGTCGTGCAGCCGTACCGGATCGCGCGGCTCGTCACGTTCCTCGATCCCTGGAGCGATCCGCAGAACAGCGGGTTCCAGACGATCCAGGCGATCTACGGGCTCGCGCTCGGCGGCCCGCTCGGCGAGGGGCTCGGCGCGGGCAAGGAGAAGTTCGGCTTCCTGCCGGCCCCGTACACCGACTCGATCTTCGCCGTGCTCGGCGACGAGCTGGGGCTGCTCGGGACGCTCACCGTGGTGGTCTTGTTCCTGGTGATCGCGTTCAAGGGCATCCGCATCGCGCTCTCGGCCCCGGACCCCCAGGGGGCGCTGCTGGCCACCGGGATCACCGTGTGGATCGCGTTCCAGGCCTGGGTGAACATGGCGGTCGTCGCGGCGCTCGTGCCGATGACCGGCATCACCCTCCCGTTCATCTCGTACGGCGGCTCCTCGATCTGCGTCGGCCTCGTGGCCGTCGGTATCCTGCTGAACGTTGGACGGCGAGCGGTCGACCGCGCGGACCGCGCGCCGGTGCAGGGTCCTGCTCGTGGGCGGGGGGACCGCCGGTCACGTGAGCCCGCTCCTCGCGGTGGGGGAGGCGCTCGGCGAGCTCGGACCGATCGAGCTCCGGTTCGTGGGTGGTCGCCGCGGCCTCGAGGGTGACCTCGCCCGCAAGGCCGGCATCCCGTTCCACGCCACACCGCTCCCGTCGCTGCGCGACCCCGATTCGAGGATCGCGCTGCTCCTGCACGTCCTCCTGCTGCCGATCGCCGCGCTCGATGCGCTCGTCCAGCTGATCCGCTTCCGGCCGAAGGTCGCGCTCACGAGCGGAAGCTTCAGCTCGCTGCCGGTGCTGTTCGCGGCGCGGCTCCTGCGCGTCCCGATCTATCTCTGGGTCGGCGACGCGATCCCCGGCCGCGCCCTGCGGGCCGTCGCCGGATGGTCTTCGGGCATCGGCGTCACGTTCGAGCCCGCGGTCGCGCGCCTCCCGCGGGGGCGCGCGACGGTGACCGGCAATCCGGTGCGCCGCTCGCTGCTCCGGTGGACCCGGGCCGAAGGGCGCCGCGCGCTCGGGCTCCCCACGGACGTGCCCGTGGTGCTCATCACCGGCGGCAGCCAGGGATCAGAGCGCATCAATGCCGCGGTCCTCGCGGGGCTCGCGCGGCTCGCGCGCCGCGCGGCCATCGTGCATCACACCGGTCCCGCGCACCTCGCGCGGGCGGAAGCGCAGCGCGAGCTGCTATCCGCGACCGAGCGCGCGCGATACCAGCCGCACGGCTATCTGCACGACGAGATGGGCGCGGCGCTCGCCGCCGCGGATCTCGTCGTCGGTCGCGCCGGCTCGTCGTCGATCGCGGAGCCGCTCGCGTTCGGCGTGCCGCTCGTGCTCATTCCCTTCGGCGCCGCGATGAACGCGCATCAGGCCGCGAACGCGCGCGCGGCCGCGGACCTCGGCGCCGCGGTCATCGTCCCGGAGAGCGACCTCGACGGCGACCGGCTCGTGTCCATCGTCAGCGGCCTGCTGGACGACCCGGCGCGCCTCGCGCGGCTCGCGGCGAACGCGAAGTCGGGCGGTCGGCCTCAGGCGGCCGAGACGATCGCCCGCGCGGTCCTCGCCCTCGCGGGCTGTTCGTGACGGGTCGCTAGTGCGCATCCACGTCGTCGGCATCGGCGGGATGGGGATGTCGGCGGTGGCGCGGATCCTCCTCGCGCGCGGGCACGTGATCAGTGGCTCGGACACCGGCAGCTGGCCGCTCGCCGAGGCGCTCGCGCGCGATGGCGCGACCGTGCATCACGCCTTCGACGCGGCGAACGTCCGCGGCGCGGACGTCGTGCTCCGTTCGAGCGCGTACGGCGAGTCGAACCCCGAAGTGCGCGCCGCCCTGGATGCCGGTCAGCTCGTCTGGAAGCGCGAGGACGCCTGGCGCGAGCTGTCGCGCGGCGAACGCGTCGTCGCGATCGCCGGCACGCACGGCAAGACCACGACCACCGCGCTCGCGTGGACCGCGCTGCGGGCGTCGGGGATCGATGCCTCGCTCATCTGCGGCGCGCCGCTCCGCGATCTCGGGACGAACGCGTACGCCGGCCGCGACCGCGTCCTGGTCATCGAGGCCGACGAATACGACCGGACGTTCCTCGCGCTGACGCCGGACATCGGCGTCGTCACGAACGTGGATCACGATCACGTCGACATCTTCCCGACCAGGGCCGAGTACGCCGCGGCGTTCGACCGGTTCGCCGCGCAGGTGACCGGCACGCTCGTGACCTGCGCCGATGACGCCGGCAGCGCGGCGCTGCGCGCGTCGCGCACGGTGCGCTACGGCACGAGCGCCGCAGCCGATCGACGCGTGGTCGAGCGCACCGAGAGCTCGAGCGGGCAGTCGTTCCTCCTTCTCGGCCCGGACGGCCAGCGGGCCCGGGTCACGTTGAAGCTCCCCGGCGCGCACAACGCGCTGAACGCGGCCGGCGCGGTGGTCGCCGCGGTCGCCTGCGGCGCGACGCTCGACCGCGCCGCGGACGCCTTCCACAGCTTCACCGGCACCGCGCGGCGGCTCGAGGTTCTGGGCTCCGCCGGCGGCGTCACCGTCGTCGACGATTACGCGCACCACCCGGTCGAGATCCGCGCATCCATCGCCGCGATGCGTGCCCGCACCTCCGGCCGGCTCTTCGCGGTCTTCCAGCCGCACACCCCGAGCCGACTGGATGCGTTCTTCGACGACTTCACCTCCGCGCTCCGCGAGGCCGACGAGCGCACCGTCGTCGAGACGTTCACCTCGGCGCGGGAGCGTGGTGGTGGAGCTGCCGCGAAACGTCTCGCCGAGCAGGCCGGGGCGACCTACGCGGCCGACGCCGAGCAGGCCGCGCGCGATCTGGCAGGCCGCGTGCGTCCGGGTGACGTGGTGCTGATCCTCGGAGCCGGCGACGTGCGGCCGGTCGGCGAGCGGCTCCTCGCGCTCGTGCGCCAGGCGAGCCCGGCCTGAACGATCTCGGTGCGCGCGACGAGCCGATGTCGCGGCACACGTCGCTGCACATCGGCGGGCCGGCCGACTACTTCGTGCGTGTGCGCAGCGAGGACGATCTCGTCGGTGCGATCCGCGTCGCGCGGGAGGCCGAGCTCCCGACGTTCATCCTCGGTGGCGGCACGAACCTGCTCGTCGCCGACGACGGGATCCGCGGTGTCGTGCTCGCGAACACCTGGAGCGACGTGACGGTCGACGGCACGGTCGTGACCGCGACATCCGGAACGCCGCTCGCGAGCGTCGCCGCCGCGGCCGCGCGGAGCGGCATCGTCGGCCTCGAGTGGATGGCGACGGTACCCGGGACCGTGGGCGGTGCGGTGCATGGGAACGCCGGGGCGTTCGGCTCGGACACCGCAGCCGCGCTCATCGGCGCGGAGCTCCTCGACCTGAACGGCGACACCTGGAAGGCGGGCCTCGCGGACCTCGCGTACAACTACCGCACGAGCGCGCTGCAGGGCACGCCCACCATCGTCGTCCGCGCGCGGTTCCACGGCGACCCCGGCGATCGCGCGACCGCGGTGCGGCGGATCAAGGAGATCGCCAACGAGCGGATGGCGAAGCAGCCGCTGGCGCAACCGAATACGGGATCGATCTTCCGCAACCCGCCCGGCGACCACGCCGGCCGGCTCGTCGAGGCCGCCGGGCTCAAGGGCACGCGCGTCGGTGGGGCGATGGTCAGCGAGAAGCACGCGAACTTCATCGTCAACACAGGCGCCGCGACCGCGGCCGACGTGCGCGCGCTCATCCGCCGCTGCCAGGCCGAGGTCCAGGAGCGGTTCGGGATCGCCCTGCGCCCCGAAGTCGAGCTCGTGGGAGAGTGGGCGGAATGACGAAGAAGATCCGGGTCGGGGTCCTCGCCGGCGGCGCATCGGCCGAGCGGCAGATCTCGCTCGCGAGCGGGATGGGGATCCTCGAGCACCTCGATCCCGCGCGCTATGACGTCGTCATGCTCGATCCGCTCGCGCTCATGTCCGACAACCCCGCGCTCACCGACGAGCAGCGCGCCCTCGCGCGACGCCTCGCCGGAGCAGCGGAGGCGCTGCCGGCGCGCGACCAGGAGCTGCCGTCCGCGATGCAGGACCAGATGCACCGCGCCTCCGCGGCACTCGTGCCGGCGACCGGCGCGTTGCTGCCGGGCGGGCAGGCCGATCGCATCGACGTCGCGTTCATCGCGCTCCACGGACCGTGGGGCGAGGACGGCAAGCTCCAGGGCCTGCTGGAGACGCTCGGTATCCCGTACACCGGATCGGGCGTCCTCTCGTCGGCCCTGGCGATGGACAAGGCGATGGCGAAGACCGTCCTCGCGGCGAACGGGCTCGACGTTCCCGAGGGCGAGATCGTCACGAGCGCGACGGACGTGCCGTCGATCGCGCCGCCGAGCGTCGTGAAGCCTGTCGAGAACGGCTCGAGCGTCGGCGTCACGATGGTCGACGACGCCGCCGACTACCCGACGGCGATCGCCGAGGCATTGCGGTTCGACCGGCGGGCGCTCGTCGAGGAGCGCATCGCGGGCCGCGAGCTCACCGTCGGGGTCATCGGGCTCGATGAGCTCGAGGCGTTGCCGGTCATCGAGATCGTCTCGAAGCGGACGTTCTTCGACTACCGCGCGAAGTACGACCCGAGCGCGTCGGAGGAGCTCTGCCCGGCGCCGATCCCGGACGAGATCGCGGCGCATGCCCGGTCGATCGCGATCCGCGCGCACAAGGCGCTCGGCTGCAGCGGCATCTCGCGCGCGGACCTCATGTGGGACGGGACGCGAATGGTGGTGCTCGAGGTGAACACGATGCCCGGGATGACCCCGAACAGCCTCGTGCCGAAGGCGGCGAAGGTCGCCGGTATCGGTTACGGCGAGCTCGTGGACCGCCTCATCGGCTGGGCCCTCGCGGGGCGGGAGCCGCGCCGTCGCTAGAGCGCGCACGACCCGCGGCCGCCGGCCGGTCCGCCAGCGCCTTCCGCCGATCCGTCGCCCCACCGGCTGGACCGCCCTCGCGCTGGGCTGCGCGATCGCGCTGCTCGCCATCGCGGTCAGCGGATCCCCGCGGATCGCGGCGGTCGACGTTCTCGGCACACGCCATCTCGCGGCGAGCGCCGTGACGTCGGCCGCCGGCCTGGTCGGGCGGCCGGTGTTCAGCACGAGCGCGGCTGACGCCCGCAGCGCGCTCCTGCGGCTCCCGGCGGTCCGCGATGCGACCGTCCGGGTCACGCTCCCCGGCAACGCCCAGATCCTGGTCCTCGAGCGCGACGCGGTGGGTCGCTGGTCGGTCGGCGGCGTCGAGTGGTACGTCGACGCCGATGGGGTGCTCTTCGCCTCCATCGACCCCCAGGGCGCCCCCGCGATCCGCGTCACCGACGACCGTGACCAGACCAGGGCCTGCGCCGGCCGGACCGGCGGCCGTTGCGTCGACCCCGCCGTCGTCGCGGGCGCATTGCGGCTCGCGCGCATCGCGCCCGGAGAGCTCCGCGCGGACGCGGTGCGCCCCGAGGTGCGCGTCGATCCGATCCAGGGGCTGACCGTGCGCAGCGGCGCGGGGTGGGAGATCCGGTTCGGCAGCCCGGACGAGCTCGAGAAGAAGCTCGCGAACGCGAAGAAATTGCTCTCGGACGATCCGACGCGGCGGCTAGACTACGTCGACGTGCGCAGTCCCGATCGCATCGTCTTCAGCCCCCAATAGTCCGAATTGTGGCTCCCGCTCCTCGGCCTGCTGGCCGGGGTGCTGCTCGGTCTCGCCCTCAAGCTCAACCTTCCGGTCGAGCTCGCGCGGTACACCGCAGTGGGCATCCTCGCCGCGCTCGACTCGCTGCTCGGCGCGCTCCGGGCCGAGCTGGAGGGGCACTTCGACACGCGCATCTTCCTGTCGGGCTTCTACACGAACGCGCTCCTCGCCGCGGGTCTCGCGTTCCTCGGCGACCGGCTGGGCATCGACCTCTACCTGGTCGCGCTGTTCGCGTTCGGGTGGAGAATCTTCCAGAATGTGGCGGTCATCCGCCGTCACTTCCTGTGAGCGCGGATGCACGTGGGGAGCGGGAGAGAACTGACGCGAGGAGCGCCTGATGCCTGAGCAGACCGTCCTGGTCTCCATCGACGTCGGCACCACGAAGGTCTGCGTCCTCATCGGCGAGGTCGCGCGCAACGGCGGGATCGACGTCATCGGCTTCGGCCAGGCGCCGTCCGACGGCCTGCGCAAGGGCGTGGTCATCGACATCGATCGCACCGTCCAGTCCGTCACGAGCGCCGTCGAGGCGGCCGAGCGCCTCTCCGGGTTCAAGGTCCGGTCGGCGTTCGTCGGCATCTCCGGGAATCACATCAGCTCGCAGAACTCGCGCGGCATGGTCGCCGTCTCGGGACATCACCGCGACGTCGCGCGCGAGGACACGCTGCGCGCGATCGAGGCCGCTCGGGCGGTCTCCATCCCGAACACGCGCGAGATCCTCCACGTCATCCCGCGCGGCTACGTCGTCGACGGCCAGGAGGGCGTGCGGGATCCGATCGGGATGAGCGCCGTTCGCCTCGAGGTGGAGACGCACATCGTCACCGCGTCGCAGTCGGGCGTGCAGAACCTCACCAAGTGCATCCAGCGCGCGGGCGTGGAGATCGACGAGCTCGTGCTCGCGCCGCTCGCGACCGCCGAGGCCGTCCTCACCGACGAGGACCGCGAGCTCGGGGTCGCGCTCCTCGATATCGGCGGCGATACCACCGACCTCGCGGTGTTCCACGACGGCTCGATCGGCCACGCCGCGACGATCCCGATGGGCGGCAAGTCGATCACCAGCGACCTCGGGATCGTCCTCCGGATCACCCCGGATGTCGCTGAGAACCTCAAGCTGAAGCACGGGAGCGCCCTGCCGGTCGACGTGGATCCCGACGAGGTGGTCCAGATCACGTCGATCGGCGAGGACGTGGCGCACGGCGTGACCCGCCGGACGGTCGCCCAGATCATCGAGGCCCGGCTGAACGAGATCTTCGAGGCCGTCCAGCAGGAGATCGCCGCCGCCGGGGCCACCAACCGCCTCCAGGCGGGGCTCGTCCTCACCGGCGGCGGCTCGATGCTCCTGGGCATCAACCGGGCGGCCCGCGACCAGCTGGGCATGAGCGCCCGGGTGGTGGGCCCCCAGAACCTGGGCGGACTGACCGACCAGGTGTCCACGCCCGCCTACGCCGCCGCGTCCGGCCTGCTCCTTTGGGGCGCCAAGAACTGGACCACCGACGAAGACAGAGCGGGCGGGCGGTCTCTGGACGGCCTTTCAGGCCGACTCGGCAAGCTGTTCCGCGGCCTGATGCCCTGACGAGCGTGCGTCGGGGGCCGGGGGCACTCCCTTCGCTTGCTCGTCACGTGCGTCCGAGACAGCGGCGTGTCCCTCCGGATCGAGGCTGCGCTCAGGGAGTGCCCCCGGCCCCTATCACCGCGCGTCGGGCATCGCTCCTTGTCTCGAGAGCTCAGGACGACGTGCGTGCCGGGAGTGCCCCCGGCCCCAACGCACGCGGATAAGGCCGTCACATATGACCCCACCCTTGAGTTGAAGGCGTATAGTCGCGACAACTGAATAGACCCCATGTACGCACTCGGGGGAGGGGCAGCGACATGGAGAACACGCTTCCGAAGGAGGCTGCCCCTCATGCCGCTACGGTCGGACATTGAAAACTTCGCGCTGATCAAGGTCATCGGCGTCGGTGGTGGTGGATCGAACGCGGTCAACCGCATGATCCGCGCCGAGCTCATGGGTGTCGAGTTCATCGCCGTGAACACCGATGCGCAGGCACTGCTTCTCTCCGACGCCCCGCACAAGCTGCGCATCGGGGACAAGATCACGAAGGGTCTTGGCGCGGGGGCCGACCCGTCGGTCGGCCGCAAATCCGCCGAGGACGACAGCGAGAAGCTGTACGAGGCCCTCAAGGAAGCCGACATGATCTTCGTCACCGCGGGAATGGGTGGCGGCACCGGCACCGGCGCGGCTCCGGTCATCGCGGAGATCGCGAAGGACATCGGAGCTCTCACGGTCGCTGTCGTCACGAAGCCGTTCGCGTTCGAGGGTGCGAAGCGCCGGCTCCTCGCGGAGCAGGGCATCCAGGAGCTCGTCGACAAGGTCGACACGCTCATCACGATCCCGAACGACCGGCTCCTGCAGGTCGCCGAGAAGCGCACGACGATGGTCGATGCATTCCGCATCGTCGACGATGTGCTGCGCCAGGGCGTGCAGGGCATCAGCGACCTCATCACGGTGCCCGGTCTCATCAACCTCGACTTCGCCGACGTGAAGACGATCATGACGAACGCCGGCTCGGCCCTCATGGGCATCGGTCACGGCAGCGGCGAGACCCGCGCGGCCGATGCCGCACGCCAGGCGATCATGTCGCCGCTCCTCGAGCAGTCGATCGACGGCGCCCGCGGCGTGCTGTTCACGATCACGGGGGGCCCCGACCTCACGCTCTTCGAGGTCAATGAGGCGGCCGAGATCATCCACGCGGCGGCCGATCCCGAAGCGAACATCATCTTCGGCTCGGTCATCGACGACCGCATGGGCAACGACGTGAAGATCAGCGTCATCGCGACCGGCTTCGACTCATCGCGGCCGCTCAAGCGGATCGAGCAGCCGCTCTACCGGCGGACGGTCGAGTCCCGCCCGGCGGACCGGGAGGTCGCGGCGGTGACGAACGGCGGTCCCGCGCCGAAGCCCGAGAAGCGGCTCGAGGCCGACGATCTCGAGGTACCGAGCTTCCTCCGCCGCAAGTAACGATCCCGCGCCCGATGCGAAAGGCGGTCGGTCCGTAACGGACTGACCGCCTTTCTTCACAGCCAGGCTGGCATCGTGTCTGCATCCGGTCTCCCAAAAAGCAGCAACGGCGAGGGCGGCCGCTCGGTCGGCCGTCCCGCTGGGGAGGAGACGAATGGACCGACCGATGGACCGGCCGGTGATGGCCGTCCGCAGCATTCGGTACTGGGACGACTCGTGGCACGGCTGGCATCTGGACTGGAGCGCGGTCTGGACCGGAGCGCTCACGATGCTCGTCGCCGCGGCGATGTTCAGCCTCATCGCGGTCGCGGTGGGGGCGCAGAAGGCCGTCGGCGGCGGCGTCGTGCACTGGGCCGACGTGCCGATCGTCACGATCGCCTTCAGCGTGTTCGGCGCGTTCCTCGCCGCGGCAGCCGGCGCCTACGTCGCGGGCCGGATGAGCGGCGCGCGTCTCGCGGAGCCGGCGATCCTGCACGGCGTCGTCGCCTGGCTCGTGCTCATGGGCGTCGTCATGTTCTTCGCCGCGCTCGGCGGCGGGCACAGCTTCGCCGGCGGCTACCTCGGCAACCTGACCCCGCCCGGCGCGCCGGCCCCCACGCCCGCGGCACCGGTCGACCCGAACGCGGCCCTTGCGATCCGCAACGCGGCGCTCGGCAGCGTGGTCGGCATCCTCATCGGGCTCATCGGCGCGGTCGTCGGTGCGTGGATCGCATCCGGCGAGCGGCTCGACAGCCTCGCGCACTACCGCCGCACCGAGCGCTGGCACACCTCCGGCGATGTCCGCCGGACGACGATCTAAAGGAGGGACCGAAACATGATCCTCATCCTGCTCTGGCTCCTCGGCGCGCCGCTCGCCCTGATCATCCTTCTCTTCCTGCTCGGCATCGGGCACTGACAAATCCGTCGCGCGCCCAGCGCGCGGCGGAGGGAGGACGGGCGACTCGGGGCAAAGCCCCTCGTCGCCAAGGTGGTTACAACGCCAAGGTGGTCACAAGGAGGGCCGCCACTAGATTTAGTGGCGGTCTTCCCATATCTTGTGGCTGTGCGGTGCCCTGGCTGCGGGAACCCGGATACGCGGGTGATCGATTCGCGCGAGGCGGAGGACGGAGCGTCGATCCGGCGGCGTCGCGCGTGCGATCGCTGTGAGGAGCGGTTCACGACGTTCGAGCGCAGCGAGTCGGCTCGCATCCAGGTCGTGAAGCGCGACGGCACGCGCCAGGAGTTCGATCGGCGCAAGCTCTCGAGCGCCATCGAGAAGGCCGCCTCGAAGAGCCTCTCGCCGGAGAAGCTCGCGGCCCTCATCGACGACGTCGAGGCGACCCTCAAGCAGAGCGGCGCCTCCGAGGTCGGCTCGCAGCGGATCGGCGAGCTCGTCCTGGAGCGGCTCGCCGACGTCGACCCGATGAGCTACATCCGCTTCCGCATCGTCTACGCGAAGCTCGACGACCTCACCGCGCTCCGCGACGAGCTCGCGGCCCTCGATCGCCGGCGCGAGGTCTCCCGCGACCGGAAGGTCGCCGAGCAGACGACGCTGCCGATCGAGGTCGTGCCCGTCGCCGCCGGCGCCCGTCGCCGCAAGCGCTGACCGGACCTCGCGGCGGCCCCTTCGATCTGGTCTGCTGGGACCTCGATGGGACGCTGACCGACAGCGTCCGCTTCGTCGTCGACACGGCGAACGAGGTCATCACCCGCCGCGGGGGCACCGCGCTCGACTTCGATGTCGTCGGGCGCATGACCGGCCTGCCGCTCGAGGCGATCTTCCGCATCGCGTGGCCCGACCTCAGCCCCGACGAGGCGATCGCGTGCCGGACCGAATACCGCACGATCTACGACGAGACGGCGATCCCCGCGACCCGGCTGTTCGCGGGTGCGCGCGAGCTCGTGCGCGAGGTCCACGCCGCCGGGGTGCTGCAGGCGACCGTGAGCGGCAAGCGCGCCGCGGACTGCGAGCGGATCCTCCGCGGCCTCGACATCGAGGAGGACATCGAGCTGTACCTCGGCGGCGACTCGGTCCCGGCGGACCGCCACAAGCCCGCACCGGATCTCGTGCTCCTCGCGATGGACCGGCTCCGCGTCACGGCGGACCGCACCGTGGTGATCGGGGACACGCTCACCGACATGCGGATGGGTCGCAGCGCGGGTGCGCGCACGATCCAGGTGCTCTGGGGCTACGAGCGCGAGGCCGTGCCGGAGGCCGACGAGACGGTCGCGACGTGGGCGGCGCTCCGCGCTCGTATCCTCGGGGACTGATGGTCCTCTCCGACCGCGACATCCGCGCCGAGATCGACCGCGGCCGCATCGGGATCGATCCCTTCGACGCGACGTGCATCCAGCCGGCGAGCCTCGACATCCGTCTCGATCGCATGTTCCGGGTGTTCCGTTCGAGCCACCACCCCTACATCGATCTCGCCAAGCCGCTCGACGATTTCACGGAGCTCGTCGAGGTGGGCGACTCCCCGTTCATCCTTCATCCGAACGAGTTCGTCCTCGGCTCGACGCGCGAGCGGATCCGGCTGCCGGACGACCTCGTGTCGCGCGTCGAAGGGAAGAGCTCGCTCGGCCGGCTCGGCCTGCTGATCCACTCGACCGCGGGATTCATCGATCCGGCGTGGGACGGCCACATCACGCTGGAGCTTTCGAACGTGAACAACCTGCCGATCACGCTCTATCCGGGGATGCGGATCGGGCAGCTCTCGTTCTTCCGCCTGTCATCGCCGGCCGAGCGGCCCTACGGATCGCCCGAGCTCGGATCGAGCTACCAGGGACAGTCGGGGCCGACGCCGTCGCGCTACCGCCTGGATCTTCCGGAGCGCTAGGCGGTGTGCGTCAGCGCGCTGATCGTCACGTTCCTCGAGGCGTTCATCAACGTCTTCAGCACGGCGCTCACGATCGTGATCTTCGCGCGGGTGATCCTCGCATGGGTGCCGACCCGGCTTCCCTGGGGCTTGAATGACTTCGTCTTCGCGGTGAGCGAGCCGATCCTCGCGCCGATCCGCCGCCTGCTGCCCGCGGCCGCCGGGATGGACTTCTCGCCGCTCCTCGCGCTCATCGTCATCCAGTACGTGATCCCGTCGATCCTCCTCCGGCTCCTCCCGCCGACCGTCCCGTGCCTGGGCTAGTGGTCGAGGAGCGTGGCGAGCGCGCGCATTTCGCCGTGCGCCTCATCCCGCGCGCCTCGCGGTCCGCCGTCGGTGGCGTCCGCGAGGGCGCGCTCGTGATCCGCGTGACCGCGGCTCCGGTGAACGGCGCCGCGAACCGCGCGCTGATCGACCTGCTGAGCGGCGCCCTGCGGGTGGGGAAGACCGCCGTCCGCATCGAGTCGGGCGCGGCGTCGTCGCGGAAGCGGCTCTCGGTCCCCCAGGCGGCGGTGGCGCGCCTGCGCGCCATGTAATCCCGGCACCGCGCCGGCGTATCTCCGCCGAGAATGTTGCTCTACGCACGTGGTGGGGTCCGCGGCGGTCTCCTGCGCTTCCCGCTGCCGGGCCCCTCTGCGGAGGGAACCCCCGGCAGCGCCGCGCAGAAGACGCGCCCCGGACCCAGTGCCATCGTGCGTGATGCAATGACATTCGAGGACGTCGTCCGTGAGCATGAGGACGCCGTGTACGGCGCCGCGCTGCGGATCCTCGGAGATCGCGACGCCGCGCTCGACGCGGCGAGCCAGACCTTCATGAAGGCGTACCGCTCGATCGCGTCGTACGACCCGAGCCGGCCGATCCGCCACTGGCTGCTGCGCATCGCGGTGAACGAGGCGATCACCATCGGCCGTGCGCGCACGCGCGAGCGGGCCCGGCAGGTCCCCGAGGGCGCCGCGGCCGAGATCGCGGACCGCGCGCCGACCCCCGAGCGCGAGTCGGTCGACCGCGAGTCGCGGGATTCGATCCGCGCGGCGGTCGCGCGGCTGCCCGACCTGTACCGCGAGGTCGTGGTGCTCCGCTACTTCAACGAGCTCAGCGTCGACGAGGTCGCGAGCGTGCTCGGCCGCTCGCCCTCGACCGTGGGCGTGCAGCTCCTCCGGGCCCGGCAGCTCCTGCGTAAGGCGATGGGAGAGACGAGCGTATGAACGACATGACCGGCTCCGACCCCTTCAGCGAATCGGCGCTCCGCCAGGCCCTCCGCCTGGACCCCGACGAGCGCGGCCCCCGCCTCGACGCCGCGGCGCTCGCCGTCGCGGCGGGCCGGCGCACCGTCCACGAGCAGGTCCTCCGCGGGCTCCGCGGCCTGGCGCTCGTCGGCATCGGCGCCGTGGCCGAGGGCACGGTCGCGCTCGCGGCATTCAACATCCTTTCGGCACTGGACCTGACGTGGCCGCTCGACATCGCCCTCGGGATCGTGATGGCGGTCGCCCGGCAGCTGGTCGTGATCGGCGGAGTCACCGCGAGCCCGGCCGTGGGCCTGGCGACACTCGCGGCCGTGATCTTCGCGACCATCTACGAGCGCAACGGAAGGGAGTCATTGCGTGTCCGGGCGTCTTGAGCGCAGTCGTACCAATCGCGTCATCAGCGGGGTCTGCGGCGGCATCGCCGAGTACCTGGACATCGACCCGACCTTCGTCCGTGTCGTCTTCGTGATCCTCGCATTCCCGTTCGGGATCGGGCTGCTCATCTACTTCGTGCTCTTGTTCCTCATGCCCAACCCAGGTGAGCCCACGCCGTTCGTACGCGCGGACGGTACGGCCACGACCGACGACCCGTCCGGCGCCGCGCCCGCGGCCGCGCGCCCGGTGCGCGCCACCGATCCCGCGGAGCTCGAGCGGCGCCGCAACGGCCTCGGCATCCTGCTCGTCGCCGTCGGCGCGCTGTTCCTCCTCGGCAATCTCGGGGTGTTCCGCTTCATCCAATTGAGCACGATCTGGCCGCTCGTCCTCATCGCGATCGGCGTG
>DASWFN010000259.1:0-3233 GCA_036394215.1 Candidatus Limnocylindria bacterium
GCTCGTCGCGCAGCGCCTCGCGCTGCGGCACACGGTGGAGGTCGCCACGACCACCGCGCTCGACTACTGGACCTGGGCACCGCACTACCGCGCCGGCAACGACTTCCTCGACGGGATCCTCGTGCGCCGCTTCGCGGTGACTGCCGGCCGCGATCCGGAGTTCAAGACCTTCGAGCGTCACGTCCTCGAGGAGGAGCACCACATCGCCGACGAGCTCGCGTGGCCGGAGCATCAGGGGCCGGTCGTGCCCGACCTGCTCGAGTTCCTGCACGCGCACGGGCGCGAGTACGACGCGATCCTCTTCTACACGTACATCTACGCGCCGACGGTCTCGGGGCTGCCGATCGTCCCCGAGCGCGCCGCGCTCATCTCGACCGCGCACGACGAATACCCGCTGCGCCTCGCGCCGTACCGCGCGCTCTTCCATCTCCCGCGCGCGATCGGCTACCTCACGCGCGAGGAGCGCGCGATGGTCCATGCGCGCTTCCACAACGAGCAGGTCCCGGACGAGGTCCTCGGCTACGCACTCGGCGACGCGCCCGCGGCCGATGTCGACGCGTTCCGCGCCGCGCACCGCATCGCCGGCCCGTACGTCCTCTACCTGGGGCAGGTGAGCGAGGGCAAGGGCTGCGACGAGCTGCTCGCCGAGTGGATCGCGCACCGCGAGCGCGGCGGCTCGCCCGATACGACGCTCGTGCTCGCGGGCACGATCCGCATGGAGATCCCCGACCGTACCGACGTGCGCGCGCTCGGTCGGATCAGCGAGGAGCACAAGGCCGGCGCGCTCGCCGGCGCGGTCGCGCTCGTGCAGCCGTCGCGCCTCGAGAGCCTCGGCATCGTCCTGTTCGAGGCATGGCAGTACGGCACGCCGGTCCTCGTGCATCGCGCGAACCTCGTGACGAGCGGCCAGACCGAGCGCGCCGGAGCGGGCCGGAGCTACGCCGACGGTGCGTTCGGCGCGACGCTCGACGCGCTCGGCGCGGAGCGCGATGCGCTCGGGTCCTCAGGCCGCGAGTTCGTCACGCGCGAGCTCTCGCTCGCGGCGTTCGACGAGCGGCTCGAGCGCCTCGTCGAGGCGACCGTCCGTGAGTGACCGCCCGAGCGTCCTCGTGGTCGTGCAGCGCTACGGCGACGTGAGCGGCGGCGCGGAGGCCCATGCGCGCGAGCTCGTCGCGCACCTGCGGCCGCACGCCGACCTCGCCGTCGCGACGACGACCGCGGCCGACTACTGGACCTGGGACAACGCGTACACCGCCGGCATCGACGCGGTCGACGGCGTGCCGGTGCATCGCTTCCCGGTCGAAGCCGGCCGCGCGCGCGATTTCCGCGTGCACGAGCACCGCGCCTTCCAGAAGGTCCACCCGCTCTCGGCGGAGGAGGCGTTCGTCCGCGCGCAGGGTCCGGTGGTGCCCGAGCTGCTCGAGCACCTGCGGCGCTACGGGCGCGACTTCGACGCGGTCCTGTTCTTCTCGATCCTCTACTGGCCGACGGCCTACGGGCTCCCGCTCGTGCCCGAGCGCGCGGTGCTCGTGCCGACGGCGCACGACGAGCCGGCTCTCAGGCTCTCCGTCTACAAGCGCCCGTTCCAGTCGCCGCGGGCGATCGCGTTCAACACCGTGGAGGAGCGGCAGTTCGTGCATCGCGCGTTCCTGAACGACCGGATCCCGAACGACGTCGTCGGCGTCGGGGTGGACGTGCCGGCACAGCGCGACGCGGCGCGGTTCCGCGCGCGGTTCGGGATCGAGGGGCCGTATCTCCTCTATCTCGGCCGGATCGTCGAGAGCAAGGGCTGCGGCACGCTGTTCGATCACTTCCTCCGCTGGCAGCGCGCGAGCGGCGCGACCCCGGCCACGCTCGTGCTCGCGGGACGCGGCGCTCCGGAGATGGCGGTGCCCTCGGATCCGCGCGTGCGCCACGTCGGCGGCCTCAGCGATCAGCAGAAGTTCGACGCGCTCGCCGGTGCGGCCGCGCTCGTGATGCCGAGTCGCCTCGAGTCGCTCTCGATGGTGACGCTCGAGGCATGGGCCACCGGCCGCCCGGTCATCGTGGACGCGCGCTCGCCGGTGCTCTCGTCGATGGCCGCGCGCGCCGGCGCGGGCCTCGCCTTCCGGTCGTGGATGGACTTCGCGGAGATCGCGGAGCTCCTGGTCACGGAGCCGAACCTGGGCGATCGTATCGGCCGCGCGGGGCAGCGCTTCGTGGAGTCCACCTACACGTGGCCGGTCGTTGTGGAGAAGTACCGCGATCTGTTCGCCGAGGTCCGCGCACGCAACTCCTAGCGGGCCTGGTGGAAGGAGACATGCACGCAATTGACAAGTGTGTATGTGGCGTTCCGCGTCGATGGCCCCGCGGGGGCGCGGCGCTATCCGCTCGTGTTCGGACTTCGCGAAGATAGCCGAACTGCTGGCGACCGATCCGCGCCCCGCCGATCGGCTCGGCTACGCGGAGCAGCGCTTCGTCGAGCCCGCACTTCAGGCCTCAGGTTGATAAAGGCGGCTGGGAAATAACGAGGTCCAATCAACCTGACCGGCACTAGGTTTATCAGCCTCGACCGATCTAAATAGAGGCTGATAAACCCGGCTCGGCCGCTACGGAACTGTGATGGTTCCCGACTGGATTCCTTGCGCCGTCATATTGGAGTTGACTCGTTGGACAACTGGGCCATCGAAAGTGGCCGGGTTGTATTGGCCCTTGATCACCAGACTCATGGGCCCGAGGAACACGGTCGCGAAGCTCGTTTGGAAGTTGCCGTTGGCATCGGTCGTAACCGCGCAGGGGCCCGCGTTGAGGATCACGCAGTAATGAGACGCGGGCGTCCCGTCCGCGTGAACTATGCGACCAGCGATTGGCGCCTCGTTGGCTTGGATCGCGTGACTGACAACGGTTGGCCAACCCGCGTCACCCGGCAGGGGCGACGGCGACGGTGAGGGGCTCGGCGTCGGCTTCAGTGTCGGTGTCGGCGTTGGCGTCGGGGTCGGTGCCGGAGTGGCCGGTGCCTGCGTCGCCGGAGCCTCGGTCGGCGCGGCGGTCGGAGCCTCCGTCGGAGTGGCCGTCGGCGTCGGGCTCGGGGTCGGAGACGCGGTCGGCGTGGTCGCTGGGGCGGCCGTCGTCGGCGCCGCGGTGGGCGCCTGCGTCGCGGTCGGCGTCGGCGTGGCCTGCGCCTTGAACGCGACGTACGTCGCCTGCGCCTGCGTCGTCTCGTCGGTGGTCAGGCAGCGCGCGTCGGTGCCGGC
>DASWFN010000260.1:0-8768 GCA_036394215.1 Candidatus Limnocylindria bacterium
CACCGAGGTCGACGAGGAGCGCGAGCTCGAGCTCGCCGAGCGCTGGCAGTTCAAGCAGGCGTACGCGACGTTCCAACGTGACATCGCCGGCAAGGAGCGCACGGTGCCGTGGTCGGAATTCGAGAAGCTGTTCGCCGACGCGCGGGCCAAGCGGAAGCTGAGGAGCCGCTAGCCGTTGGCGCGTGTCGAGTTCGGCGAGGCGTTCTTTTCAGACACCCAGCGACAGATCGGGAACCTGGCAGCGGTGGACGAGTGGTCACGGGTCGACCGTCTCATCGAGGACGTGACGCGCCTGTCGGAGCGCCTCGGGAGGTTCCCGGAGCTTGGCCGTCAGATCGGAGAAGCGAGAGGCCGGACATTGCGACGCATCGCCGTCGGCCGACTCCCCTATTTCGTTTGGTATCGCTTCGACCCGCACGGCGAGGGCGTGATCCGCATGTCGCGGCTATTCCATGTGCGCCAGCGGACCCCGAAGCCGCGACTGGATCCGTAGAGTCACCTAACCTCTGAGGCGATGGCCGAGCCGACGCTCCCCGAGCAGGTCACGAAGCTCTACGACCTCATCGCCGGCTATCACGCGACGCACCTGATGGAGATCGGCCGCGAGCTCGGCGTCTGGGAGGCGATCACCGCGGAGCCGGGCATCACGTCCGCGGCGCTCGCGACGCGGCTCGGCACCGACCCCGCGTACACCGACGTGCTCGTGCAGACGGCCTTCGCGCTCGAGCTCGTCGACCGGAGCGGCGAGGGCTGGCGGATGGCCCCGCACTTCGACCAGATCCTTGGCACGCCGAGCTCGACGTTCTACCTCGGCACCGCGGCGAACGTGCACTTCGCGGTCGGTGCGGATTATCCGGACTATGTGCGGCGGTTCCGCGAGGGCGCTCGCGTCCCCTACCAGGACCACGGCCCCGACTTCATGCGCCGCGTCGCCGAAGGCCTGCGGACGATGCCCCGGATCTTCACGGACCTGGTCCTGCCCAAGCTGCCGCGGCTGCGGGCGCGCTTCGAGGCCGGCGCCCGCGTGCTGGACGTCGGCTGCGGCGCGGGCCAGGCGCTCGTGCACTTCGCCGAGCGGTTCCCCAAGATCACGGCGGTCGGGGTCGACAACGAGCCGTACTCGATCGAGCTCGCGAAGGCGCTCATCGCGGAGCGCGGGCTCGCCGGCCGGTGCGACGCCCGGCTCATGCAGGCACAGCGGCTCGCCGAGGACGGCGCCTACGACATCGCGACCAGCTTCCTCGTGATCCACGAGATCGATCCGAAGGAGAAGTCCGCGGCATTCGCCGCCGTCGCCCGGGCGCTCAAGCCCGGCGGCTCGTTCGTGATCTTCGACGAGGCCTACCCCGCGAGCGACGCCGAGATGCGGACGATGCCCACCCGCTTCGCGGCGCTCGCGCAGTGGTACGAGCTCACCTGGGGCAATCGGGTGAACACGCGGGCCGACCTCGCGGACCTGTGCCGTGGCGCCGGGCTCACGATCGGCGAGGAGACGTCGTTCTCCCGCTTCTACATCGGGGTCGCGACGAAGGGCTAGCCGCGTCCGCGCGCGGTGTCGTACTCGAGACCGTCGCGAAGCGTGTGTCCCTGCGCCTCGGCGATGCGCCAGGCCGGACAGGTGAACCCGAACGCCCGAGCGAACGCCGGCTCCGGCCGCTCGGGCATCGCGACGCCCAGCTTGCGGAGCGCGAAGAACGTGTGGCAGAGCGGGAGCCCGACGATGTTGGCGTAGCAGCCGTCGTACGACGCGACGAGCTGGGCGCCCGCGCCCTGCAGCGCGTACGCGCCGGCCTTGTCGAGCGGCTCGCCGGTGGCGACGTAGGAGCGGATCGCGGCGTCGTCGGCGGGGTTCATCGCGACGGTCGAGCGCACGCCGAAGTGCAGGCGCTGGCCCGCCGCGCCGATGAGCGCGACCTCGGTGCGGACGACGTGGGTCCGGCCGGCGAGCCGCTGGAGCATCGCGACCGCGCCCGCGGGGCCCTCGGGCTTCCCGATGCGCTCGCCCTCGAGCTCGATCATCGTGTCGGCCGCGAGGGTCACGTCGCCGCGCCGCGCGACCGCCTCCGCCTTGGCCAGCGCCGGGCGCGCGGCGGTGCGCTCGTCGACGTCCGCCGGCGCGACCTCGAACGGCGCGCCGAGCAGCGCGAGTAATTCCCGCCGCCGTGGCGATCCGGACGCGAGCCGTATCATGCCTAGGTATGCCACCCAAGAAACCTAGGAATGCTCACGCGGCCCTCCGGATCGGCGAGGCCGCGGAGCTCATCGGGGTCTCGGTCGACACGGTCCGCCGCTGGGCCGAGGACGGCACGTTGCGCACGACCCGCTCGAGCGGCGGCCAGCGGCTCGTCTCGGCCGCCGAGGTGCGGCGGCTCATGGGCGCGCGACGCAAGGCGGCTCCCGATCGGACCATCGTCGCCCAGTCTGCCCGGAATCGCTTCCCCGGCGTCGTGACGAAGATCGTGGCCGACCGCGTCGCCGCGACCGTCGAGGTGCAGGCCGGCCCGCACCGGCTCCTCAGCCTCCTGACCGCCGAGGCCGTGCGCGAGCTGAAGCTCAAGCCCGGCGATCAGGTCATTTGCGTGGTGAAGGCGACGAACGTCATCGTGGAAGTCCCGTCCTGAAGCGGATGGCGGTCGCGCTCGCCGCGGTGCTGCTGGCGGGCTGCGCCACAACGCCGCCGGCGGCCGTGACGTCGGCCCCCCCGCCGTCACCGGCACGGCCCGATCTGCTGCTCGCGACGACGACGAGCACGCAAGACAGCGGACTGCTCGATGTGCTGATCCCCGACTTCGAGAAGAAGACGGGCTACAAGGTCAAGACGTCGGCCGTGGGGACCGGCGCCGCGCTGGCCATCGGCGCGCGCGGCGACGCGGATGTCGTGCTCGTCCACGCCGCCTCGCTGGAGCAGGACTTCATGAAGCAGGGCAACGGCGAGCGCCGGCTCTTCGTCATGCACAACGACTTCGTCCTCGTCGGGCCGCCCGCGGATCCGGCGAAGGTCAAGGGCAAGCCGGTCCTCGATGCCCTGAAGACGCTCGCGGCCGCTCAAGCGCCGTTCATCTCGCGTGGCGACAACTCCGGGACGGATGTGCTCGAGAGATCGCTCTGGAAGCAGGCGGGGATCTCCCCGGCGAAGCCGTGGTACGTGGAGGCGGCGACCGGCATGGGCCAGACGCTGCAGATCGCCTCCGAAAAGAATGCGTACACGATCACCGATCGGGCGACGTATCTCGCCCGGAAGGCGACACTCCAGCTCGCCATCCTGAACGGCGGCGATCCGCCGCTCCTCAACTTCTACCACGTCATCACGGTGAATCCGGCGAAGTTCCCGAAGGTGAACAGCGCCGGCGCGAACGCGTTCGCCGACTTCCTCGTCGAGCCCGGTACGCAGAAGCTCATCGCGAGCTTCGGCGTCGACAAGTACGGCCAGCAGCTCTTCTTCCCCGACGCCGGCAAGCCCGACCCGACCGGCTAGCCGGATGGACCTGATCCTTCAGGGGATCGGCGGCGCGATCGCCAAGATCGCGGCGATGGATCCCGACGTCATCGACGCGGCGGTCGCGTCGCTCGTCGTGAGCGGATCGGCCACCGCACTCGCGATCGTGACCGGCGTCCCGCTCGGCGCGCTCATCGGGCTCACGCGATTCCCGGGCCGCCGCCTCGTGCTGTCCCTCGTGAACACCGGCATGGGACTTCCGCCTGTCGTCGTCGGCCTCTTCGTCGTGGTCTTCATCTGGCGCAGCGGTCCGCTCGGCGATCTCAACTGGTACTGCACGCGCCAGGCGATGGTCGTTGCGCAATACCTGCTGGCCGCGCCCACGGTCATCGGTCTCGTCGCGATCGCGCTGCAGAGCATTGATCCCCTGCTCCGCGTGCAGCTTCTGTCGCTCGGCGCGAGCCGCTGGCAGGCGGCCTGGCTGCTCATCCGCGAGTCTCGGCTCCTCGTCATCGGCGCGGCCATCGCGGGCTTCGGCGCGGTGATCAGCGAGATCGGCGCGTCGCTCATGGTCGGCTGCAACGTGAAGGGCGACACTCGCGTCCTCACGACCGCGATCACGCTCGAGACGAGCAAGGGCGAGTTCGGCACCGCGTTCGCGCTCGGCATCATCCTGCTCGCGATCATCTTCGTCGTCACGGCGTTCCTGACGTACACCGGCCAGCGCCGGACGTACGTCTGATGCTCGAAGCCCGCGACCTCACCGCGTACCGGGGCGATCGCGCCGTCGCGCACGCCGCCCGCATCGACCTCGGGCAGGGCGAGCACCTCGCGCTCCTTGGCCCCAACGGCGCGGGCAAGAGCTCGCTCGTGCTCGGTCTCGCGACGCTCGTCCGGACCGCGGGCGAGCTCCGCTACCGCGGCGAGCCGGTCCGCGATCCCGAGGCGTACCGGCGGCGGATCGCCGTGGTCTTCCAGCGGCCGCTCCTCCTCGATCGCTCGATCCGCGACAACGCGGCGCTCGGCCTCGCGCTGCGCGGTGTGCCGCGCAGGGAGCGGAACGCGCGGGCCGAGACCGAGCTCGCGCGCCTCGGCGTCGGCCACCTCGCCGACCGCTCCGCGATCGGGCTCTCCGGCGGCGAGGCCCAGCGGGTCAGCCTCGCCCGCGCGCTCGCCATCGATCCCGAGATCCTGTTCCTCGACGAGCCGTTCAGCGCACTGGACGCGCCGACGCGCGAGACGCTCATCGCGGACCTTGCGCGCGTCCTGCGGGAACGCGGCGTGACGACCGTGATGGTCACGCACGATCGCGACGAGGCGCTGTCGCTCGCTGACCGCATCGGCGTCGTGATGAACGGCGAGCTCAGGCAGCTCGACACCGCGGAGGCCGTCTTCGGCATGCCGGCAGACCCGGAGATCGCGGCCTTCGTCGGCGTGGAGAACGTCCTTCCCGCCCGCGTGGAGCGCGCGACCGACGAGCTCACGTTCCTGCGCATCGCCGATCAGCGCGTCGAGATCACCGAGCCGCCGCCGGCGAACGACGACTTCCCGCTCCTCTGCGTGCGTCCGGACGACGTCGTCATCTCGCGCGAGGCCGCGAGCTCGAGCGCGCGCAACCATTTCACCGCCCGCATCGTCCGCATCGAGCCGATCGGCCGCCGGACGCGGCTCGTGCTCGATTGCGGTTTCCCGCTCATCGCGCACGTGACCCGGCAGTCCGCCCGCGACATGGGGCTCGCCGCGGGGGATGCGGTCGTCGCGTCGTTCAAGGCGACCGTCCCCCATCTCCTGCCGCGGATCCGTCACTAGACTCGGCGCATGCCCGTCAGCACCTCCTCCGCGCGCGCGGCGGCGCGCTCGCTCTCCGTCGACGAGGCGCTCGAGCGCATCCTCGCGCGTGTCCGGACACTGGAGCCCGTGCCGGCGGAGCTGCTCGACGCGCTTGGGGCCGTGCTCGCCGAGGACATCGCCGCCGATCGCGACGTGCCGCCGTTCCGCAACTCGGCGATGGATGGCTACGCCGTGCGCGGCGCGGACGTCGCGACCGCCCCCGCCAAGCTGCGCGTGACCGGCGAGATCGCCGCGGGCGCCGCGCCGCAGGGCGCGTTGGGTCCCGGCGAAGCGATGCGGATCATGACCGGCGCGCCACTGCCCGATGGCGCGGACACGATCGTGCGCGTCGAGGACACCGACAACCGCATCGACACCGTGACGATCACCGTCGCGACGAAGCCGGGTACATCGGTGCGCGCGGCGGGCGAGGACCTCAAGGCGGGCGAAACGATCCTGCGGCGCGGCACCGTTCTGCGCGCGGCCGAGATCGGTGTGCTCGCGACGCTCGGGAAGAGGTCGATCAGCGTCACGCGGCGGCCGCGCGTCGCGATCGTCTCGACCGGCGACGAGCTCGCGGAGCTCGACGCGCCGCTGCGGCCGGGGCAGATCCGCGACGCGAACCGCTACTCGCTCGCGAGCGCGGTCAGCGCGATGGGCCTCGAGCCCGTCGTGCTCGGCATCGTGCGCGACACGGCGGACGATCTCCGGCACGCGCTCCGCGCTGCCGCGGCGCAGGCCGATGTCATCGTCACGAGCGGCGGCGTGTCCGTCGGCGACCACGATCACGTGAAGCCGGTGGTCGACGAGCTCGGCTCGATGGACTTCTGGTCCATCGCGATCCGTCCCGGCCGGCCGCTCGCGTTCGGGGAGATCGACGGCAGGCTCATCTTCGGCCTCCCTGGCAACCCGGTGTCGTCGCTGCTCGGCTTCGAGCTCTTCGTCCGGCCGGCGCTGCTGAAGATGGCCGGGCGCACGCTGCTGCACCGGCCGCGCGTCACCGCGACGTTGAACGACACGCTCGACACGCCGCCGGGCCTGCGGTTCTTCGCCCGCGGCGTCTACGACCCCGCGAGCGGGACCGTACGCACGACCGGGCCGCAGGGCTCGGGCATCCTGCGCTCGATGGCGCTCGCGAACTCGTTCATCGACGTGCCCGAGACGATCCAGCATCTCGACCGCGGTGCGCAGGTGACCGTCATCCGCACCGACCAGCCGGAGGACCATTGACCGCTCGCAAGAAGTCGACGCTCACGCACCTCGACGCGAAGGGCGCGGCCCGGATGGTCGACGTCGGCGCGAAGCCCGATACCGACCGGCGCGCGATCGCGCGCGGGCTGCTGCGCGTCTCGCCCGAGACGCTCGCCCTCGTTCGCGACGGCAAGACGAAGAAGGGCGACGTCATCGCCGCCGCGCGGATCGCGGGGATCATGGCCGCGAAGAAGACGAGCGAGCTCATCCCGCTCACCCACCCGCTCCCGCTCACCCACCTCGCGGTCGACGTCGAGATCACCGCCGACGGTCTCGAGATCCAGGCGCTCGCCGCGACGACCGGGCCGACCGGCGTCGAGATGGAAGCCCTCACCGCCGTGGCCGTGGCCGGCCTCACCCTGTACGACATGTTGAAGTCGGTCGAGCGAGGCGCCCGGCTCACCGACATCCGCCTCGTCGAGAAGAGCGGCGGCAAGACCGGCACCTACACGGCCGAATGACGCTCACCGCGGCGATCATCACGATCAGCACGAAGGGCGCGCTGGGCACGCGCACCGACGAGAGCGGGCCGGCCATCCGCGCCGCGCTCGAGGCCGCGGGCATCGACGTCGTCCACACCGACCTCGTGACCGACGGCGTCACGCCCGTCGCCAATGCGATCCGCGAGGCCTCGCGGAAGGCGAACATCGTGATCACGTCCGGCGGCACTGGCCTGTCACCCAACGACGTGACCCCTGAGGCGACGCGCGGGGTGATCGATCGCGAAGCGCCGGGGATCGCCGAGGCGCTGCGCGCGCACTCGCTCACGAAGACGCCGCATGGCATGCTCTCGCGCGGCGTCGCCGGGTCGCTCGGCTCCAGCCTCATCGTCAACCTGCCGGGCTCTCCGAAGGCCGCGACCGAGTCGCTGGAGGTGCTCATCCCGGTCCTCGCCCACGCCGTCGAGCTGCTCGGGGGCGGATCGGGCGAGGGCGGTCACCGCAAGCCCGCATGAGGCTCGCGTACGGCACCGGGGTCAAGGAGGCGCTCGACGCACGGCGGGGTGTCGTCGCGCTCGAGTCCACCGTCATCGCGCACGGCCTCCCCCGGCCGCGCAACCTCGAGACCGCTCGGCTGCTCGAGCGCGAAGCGCGTGACGCGGGCGCGGTGCCGGCGACGATGTGCATCGCCGACGGCATGCTCGTCGCGGGCGCGAGCGACGCGCTCATCGAGCGCCTGGCCACCGAAGAGGGCGTCGCGAAGATCTCGACGCGCGATCTCGCGCCGTTCCTCGCGCGAGAGACCGCGGGTCTCGGCGCGACGACCGTCGCGACGACCGCCGAGATCGCGGCCCAGGCGGGCATCGAGGTGTTCGCGACCGGCGGCATCGGCGGGGTGCATCGCGGCGCCGAGCGCACGATGGACGTCTCCGCCGACCTGCGAGCCCTGGCCGAGCACCCGGTCGTCATCGTGTGCGCGGGCGCGAAGCTCGTGCTCGACCTTCCGAAGACGCTCGAGGCGCTCGAGACGCTCGGCGTGCCGGTGATCGGGTACGGAACGGACGAGCTGCCGGCGTTCTATGTCCGCTCGAGCGGCCTCCGGCTCCCGTATCGCGTCGACGATCCCGTCGGGGCCGCGCGCATCGCGCGGATCCAGCTCGAGCGCGGCGCCGGAATGCTTGTGTGCGTGCCGATCCCGGAGGCGAACGCGCTCCCGCGTGACGAGATGGAGCGCGAGATCGACGCGGCGCTCGCCGCGGCCGAGGGCGCGGGCGTCCGCGGCAGCGCGGTCACGCCGTTCCTGCTGTCGCGGCTCGGCGAGAGCTCGTCCGGCCGGACGCTCGACGCGAACGTCGCGCTCCTTCGGAACAACGCGCGTGTCGCCGCGGGGATCGCCATCGCGCTCGTCGGTATCTAGAAAGCACGCCGCGCGCGAGCGGCGTATGTTCGCGGCGATGCTGGGGGCGCTCACGGTCCCGCCCGCGGAAGCCGACGTGGCGCAAGCCGCGGCGCGCATCTCGGACGGCGCGTTGGCGAACGCGATCGTCGAGCCCTGGCCGCGCGCGCACGACCACCACGCCTACCACCTCACCGCCCGCGACGGCTGCGAGTACCTGTTCAAGGCCGCGCGCATGCGGCATCCGGGGCGGATGCGCCGCTACGTGCACGTCGCGGCGATGCTGAAGGAGCACGCGGTCCCCCATCCCGCGCTGCGCTGGTACGACATGGACAAGCGGACGCTCGAGGTCCCGTACCTGATCCAGGATTTCCTGCGCGGGCAGGACGGCGCCTCGCTCGGCAGCGAGCTCTCG
>DASWFN010000261.1:0-13287 GCA_036394215.1 Candidatus Limnocylindria bacterium
CGACCATCGCCGGTAGGCCGAGCCCGCCGAGCGCATCGATCGCCTGCGCGCAGGCCGCCATCGTGCGGACCGTCGCCGGATCGTCGTCGGCGACGCGCAACATCAGCTTGCCGCCGTCGAGCCCGCTCCCCGCGATCGCGGTGGCGGTGTACCCGGTGAACCGGTCGTCGAGCTCGAAGACCGAGCCGGCGAGGCCGCCGCGGTTCATCGATCCGAAGACGATCTTGTCGTCGAGCGCACCGAGGAGCGCGAGGTCGTCGACGATGTCCGCGGTCGCCAGGACGCCGTCGACCTGCGGCTGCGCGAGCGCTTCGACCAGCCGTGTCAGGAGCTCGCCGCGATCGGCCATCGCGCGCGGATCGCCGCCGGCGGCGAGGACGCCGCGCGCGGTGTGATCCGCGGCCACGAGGAAGAGCTTCCCATCGCGAAGGAGCGGGCGCCGGCGCCGCCCCGCGAGCGCGCGGGCGATCGCGTCGGGCTCGGTCGCGCGGATCCGGGTCAGCCGGGCGACGAGCTCAGACATGCACGACGCGCAGCAGCGACTCGACCTCGCGCTCGGTGGGCATCGCGTCGGCGCAGGCGAGCCGCGATGCGACGATCGCGCCCGCCGCGTTCGCGAAGGTCAACGTGTGCCCCAGGTCCCAGCCGCGCAGGAGCCCATGCACGAGCGCGCCGCCGAACGCATCGCCGGCGCCGAGGCCGTTCACGACCGCGACCGCGACCGGCGGCACCTCGACGCGCTCACTGCGCGACCGCCCGAGGGTGCCGCGCGGACCCTGCTTCACGATCGCGAGCTCGGGGCCCATCTCGAGGAGCCGCTCGGCCGCGGCGTCGGGGTCGCGCGTGCCGGTCGCCATCTCGACCTCGTCGAGGTTGCCCACGGCGACGCGCGCGTGCGCGAGCGCCGCGGCGGCCGTCGTCCGCGCCTCGGCCGGCTCCCTCCACGCGTGGTAGCGGAAGTCGAGATCGTGGATCGTGCGGCCGCGCGCGGCGGCGAGCGCGGCGAGCGTCGCCGTGCGGCTCGGCTCGTCGGAGAGCGCCGTGCCGCTGGTCCAGAGGACCGGCACGCGCGCGATCGCCTCGAGGTCGAGCTCCTCGCGCGTGATGTTGAGGTCCGGCGCCTTCGGCTCGCGGTAGAAGAGCAGCGGAAAGCTGTCGGGTGGGAACAGCTCGCAGAAGACGACGGGCGTGCGCAGCGTCGGGTCGGTCCCGACGAATCGCGCGTCGACCCCGAACTCCGCGAGCGCCTCGCGCACGTAGGTGCCGAAGCCATCGGTGCCGACCTTCGTCACGACCGCGCTGCGATGGCCGAGGCGCGCCGCGGCGACCGCGACGTTCGTCGGGCTGCCGCCGAGGAACTTCGCGAACGTCCGCACCTTCGCGAGCGGCACGCCGGCCTGCTCGGGATAGAGATCGACGCCGACGCGTCCGATGGTGATGAGCTCGAGCTCGCTAGACACGGGCGCTCACGAACACGAGGCTGCGCTCGATCGACGGCAGCGGATCCGCGGCCGCGTCGCTCAGCGCGACGTCCTGCTCGAGCACGTACCAGCCGCCGTAGCCACCCTGGCGGAGCTCGGTGAGGACGTCGGCGATGCGCGCGTCGCCATCGCCGAGCGGCCGGTAGAGACCCTGTTGCACCGCCGCAGCGTAGGAGAGGCGCCGCTCGCGCACGGCCGCGCTCAACGTCGCGTCGGCGTCTTTCAGATGAACGTGCCGGACCCGGTTTCCGGCCGCGCGCGCGATCTGGAGCGGGTCGCCGCCGCCCACGAACACGTGCCCGGTATCGAGGCAGAGGCTCACGTGCGACCCCCGCAGCAGCCGCTCGATGTCCTGTTGATGCTCGATGACCGTGCCGACGTGCGGATGGACGACGAGCGTGAGCCCGGCGGCGGCGGCGATGGCCTCGACGAGCGACAAGGTCTCGAACAGCGTCACCCATTGCGCATCGCCGAGCGCGATCCGCTCCTCGTAGCCCTCACGTCCGGTCGCCGCGGCGAGCACGAGCAGCTCCGCACCGACGTCCTTGAGGTACAGCGCCTGCTGCTCGACCGCTGCGAGCTCGGTCGTCCGCCGGCCGACGTCGTGGAGGACCGCCGTGACGAAGCCGCCGATGCACCTGAGCCCGCGCGCATCGAGCTCGCGTGCGGCCGCGCGCGCATCCGCGGGTAGGAACCCCGGCGGTCCCGCTTCGATCGCGCGGAATCCGAGACGGCGCGCATCGTCGAGGACGCGCGCGGGCGCGAGCTGCGCGCCCCATCCCGGCACCTCGCACACGCCCCACGAGATCGGAGCGGCTGCGATCTTCTGCTCCCGCATTCGCCGGTACAGTAGCCGCGGGTCCATTTGTGGGAGGGGCGATGCGGATCTCGATCCTTGGTGTCGGCCGGCTTGGCGCGTCGCACGCGGCGACGCTCGCCGCGCTGCCCGGCGTTTCGCGGGTCACGGTGTACGACGCCGACGCGGCGCGGGCGAAGGACATTGCCACCCCGCTGCAGGCGAAGGTGGCCGCGACCATCGACGAGGCGTTCAAAGAAGCCGACGCGATGGTCATCGTGACGCCCACGCCCACCCACGCGCCCCTCATGAAGCGCGCGATCGACCAGGGCCTGCCGACGTTCTGTGAGAAGCCCATCGCGATGGAGCTCGCCGAGACCCGCGACGTCGTCGACCACGTCGCGAGGAAGGGCGGCGTGCTCCAGATCGGCTTCCAGCGGCGATTCGACCCCGGATACCTGCGAGCCCGATCGGAGCTACGCGAGGGTGCGCTCGGTCCGGTGTATTCGTTCCTGATGGTGAGCTGCGATCGTCTCCCGCCGCCCGATGCGTACATCAAGACCTCGGGTGGCCAGTTCAAGGACCAGTTCATCCACGACTTCGACATCACCCGCTGGCTCTTCGACCAGGAGGTCACCGAGGTGACCGCTCTCGGATCGACGAAGGGACTGCCCCAGTACGAGGCGCTGAACGACACCGCAACGTCCGCGGTGCTGCTGAAGCTCGCCGACGGCACGCTCGGCCTGATGACGGCCCTCCGGCACAACGAGGCCGGCTACGACATCCACCTCGAGATCCACGCGGCCAAGGACACGCTCGCGATCGGCATCGATCCGCGCACGCCGTGGCGGTCGGTCGAGGCCGACGCCCCGCCGTTCGCTTCGCCGCCGTACCCGACGTTCCAGGTGCGCTTCGCCGAGGCATATGCCGCCGAGCTCGCGCACTTCCTCAAGCTCGCGCAGGGCCAGGCCGAGAACCCCTGTACGGCGGCCGATGGCCTCGAGGCGCTCCGGATCGCGGAAGCCGCAGGTCGTTCGTGGCACGAGCATCGTCCCGTCGCGCTGGCGGAGATCCTGTGAGCGTCCGCATCAGGTTCCTCGGCACCGGGAACGCGTTCGCCGACGGCGGCCGCTCCCACGCCTGCATCCACGTGGAGGCCACCGGCACGTCGCTGCTGCTCGATTGCGGCGGCTCGTCGCTCCCCGCGATCAAGAAGGCGATGGACCCGGCGACACTGCAGGCGATCGCGATCTCGCACCTGCACGGCGACCACTTCGGCGGCGTGCCGTATCTGATGATGGAGCAGTACTTCGCGGGCCGGAAGGCACCGCTCGCGATCGGCGGGCCGCGCGAGCTGCAGCAGCGGGTCATGAAGGCCGGCGAGGCGCTGTACAAGGACTTCTATCCGAAGACGACGATCGACTACGGCCTGTCGTTCGTGACGCTGCGCGAGACGCCGGTGTCGCTCGGCGGCGCCGAGGTGAGCGCCCATCCGGTGAAGCACGTCGCCGAGAGCGACCCGCACGGCCTGCGGGTGAAGGTCGACGGCAAGCTCATCGCGTACTCGGGGGACGCGCGCTGGAGCGACGAGCTCGTCGAGGTCGCGAGGGGCGCGGACCTCTTCATCTGCGAGTCGACGAACTTTTCGCGGTCCGATCCCGCGCACCTCAGCTACAAGGAGCTCATCACGAACCGCGCGAAGCTCGACTGCGGCCGGATCATCCTCACCCACCTCGGCAACGATCCGCTCGCGCACCGCGCCGAGATCGAGATCGAGATCGCCGACGACGGGATGCTCGTCACCCTCTAGCCGGCCGGCGGTCCCCCCGGTACACGGCGAACGCGGCGACGCAGTTGAGCGCGACGAGGGCCCAGAGCGCGGGCGCGTAGCTCCGCACGCTGTCGTACACGGCGCCGAGGCTCACCGGTGCGATCGCCTGGGTGAGCGTCGTCGCGAGCGTGAGCACCGCCGCGATGCTCGCGATGCGCCGCGGCCCGTACAGCCCGGCGACGATGGTCGAGCGGATGAGCGTCTCGGCCCCCCGCGCCGCGCCGAAGAGGACGACGAACGCGATCACGCCGAGCGCCGACGGCACGAGCAGCAGGATGAGGACCGCGAGCGGCTGTCCGAGGTAGATGAGGAGCGACATCGCTCGCGGCGAGAGGCGGCGCTCGAGCGGCGCGAACAGCAGCCGGCCCACCACCTGCGACGCGCCGATGCCGCCGGTCGCGACCGCCGCGAACGCGAGCGAGTAGCCGTGGTCGCCGAGGTACGCGACCAGATGCACCGGGACCCCGACGCCGAGCGCGTAGAGGGCGAACGCGAGCGCGAGCCATTTGAACGTCGGATGCCGCAGCGCCTCGCGGAAGGAGTGGCTGAGCTCGGGCGTCACGATCGGCGCGTCCGGATGGCCGTCGGGCGGGTCGCCGTCGACGCCACGGCCGACATCGGCTGGGCGCCGCTTGAGCAGGAGGGCGTGCGGCAGGATCGTGAGCGCACCGAGCACGATCGCGAGGGTCCCGAGCGCGGCACGCCACCCCTGCACCGACACGAGCCACGCGGCAAGCGGCACGAAGATCGTGCTCGAGAATCCGGCGACGAGCGTCACGAGCGTCAGCGCGCGCGACCGGTCACGCCGGAACCAGACGATCATCGTCGCGAACGCCGGCCCGTAGTTGACGGCCGCGAACGCGATGCCGATGAGGACCCAGATCACATAGAAGGACGCGAGGTCCTCGACCCGCGACCATGCGATGACCAGCGGAACGGCGACGATCGACCCGGCGGTCATGAGCAGGCGTGGCCCGTGCTCGTCGAGCCACCGCCCCATCGCGAGGCCCGCGATCCCTGAGACCACGAGCATCACCGACAGCGCGCCGGCGACCTGGGCGCGCGACCAGCCCATCTCGGCCGCGGTCGGCGTGACCATGACGCTGAACGCGTAGTAGAGGACGCCCCACGACACCGTCTCGGTGAACCCGAGGACCGCCGCGAGGATCCATCCGTAGTACGGCCGCTTCACGGCCCTGAGGCTACGGGCGCGCGACGGTGAGTGCCGAGACCGGGATGACCTGCATGCTGGAGGTGCCGCAACACGTGCTCGCGGCCGAGCCGCAGTCGACGCCGTCGCAGCAGTCCGACCCGCCGGAGCACACGCCGGTCGCGGGGAGCACGAGCTCGACGGATGCGGCGCCCCTGACATCGCCGGTGAGGGCGCAGGCGATCGAGCGGACCTGCTCGTAGCCCGTGAGCATGAGGAACGTGGGCGCGCGGCCGTAGCTCTTCATCCCGACGATGTAGAGATCCTTCTCCGGATGCGCGAGCTCGCGCGCGCCGTGCGGCGACACGGTGCCGCAGCTGTGGACGTTCGGGTCGATGAGCGGCGCGAGGGCCGGTGGCGCCTCGAGGACGTCGTCGACCCGCACGCGCACCTCGCGAAGCGGCGCGAGGTCCGGACGGAAGCCGGTGGTGGCGACGATCTCGTCGAAGGGGCCGATCTCGTGCCCGCCGTCGGACACGTGGATGCCGTCGCCTGCCTCGCGGACCGCGGCGATCCGCAGGACGGCTTGGGCGACGCGGCCCTGCTCGACGAGCGCCCGCATGCGCGTGCCGAGCGCGCCGCGCGCCGGCAGGGCGTCGTCGGATGCGCCGCCGTACTTCGCGTCGGCGAACGGTCGCCGCACGAGCCACGTGATCGGCGTCGCCGGGAGCTGGGCGAGATCGATGAGCACGTCGAATGCCGAATGGCCGCTGCCGACGACGAGCACGCGCTTGCCCTCGTAGCGCATGCGCTGCCGGCCGAGCGGATCGGGGATGCCGTAGTGGATGCGATCCGCGAGCGCGGCCTCGCCCTGCGCGAGCACGCCGCTCGCGCCGAGCGGGTTCGGCATGCCGTACGTACCCGATGCGTCGATGACCGCGCGCGCGAGGAGCTGCTGCTCCCCCGCCGGCGTGTCGACCGTCAAGGCGAACGGTGCCCCGTCGCGTCCCTCGGTCTTCAGCTTGTCGAACCCGAGGCGGGTGACCGCGGAGACGCGGTGCCGCAGCCGGATGTACGGGGCGAGCACCGTGCCGAGCGGCGCGAGGTAGCCCTCGACGAGCTCGCGCCCCGTCGGGTAGACCTCGCCGTCGGGCGCGATCCAACCGTCAGTCTCGAGGAGGTCGCGCGCCGCGGGATCGATGTCGTATTTCCACGGCGAGAAGATGCGGACGTGGCCCCACTCGAGGACGCTCGCGCCCACGGTCGGACCGGCTTCGAGCACGAGCGGCACCGCGCCGCGCATGAGGAGCTCTGCCGCGGCCGCGAGGCCCACCGGGCCCGCGCCGATCACCGCCACCGGGAGCTTGTCCACGCCGGTCACCTCCGCCACGTCGCCGATGGTTGCCTATACATCGACGCTTGTCAATATCGAAGTCTGTGGATATAGTCTGGGCGTGGACGACGTGAAGATCCTCCAGGCCATCGCCGAGCCGACCCGGCTCGCGATCGTGCGGCAGCTCGCCTCCGCCGGCGAGGTCTGCGCCTGCGACTTCACGGATTGCTGCGGCGTGAGCCAGCCCACTGTCTCCCATCACCTCAAGGTGCTGCGCGAGGCCGGCGTGGTGAGCTGCGAGCGCCGGGGTACGTGGATCTACTACCGGCTCGAGCCGAAGGCGGCCGCGAAGGTCGCGTCGCTCGGACATCTGCTCTCGGCCGGCGCGCAGCGCGAGCCCAAGCGCGTCACCGTGAAGCCGGCCGTCGCGCGGGCGTAGTGCCCGTGTCGAGCAGGATCCGCGTCCTCTTCCTCTGCACCCACAACTCCGCGCGCTCCCAGATGGCCGAGGGCCTGCTGCGCGACGCCGCGGGTGACCGCTTTGACGCCCACAGCGCCGGCACGGAAGCGACGCACGTGCGGCCACTGGCGATCGCCGCGATGCGGGAGCTGGGGATCGACATCTCTAAGCAGACGTCCAAGATGCTCGACCCGTACCTGCAGGATCGCTTCGACTACGTCATCACGGTCTGCGACGACGCGAACGAGAGCTGCCCGATCTTCCCGAACGCGACGCAGCGGCTGCACTGGTCGCTGCCCGATCCGTCGAAGGCGACGGGATCCGAGACCGAGCAGCTCGCCGTGTACCGGACGGTGCGCGACGACCTGCGCGCGCGCATCGTGGCGGAGTTGCTTACCGTCTAGCCGTGGCCCGGCGCACGCTCCTTCTCGATCACCACGGCGTCATCTCCGACGGGGAGCGCATGCCCGTGGAATGGCAGCGGCTGCTCGGCGACTTCCTCATCCCGCGCTACGGCCACACGCCGCGTGAGTGGGCGGACGCGAACGGTATCGCGCTGGAGCGCTCCATCAAGCGGCAGCAGGCCGCGCGCGAGCGGGTCCTGGCCGAGGAGTTCCGCCGGGCCGATCTGACGGAGTGGATGCGCGACATGCTCCGCGCCGTCGGCGCGCCCGAGCTTCCGGACGGGGGAGCCGCGGCGCTCGCGTTCGAGGCGATCGAGTACGTCGTCCCGCGGACGCGCGCGACGATGCCCGGCGCCGCCGACACCCTGCGGTCCTTGCACGAGCGCGGCTTCACGCTGTACACGGCATCAGGCGATCACTCGCAGAGCCTGAACGGCTACCTCACCGGCGCGGGTGTGCGGTCGCTGTTCCACGAAACGTACGGCGCGGATCTCCTCGGCACGCTGAAGACCGGGCCGCACTTCTATCGCGCGCTGCTCGACCACGCGGGCATCGCCGCAGCCGACGCGATCGTGGTCGACGACGACGCCTGGCGTCTGGACTGGGCGCGCGACCTCGGGATGGACACGGTGCTCGTCGGTGCCAAGGATCCGGCCGCCGCGCACCGCCGGATCGGGACGATCGCCGAGCTCTCGTCCGTGCTGCCGTGACCGCGCTAGTGACGATGGTCCTGGACGAGGTCGTCCTCGAGTAGCCCAGCGAGGGCCTCGGCGGACGGCACGCCGATGATCGGAACGGCGGCGGCCGCGACCGCACGGACGCAGTCCTGGCGGAACGTCCCGGTGTTCCCGGCGCCGAGGGCGCGTTCGGTGAAGCAGCGATGCAGCACCCCGACGACGACCTCACGCAGCGCCCCTTGATCGAGCGTGCCCTGGTGCTCGCGCGCGAATCGTGGCACGACGCGGTCGGCGATGGCGCCCGCCTCGATCCGCGAGAGCTCGTTCACCGAGGTCGTGCCGTACCACCCGGCCGTCGTGGGCGCATCGGTCACGAGGTCCGCGTCGTAGCCAAGCTCGCGCAGCAGCGCGATCGACGCATCCCGCACGTCACGGTCGAGGGTCAGCCGCAGCAGGTCGCCGGCGCGATCGACCTCCGCGCGGACCACGCCGTCGAGCTCGGTGAGTCGCGCCAGCACGGGCGCGAGACGGGACCCTCAGCCGAGTCCCGGGGCGGCGCTTCAGGTTAGGCCGCGGAGCCGCAGGACGACCTGGTCGCTCACGGCGCCGGCTCGTGCGGCGCGATCACCCGGCAGGCCATGATCCGCTCGGCGTTGTCCTCGAGCACCCGCTCGGCTTGGCGCACCAGCTGCCGGACGCGCGGATCGATGAGCTCGTAGATCACCGAACGCCCGTCGCGTCGCGCCTCGACGAACCCACAGAACCGAAGGCAGGTGAGGTGGGAAGAGACGCTGGCCTGGTGCCGGCCGACGTGCCGCACGATCTCGCCGGCCGACTTCGGACCGTCGGACAGGAACGTCAGGATCTGGACCCGGGTCGGGTCGGCAAGTCCGGAGAAGAACCGTGCGAGCGGTTCCGGATCATGACGGTCGCGTCGAGGCCGGCGGTGCGCGGCGGACTGCATGCAATGAGCATAGTCGTTATATTGGTACATCTCAATGGATCACGGAGGACCTTGGTGACATCGATCGGCGATAGCGCGACGATCCTGTTCGCCGCCGTCGGGATCTGCTGCGGCGTCCCGCTGCTTTTCGGTGCGGTCGCGGCAGCCACGGCCGGGCTCGGTCTCGCGACCGCCGGTGCGCTGTTGGCGGGCGCGGGGCTCGTGGCGGTGAGCCTCGCCCTGCTCGCGATCCGCTACTCGCGGAGGAGGCGTGCAGATGTCCGATAACCATGACCTCGTCATCCTCGGCTCAGGCTCGACAGCGTTCGCCGCGGCGTTGAAGGCCGCGGAGCTCGGGAAGAGCGCGGTGATGACCGAGTCGCGGACCGTCGGCGGAACATGTGTGAACCGAGGCTGTCTCCCGTCGAAGGACCTCATCGAGGCGGCGCGGATCCACTGGGAGGCGCAGCATCCGCGATTCCCCGGCCTCGGCGGGAAGAAGCTCGATCTTGATTTCCGCGCGCTCGTCGCGGGGAAGGACGAGGTCATCCACGACTACCGGGCCAAGAAGTACGAGTCCATCCTGTCCGACAGCGACAGGATCTCGATCGTCCAGGGTCGCGCGGCGTTCGTCGATCCGCACACGATCCAGGTCGACGGCCGCACGCTGCGCGGCGATCAGGTGGTCATCGCGACCGGCTCGCGGCCCGCGGTTCCCGCGATCCCCGGCCTCGACCAGGTGCCCTACCTCACGAGCGACCTGCTCACCTCCGACGAGCCGATGGAGCTGCGCGAGCAGCCGCGGTCGCTCGTCGTCGTGGGTGGCGGCTTCGTCGGGCTCGAGCTCGCCCAGCTGTTCCACCGTTTCGGCACGACCGTCACCCTCCTCCAGCGCTCGGATCGGATCCTCCCCGAGTACGAGCCCGAGGTGTCGATCGCGCTGCTATCGGCCTTGGCCGGAGAGGGCCTCGACATCCGCACCGGCACGATCGTCCGCGGTGTACGGCGCGATGGCGAGGGCCTGACCGTCCTCGTCGAGACCGGAGGGCACGCGGCCGAGGTGCACGCGGAGCGGCTGCTCGTCGCGACCGGCCGGGTGCCGAACACCGGTGACCTCGGCCTCGATCGGGCGGGCGTGCGGACCGACGAGCGCGGCTTCGTCGCCGTCGATGACGAGCTCCGCACGAACGTGGCCCACATCTGGGCAGCCGGCGACGTCATCGGTGGCCACACCGGAGCGCAGATGGCCACGCCGATCGGAGCGCACGACGGCAACATCGCCGCGGGCAACGCGCTCGGAGGTCCACTGCGGAAGGCCGATCACTCCATCGTTCCGCGCGCGATCTTCACCGATCCGCAGGTCGCGATGGTCGGGCTCACCGACGAGGAGGCGAACCGCCGCGGGTTCGCGTGCCGCTGCAACACGATCCCGCTGGAGGTGGTGCCGCGGGCCGGGGCGATCCGCGACGAGCGTGGGATCGTGAAGGTCGTCATGGAGCGCGCCTCGGAGAGGGTCCTCGGCGTCTCCATGGTCGGGCGCGACGCGAGCGAGGTCATCCACGAGGCGGCCATGGGCATGCGGTTCGGCGCCACGGTCCACGACTTCATCGACATGATCCACGTCTACCCGACGATGGCCGAGGCGCTGAAGATCGCGGCGCTCTCGTTCTTCAAGGACGTGTCGAAGATGAGCTGCTGCGCCGAGTGAGCTAGCCGCTCGCCTCGGCGAAGCGCATCCGCCCGAGCAGGGCGAGCCCGAGCGCGCCGGCGAAGAACAGCAGCGTCCCGCCGATCCAGAACAGCGGCTCGACGCCGAGCCGATCCACGACGATCGCGCCCAGGCCGAGCGACAGCAGTTGCATCGCGCTCCAGCTGACATCCAGCAGCGTGAACACCCGGCCGCGCATCGCCTCGGGGATCGCCCCCTGGATCGTGCTGTTGAACACGACCATCCCGGTGCTCGTGTTGAGGCCGTACACGAAGAGGATGAGCAGCGCGATAGGCAGCGGCGTGAAGACCGCGATGAGGACGTCGCCGACGCCCCGGATCAGGTACGGCACGAAGAGCCACCGTGCGTTTCGGTAATCGCGCGCGAGGGCGTTCGGGATGAGCGGGCCGACGAGCGCGCCCGCTCCGATCGCCCCGATGAGCCACGCGAACCCCTCCGGTGGCTGTCGCAGGTGCCGCTCGGACAGGACCACGAGCATCGCGCCTGTCGCGCCGACGGCGAATGAGGCGAATGACTGCACGATGAGCAGGCGCGACACGAAGAAGTCACGCCGGGCGTAGTCGAGTCCGGCGCGCGCGTCGCCGAAGAACGACGCGAGCCCGCGCGTGACGCCCCGATCGACCTGGCCGGCGTGCGGCGGAATGCGCACTGACCCGATGAGCGCGGCCGATACGGCGAAGCTCGCCGCGTTCACGGCGAACGCGGGACCGGTCCCGGCGATCGCGATGATGCCGCCCGCGATCGACGCGGCGAGGATCTGCACGAGCCGGCCGGTGGACCAGGACACCGAGTTCGCGGCGAGGCGCTGCTCCGGCGTGGTCAGCGCCGGGATGACGGCATTGACGGTCGGGTTGAAGAACACGCCGGCGGCCGAGAGGCCGGCGGCCACGAGGTACGCGTGCCAGACGCCCTGCGGCCACAGCAGCGAGAGCACGAGCGCCGCGCGCACGAGATCGGACCCGATGAGGATCGCCTTGCGGCTGAACCGGTCGATGATCACGCCCGCGACCGGTCCGAGCAGCAGGACGGGGACGATCTCCGTCGCGACGAGTCCGGCGACCGCGATCCCCCGCCCCGAGAGCTGGAAGACGAGCACGACCAGCGCGATGTAATGGAGGGTGTCGCCGAAATTCGACACAAGCTGGCCGAGCCACAGCGGGAAGTACCGCGGACTGCGGATCACCGCGCCGTAGGACGCGCCGACCCCGAGCAGGCGAGCGGTCACGCGGCCGGAGCTACTCCGCCGGCGTACGCGCGTAGACGGTCACGCCGCGGGTCTCGAAGTCCTTCGCGTCGCTCTCGTGCTTGCTGCCGGAGAACACGTCGACCTCGTTCGACAGCACCACGTCGACGAAGCCTGCTTCCGACAGGAGCACCGGCCACTCTGCATCCAGCAGAGCACCGGCAATTCAGCCGCTCCAGAGGGCGATGTCGTCCTTCGCGTCCTGGGGGACTTCCTTGTGGACGAGGATGTCCCCGATCTGGATGCGGCCGCCCGGCTTGAGCACGCGTCGCATCTCGCGTAACACCGCGCGCTTGTCGGGGCAGAGGTTGACCACACCGTTGCTGATGATCACGTCGGCGCTGCGGTCAGCGACCGGCAGGGCTTCGGCGAAGCCCTCGCGCACGTCGACGTTCGTGAGGCCGAGGTCGCGCGCCCCGAGCTCCGTCTTGGCGCGCATCTCCGCGGTCATGTCGACGGCGATGACCCGACCCGCCGGACCGATCTGCTGCGCCGCGATCAGCGTGTCCAGCCCCGCACCGCATCCCACATCCACGACCTGTTCGCCCGGTTGCAGCGCACCGAAGAGGAACGGATTCCCCATCCCGGCGAACGAGGCGATGGTCGCCTGCGGCAGGCGATCGATGACCTCGCTCGCATAGCCGAGCATCAGGGTCAGCGGCCGCCCGGTGTGGAAGTGAAAGCCCAGCTCGGGGTTGGTGGCGACCTCGGTGTACTTCGCAGCGATCGCACGCCGCAGCACGTCACGGTCGACGCGGGCGACACCCAGCTCAGCCAAGCCTCGATCCTCCGGCCTCGATTACGCCCTAGTGTGCGCCACCGCGATCCAGCCTCATGCGTCCTTGGTTCACGCGGACGCGGCGCGGAACACGAGGTCCCAGGTATCGAACAGCGCGAGCACCTGATAGCTGACCACGACGAGGGCGAGCAACGCGATGCCGGCGGGGAAGCCGAAGGCCATGGCCGCCTGCGCGGCGAGGCCGGGGAACGCGAGGGCGGTGTAGATCCTGGCCCGCGACGCGAACTCCTGCCGCCCGACGGCATCGGCGGCGGCCCGCAGGCCCGGAGCGATGATGCGGCGCTGGCCGATGATGAACAACACGACGACGAGGAGAAAGGCCTCGATGCCGAACGCGGGCAGCGGCTGCGGGACGAGCGCGATCGCCGAGAGCATGAATCCCGTCAGGTACGCGGTGAAGATCGTCGACGCCATCGCGCGCAGCGCCGCGTTCTCCTGCGC
>DASWFN010000262.1:0-6049 GCA_036394215.1 Candidatus Limnocylindria bacterium
GATGCGCTCGCCGATCGCGCGCGCAAGCTCCGCGCGCACGGGATGAGCGTCTCGGACCTCGACCGCCACAAGGCCGATCGCGTGATCATCGAGGAGTACAACGAGCTCGGCTTCAACTACCGGATGACCGACATCCAGGCCTCGATCGGCCTCGTCCAGCTGCGTCGGCTCCCGGAGCTCCTGAAGACACGGATCGAGAAGGCTCATCGCTACGACCGCGAGCTGCCGGAGATCAAGGGCATCGAGATCCCGTACGTGCCGCCATACGCGACGCACACGTACCAGAGCTACTGCCTGCGGCTCACGAAGGCCTGCGCGCTCGATCGCGAGACGCTCATGACCAACCTCCTGCATCGCGGGATCGCGACGCGGCGCGGGGTCATGGCCTCGCACCTCGAGAAGACCTACATCGATCGCATCGGCAGGGTCTCGCTCCCGATCACCGAGGAGGCGACGGAGCACACGATGCTCATTCCGCTGTTCGCGTCGATGACCGAAGAGGAGCAGACCTACGTGATCGACGTGCTTCGCGAGGAGCTTGGCGCCGCTTAGCGGCGACCCCGGGCTGGCCGGAGCAGCTGCGCGCTGAGCGCAGCGCCGAGCCAGCGCTCGTAGGCATCGCCTGACCAGCCCAGCGTGCCGGTCAGGAGATCATGGAGCTCGGGACTCGCAAGACCCCAGAGGATCTCGCCGGCGGCCTTTACGTCCAGCCCGTCGCGGAGCGGACCGCGCGCCGCGACCCACGAGATGAACTCGGTCTGGCCGGCGAGACGTCCGCGCCGGTGGCGTTCGAGGAGCTTGGCGATGGCTGGATCCGAAGGCGCCGCTTCTCGGATGATGCGGTGGATCGCTCCGGCGCGGTCGAGGATGGAGCGCACATTGCGGGCGATGAGCGCGAGCTGCCGCCGCTGGTCCCGCTCGGCCTTGACCTCGAGCACCCACGCGCGCTCCCGCACCGGCACGTCGGCATCGTCACCCGTGAGCGCGACGTCGATCACACGAGACAGCAGGTCCCGCTTGGTGCGGAACACGACGTACACCGTTGGCACCGAGACGCCCGCGCGCGCCGCGATGGCCTCCACGCTCGTCGCGGCATAGCCGTGTTTCGCGAACAGGTCGCCTGCGGCCGCGAGGATCCGCTGTCGCGTGTCCTCGGCCTGCTCGGCCCGTCGCGACGAGCGGTACACCCTCTTGACAGGCGTCCGTGGCACTTCGCTATAGTACCGCTCGTTCCATTATAGCCAAACTATAACGAAAGGAAATGAGCGATGGACACCGCGACAGACGTCACCCGCCACAACGACGCGAGGATCCGCGAGTACTGGGAGGTCTTCAACACGCACGACGTGGCGAAGGGCTCGACCTTCCTCACGGAGGATTACGTGAACCACGCGGCGCCGAAGGCGCCGGCCGGGCCGCAGGGCTGGCGGCTGATCATGGGCGCGATCTTCAAGAGCTTTCCGGACTTCACCTATGTCCTCGAGCAGCAGGTGGCGTTCGACGACAAGGTGATCGCCTACCTCACCGCGACGGCGACGCATACCGGCAAGGCCTGGGCACCGCCGCCGGACGCGCGCGACCAGTCGATCCCGAGTCTCCTCGCGGGTGGCGCGCCGACGGGGAAGCAGTGGACGGCGAAGCACTTCCACCTCTTCCGGATGGTCGATGGCAAGATCGCCGAGCATTCGTCGATCCGCGACGACCTCGGGATGCTTCAGCAGCTCGGGCTCGTGCGGCTCGGCGCGAGTCAGTAGCGGTCGCGGGCGATTGGCTACGCGGGCGTCATCAGCTGGATCATGTCCTTGAGCCGCGTGTAGCCCATCGACGCGTTCAGGTGCAGGATCGGCGCGTTCTCGCCGTCGTTGTCGGTGCGCACGCGCGGCACGCCGAGCGCGATCGCCTGCATCACCGTCTCGCACTTCAGCGCCCGCGCGACGCCGCGGCCGCGCACCTTGCGCGCGGTGCCGGTCCAGTCCGTCTCGACGTGGCCTCGCACGGGCGGGTAGCTCAGCTGCGAGACGCCGACGATGTCGTCGCCCTCGCGCGCGATCCACTGCCGATCCTCGCGCAGGCCGGGCGAGCGCATCCACTCCTCGAAGGTCTCCCACGGGGTCCCGATGTGCGGCACGGTGCTCGGGATGTCCTGCTCGGCCTCGTCGCTCATCCGCCAGAGCTTCCGGTACCTCTCCGGATCCGGGTCGTCGGCGAGCGTCAGGATCGTGATGCCCTCATCGCGCATCCGCTGGCGTGACTCCTCCGTCATCGCCGTGAGCTTCTCGCGGTTCTTGACGAGGTCGCACTCCCAGAACCGCTCGCGCCGCTCCTCCTTGAATCCGCGCAGCTTCAGCATGTCGAGCAGCGGCGCATCGTTCTCCCAGGCCCACGTCGTGAACCGCTTCGTGCCCTCGGCCCGCGAGCGGTCCTCGAGGTACCGGTAGAGCGCGTCGAGCCGCGCGGCGGTGCGGACCGCGGGCAGCAGGTCCGCCGACACCCGGCCGAAGCGCTCCGGCATCTTTTCCCACGGCGCGTGGCGGGTGAACAGGGACCCGACGGGCCGGCCGTCGTGCATCGCGATCCAGCGCTCGACGACGTTGTCCGTCGCCTCGATGCTCCACCAGTGGCGCATCACGACCGGATCGTCGGGGTCATCCGGGCGCAGGGCCGTGTACATGTCGGCCACGAAGTCCGCATCGTCCATCGTCGCCGGCCGAAGCTCCAGGTCCGCGATCCTGCCGACCTTGCCGATCTGGGTCATCAGATCCTCCGCAGCAGCTTGTCGCGGGCCACCTGCCCGAGCTGCACGCCGTACTGCATGATCTCGCGCCGTCCGAACTTCGACGCGCCGTGCTCGCGGTCGCGGAAGGTGTACGGCACCTCGACCACGGTGTGATGGCGGCCGCGGGCAATGACCTCGAAGCCGATCTTGAACCCGATGGGGTTGAGCTTCACGCCATCGATGACCGGACGGCGCAGCGCGAAGAAGCCGCTCGTCGCGTCGCGGACGGGCACGAGCGCGTTCCCCATCAGGCACGCGACGCGCGACACGATCCGCCGCTTGAGCGGCCAATCGCGCACGCCGCCGCCCTTCACGTAGCGCGATCCGACGGCGAGGTCCGCGCCGTTCGCGATCGCGTCCGCGAGCGCGGGTACGACCTCCGGCGGATGCGAGAGGTCCGCGTCCATCACCAGCAGGACATCGCCGCGCGCGGCCGCGAATCCGGCGACCACCGCGCTCGCGAGCCCGGCCTTGCCCGAACGGCGCACGACCGTGACCGGGATCCGCGGCGCGAGGGCCGCGGCGATGTCGGCGGTGCCGTCCGGCGAGCCGTCGTCGACGATGACGAGCTCCCACTCGCGCCCGGCGAGGGCCGCGTGCAGCCGTTCGGCGAGCCCGGTCACCGAGCCCGCCTCGTTGTACGTCGGGACGACGACCGAGAGCATCTGCGCCGTACTGTACGGACGCCGATGCGGGTCGTCTTCGATGCGCGACATCTTCAGACCGTCAGCCGCACGCGCGGCATCGGACGCTACTCGCGCAATCTGCTCGCGGCGTTCGCGCGCGGCGCGCCGGAGGACGTCGAGTGGACGCTCCTCACGCTCGGCAACTTTCCGCCGGCGGATCGCTCGCCGCTCCCGGTGCATCGCACGCGCGCGACCGTGCGGCTGCGCCGGCCCGAGCTCACGATGCTCGCGCTCGATCCGCTGCTGCTCCCGTTCGAGCTCGCCGGTCAGGGCGATCTCTACCACTCGGTGCAGCTCGGACTGCCCGCGGTCCATCGCGGGCCGGTGGTCCTCACGATCCACGACCTCGCGCCGCTGCGCTGGCCGTCGCACTACCTGCGCCTGCCGTACGCACGTGTCGGGCACGCCTGGCAGTACGCGCTCGCGAAGCGCGCCGATGCGATCGTCGCGGTGTCCGAGGCGACGAAGGCCGATGTCGTCGCACGGCTGCGGATCCCCGCCGAGCGTGTGCGGGTGATCCCCGAGGCCGTCGACGCGGCGTTTCATCCGCCGTCCCGCGACGCCGGCGCGGCGATCGCGCGCGAGCGATTCGGCGTGCCGTCGCGCTACGTCCTGTATGTCGGCCAGTTCGATCCGCGCAAGAACATGGAGGGGCTGTTCGCCGCGTTCGCGCGCGCGGCGGAGCGGGACCGGGACCTGCGCCTCGTGGTCGTCGGCACGCTCGGCAAGCTCGCGCCGCTCATGCGCTCGGCGCTCGAGCGCTCGCGCGCCGACCCCGCGCGCGTCGTCATCACCGGCGAGGTCGACGACGAGACGCTCGCGGCGCTGTACGCGGGCGCGGAAGCGCTCCTCCACGCCGCGTGGCTCGAGGGCTTCGGCCTCACCGCGCTCGAGTCCCTCGCCGCGGGCACGACGGTCGTCGGCTACCGGACCGGTGCGGTCGCGGAGGTCGTCGGCGACGCCGGGCTGCTCGTCGACGCTGGCGATCCCGACGCGCTCGGCGACGCGCTCGTCACGCTCCTCGGCGACGCGTCGCTGGGATCGCGGCTCCGGGCGCTCGCGAAGCCTCGCGCGGCTCACTTCAGCTGGGACCGCGCGGCCGACGACACCCTCGCCATTTACCGTTCTCTCAGGTAGCCGCGCGGTACCATTTGGGTGAGCCCGCTCTGCGGGCTCGCAGCACGTAGGGGGAGTTCCAGTGGCTCGACGCATCCCATTGCCCCGGCTTACCCAGCGGCAGCGCATGGCCCGCTGGCAGCGCGAGCGCCGCCAGCAGACGATCATCCTGGTCGTCTTCACCGTGCTGCTCTGCAGCGCCCTGGGCCTGATGGTCTGGGCCGGCGCCAGCCGGTATTACGACGCCAACCTCAAGCCGGCCGCGATGATCGACGGCCACGTCCTGCCGTACCGGATGTACGCACACGAGCGCTCGTACGAGCTCGTGAAGTTCTATCAGGACAACGGCGTCCCGCCGGAGTTCGAGAACGACTCGCGGATCCAGCAGCAGAAGAGCGACTACGACGGTGTCGCGGTGAACTCGCTCGTCGAGCAGGCGCTGCTCGATGCGATGGCCCGTCAGGAGGGCTACGCGGTCTCCGCGGCCGACGTGAAGGCGCGCCAGGAGGCCGACTTCAGCCAGTTCCGCTCGCGGCACATCCTGGTGAAGATCGACGATGCGGCGACCGACAAGGACGCCGCGGACAAGGCCGCGCTCGCGAAGGCGACCGACATCGCCAAGCAGCTGAAGGCCGACCCGCAGAACGCGGATCTGTGGAACACCCTTGCGAAGACGTCCGACGACACCGGCTCCGCGGGCACGGGTGGCGAGATCGGCTGGTCCAGCAAGGGTCAGCTCGTCGAGCCGTACGAGACCGCCGCGAAGACGCTCGAGATCGGGCAGGTGTCCGATCCGGTGAAGTCGTCGTTCGGGTACCACGTCCTCCAGGTCGAGGAGCGCCGCGGCGCGGACAAGAATCCGCTCATCCAGCGCTGGCTGACCAGCGGCTTCACCCTGGACGAGGTATTGCTGCACACGAGGTACGACATGCTCCGCGAGCACTTCACCGATCAGGCGCAGGCGCAGTCGGTGCAGTCACCGACCGAGCAGCTCCACCTGCTGCACATCATCGTGAGCCTGCCCGCGCCGACGACGCAGCTCCCGACCGACTTCACGAACGCCCTCAAGAAGATCGGCGACATCAAGGCCGCGATCGCCGCGGGCACCGACTTCGCCGAGATCGCGAAGAAGTACAGCGAGGACTCGACCGAGGCCGCGAAGGGCGGCGACATCGGCTGGTTCGCCCGCGGCCAGCTCGACAGCGTGTCCAAGGAGCTCGAGCTCTTCGCGCTCGAGCCGGGCACGATGAGCCGCCAGTTCTCGTCGACCGGGCAGGCCGAGTTCTACAAGGTCGTCGAGAAGGATCCGGCGCGCGCGCTGACCGACGAGCAGAAGACGAAGATCAAGGACAGCGCCTACGCGTACTGGTTCGACAAGAATCGCCGCGCGCACGATGTCCGCAAGCTCGTGCCGGGCTATGAGTTCCAGCCCTAAGCAGCTCGTCGACGAGGCCCTGCGGCGCTGGCCGGG
>DASWFN010000263.1:0-1770 GCA_036394215.1 Candidatus Limnocylindria bacterium
TCACGCCCGCGAGGCCGTCCTGCGCCGCCGAGGCATTGAACGCGACGCGGCCGCCCATGCAGAAGCCGAGGACGAAGATGCGCGTCGCGCCGGTCCGCTTCCGCAGCTCGGCGGCCGATGCCGCGACGTCGGCCTGGATGAGGTCCGGCCGCGCCCGCGCGGCGGTCACGTGGTCCTGGAAGGCCCAGTCGTCCGGCCGGCGATCCGTGCCCGCAGTGCGGCCGAAGTAGTCGAAGGCGACCGCGTGGACGCCGGCGGACGCGAACCGCTCGGCCAGCTCCTCGTAGAAGGAGTGGAGGCCGCGCACGTCCGGCGCGATGACGACGCCGGCGTCGCCGGCGGCCGTCGCAAGCCGTGCCCGGAACGTCGCGCCGTCCGCGCTGCTCAGGATGACGTCCTCGCCACCGGCACCGCCGGAGATCGGCAGGAGATCCGCGGGGATCTCAGGCGGCCGCGCGCCCGGAGGAACGCACATCGCGGATATCCTACGAGCGATGGCCGATCTGAAGTCTCGCGTCGCCGCTCGGCTCGCCGAGATGGCGCCCTACCTCGAGCGCTCCGGCGCGTCCGTCGAGTTCGTCGGCGTGGAGGACGGCGTCGCGCAGCTCAAGGTGTGGCTCACCCGTCCGGGTGCGAGCCGCCTCGTCGCGTCGCTGCAGGTGAAGAACGGTATCGAGCGGGCCCTCCGCGACGCGATCCCCGAGCTTCGCGCGGTCGAGGCGCTCAACCTTCCACCGCACACCCTCATCGGCTGGGATCAGCCCGGCTTCAAGCCCGTGGAGATGCCCGAGCCGCGATAGCCGTCGCTACCCGGCGGACCTGATCTTCGGCGCGCGCGTGAGGTCGTACTCCGCCATCCGCTCAGGACCGAGGCGCAACAGCTCATCGCGGGCCGCGGTCGCATCGCGGATGAGCGCGGCGACGTCGACGCCCTGGCATGACGGCGCGAACTCCGCGAGGCGCGCGATGCCCTCCTCGAGGAGCACGCTCGCGCCGTGATGGTTCCCGTTCCGCCAGTGGTGGAAGCCCACCCCGACCTGCAGGATCCCGTGAGAGAGACCGCGGATCGGAGCGCGCGTGTCCCTCCAGAGGAGCTCGAGGGTCTCGTGCTGCTCGAAGAACTCGCCGGCGTTGAACTGCGCGATGCCTTCGCTCAGCTGCGCGGGCGCGGGCTCGGCGCAGCGGGCACGGGGGTCTTCGTCGATCGGACCGCCGGGGACGCGCTTCGCCGGTCGGCGGGCCTTGCGATCGCGGCTAGTGGGCTCGGGCGGGTTCGGCGTCGAGGACCTTTCGGAACCGCAGCTCGTCGACGATGAATTCGCGCACGCCCTCGTTCTCGAAGCCGTCGGCAACGTGCGCGAGCTCGTCCGCGAAGCTGACCGCGATGCCCGCTCGGATGTCGTGGGCCGCCGCAAGATAGCCCTTGGGCACCTGGTAGATGCGGGTGTACTGGAAATGCCAGTTCGGGCCGGTCTTGCCGAGGAGCTTGCCGCGCAGCTTGATCGAGCGCGGCTCCTCGCCGACGATCTCGGTGTATCTGGCGATCTCGCGCTTGGCCTGCGCGCGCTCCTCAGCGGTCGCGTCGGCGGGCAGCGGGAATTCGGCGATGTCCGATTCGCTCATGGGCAACGGTGATGGTAGCCTTTCGCTCGGCTGGAGGGACCGCGCAAGTGGGCTCCGGGATCTTTCGTCAGAGGAGCTGCGACCGATGGCCTACGTGATCACCGAGCCCTGTGTCGGAGTGAAAGACGCGAGCTGTATCGACGTTTG
>DASWFN010000264.1:0-3964 GCA_036394215.1 Candidatus Limnocylindria bacterium
GCGATGTCCACCGTCCGCGACACGGTCGCGCAGCTGAAGACCTCGGCGAAGAACTACGTGCCGAAGGCCAGCTACTCGGACAACCAGAAGCTCGTGTTCAGCTCGAAGAATCAGCTGGCCGCCGCGCTGCAGCTCGCGTCCGAGCTCATCGTGACCGGCACCGGCGTGAAGGTGCTGCACGTGACCCTCGGCGGCTTCGACACCCACTACACCGAGCTCAACCGCCACAGTGACCTGATGGCGTACCTCGACTCCGCCGTCTCGGCGTTCCATCAGGACCTCACCGCCTACGGCATGGCCGACCGGGTCATGATCGCGACGTGGTCGGAGTTCGGCCGCCGGCCGCAGGAGAACGCGAGCGGCGGGACCGACCACGGCACCGCGGCCCCGGTCATCCTCATCGGCGACCCCGTGAAGGGCGGCCTCTACGGCCAGGGCCCGAGCCTGTCGAAGCTCGACGCGTCGCAGAACGTGGCCTACAGCGTGGACTTCCGCTCGGTGTATCAGGAGATCCTCACGTCGCACCTCGGTGTCGACGGCCAGGACATCCTCGGCCAGTCGTTCGAACGCCTTCCGTTCATCCGGGCCGCGGCCTGACGTGTCGCCCCGGGCACTGAAGCTCTCGGCGGTGCTCGTGACCCTGTTCATGCTGGTGGGGTCGTTCGACTACGCCCGAGCCCACGTGAAGAACCCGAATGCCCCGCTCCAGCCGCCCGTCGCGGACAAGCCGGCCGCCACGCCGGCGCCGCCGACGCCGACCCCCGTCGGGAGCGTGGGCCCGTTGTTCACGACCCGGCCCGGGCAGAAGCCGCCGACCATCACGCCCGGCCCCAGGCTGACCCTGGCGCCCGGCGTCCAGTTCGCGACGCTGCCCCCGATCACCCTCACGCACACTTCCTAGCGTGGACCCCCAGCTCCTCGTCTGGATCGTCGCGCGGGCGACGGGACTGGCCTCGTACATCGCGCTCTGCATCGCGGTGCTGTCCGGCATCGCGCTGCGGACGTCGGTGCTCGACTTCCTCGCGACGAACCGCGCGCTGCGCAACCTCCATGACTTCACCACGTGGCTGTGGATCCCGCTGGGCGGCGCCCACGTTGCCGCGCTGCTGCTCGACAAGACCGCGCAGATCACGCCGCTCGACCTCGTCGTGCCGTTCCAGGTGAGCTACGCGCCGCTCGCGATCGGGCTCGGCACCGTTTCGCTCGACATCATCGTCGTCGTCACGGTGACGAGCTGGCTGAAGCGGCGGATGAACGATCGGGTCTGGCGCTGGATCCACCGGCTGAGCTACGTCGCGTTCGTGACGCTCTTCATCCACGGTCTGCGATCCGGGACCGACTTCGACGCGCCACTCATCTCCGCGGTGTCGTGGTCGGTCGCGCTGGGTATCGCGCTGCTCGCGCTATCGCGCGTCTTGTTCGGCCGCCTGCCCGCCTGACGGGCCGGGCGGCATCGGGCGCAGCTCCTCGATCTTGACGCCGCCGGTCGGGGACCACTGGTGATCGCCGGCGCGCACGTTGAACGGGCAGTACGCCCACAGCCCCTCGTGGAGCGTGACCGTGTCGCTTTGCTCCGCTGCCGGGCGCGCGTGGGCGGGGTTCGTACAGCGGAAGTGCACGAGGGTCCCTCGACCGGCGGTCCGTTCCATCCGGAACCGTCCTTTCTTCGCCCGCTTGCGTACGCGGCTCTGCGCCGTTACAGAGGCAACCGGTATGCCCGTTCCTTCTCCGGACTGCGGACAAGCGGGCGTTTCACGGGACTGGTCGCGCGCCCTTACCGACCTGTCACATTCGGGCGCCTCGTGGTGCTTCAAGGGATGAACAGATGCAAGCTGATCAGGTGGCCGTGCTCGAGCGCCGGTGGCAGACGGTGACGCCGATGCCCGCCGCGTTCGAGGGACTGTTCCGCGCCGAGTACGCGCGAGTCGCCCGGATCGCCTATCGCGTCGCCGGAGACCAGGGCGAAGCGGAGGACGTCGCGCAGGACGTCTTCGTCGCCTTCTATCGCGCGCATCCGGCGGACGCCGCGTACGCGGCCGCGTGGCTGCACCAGGCCGCGGCGCACGCCGCGCTGAACGTGATCCGCGCGCGCACGCGGCGCGTGGCGCGCGAGGAGCGCGACGCGCTGGCCCGCGAGACGCTCGCCGATCCGGAGAGCGCGGCGCTCGAGCGAGAGCGCGCTCGCGAGGTCCGCGCGGCCCTCGCGCGCATGCCGCGGGCGGCGGCGACGCTGCTCGCGCTGCGGTACAGCGGGCTCAGCTACGCGGAGGTCGCCGCGGCGACCGGGATCAAGATCGATCAGATCGGGACCCGCCTCAGGCGGGCACATGACGCATTTCGCAAGGAGGTCTCACGTGGACAGCATCGATAGGAACGAACAGCTGCTGGCGATGCCGCAGCTCGAGGTCGACACCGACACGGCGTTGGCGAACGTGGCCGCGCGGACGAGCGGCATTCTGGCCGCCAAGCGCGCGACGCCGCCGCTCTTGACCGCGCGACCGGCGAGGTGGCTGGCCGCCGCGGCGGGTGTGGTGATCGTCGCGACGACGCTCACGATGACCGGCGTCGCAGACTCCATCCTCCAGATCTTCGAGGCCAAGCAGTTCGCGGCGGTGACGGTGACCGCGACGGATATCCAGACCCTCGGCCAGCTCTCGCAGTTCGGGAAGCTGACCTGGTCGAGCCAGCCGGCGCCACACGAAGTGGCGAGCCTGGCGGCCGCGACGGCCGAGACCGGCCTGCCCGCGATCAGCGTCAAGATCCCCGCCTCGGTGACCGGGGCACCGAAGTACAGCGCGATGACCCGTACGACCGCGACGTTCGTCTTCGACGCGACGCTGGCCCGCGCGTCCGCGGCGGCGATCGGCCGCACCGCGCCGCCGATGCCGGCGAAGCTCGACGGCAGCACGCTCGTCTTCGCCGGCGGGCCGGCGATCATGGTGTCGTACGGCGCCGACAACATGAAGGCCGGGACGCTCGTGGTCGGCGTCGCGAAGGCCCCGACGGTCGGATCCGACGGCGCGACCGTCGCAGAGATCCAGGCGTACCTGCTCTCGCAACCCAGCGTGTCGCCCGAGCTCGCGGCGCAGATCCGCGCGATCGGGGATCCGGCGTCGACCGTGCTGGTCCCGATCCCGCTGGGCCAGGCGCAGGCGAAGACGGTGAGCGTCCACGGGACCACGGGGCTTTTCATCGGCGACTCGACCGGCCTCGGCAGCGGCGTGCTCTGGCAGCAGAACGGCTTCGTGTACGTCGTCGGAGGAACGCTCAGCCAAGAGGAGACGATCGCCGCGGCGAATAGCCTGCGGTAATGGATCCTGCTCCCGTCGCGATCCGGACCGAGGAGCTCGCGAAAAGGTACGGCCGGATCGACGCGCTCGCCGGGTTGACGATGTCGATCCCGGCGGGCGACGTGTTCGGCTTCCTCGGCCCGAACGGCGCGGGCAAGACGACCGCGGTGAAGCTGCTGCTCGGCCTCGCGCGCCCGACCTCGGGCGAAGGCTGGGTCCTCGGCGCACCGCTCTCGGACCGCGCGGCCCACCGCCACGCCCGCCGCAAGGTCGGGTACCTCCCCGAGCTCTTCCGCTACCAGCACTGGCTCAGCGCCCGCGAGGTGCTGCGCGTGCACTGCGAGCTCATCGGGCTCGATCGCGCCGCATGGGACGCGGAGATCAAGGACGCGCTCGGGATCGTCGGGCTCGCCGACCGGGCCGACGACCGGACCGGCGGCTACTCGAAGGGCATGCAGCAGCGGCTCGGGCTCGGCGTCGCACTCCTCGGGCAGCCTGCGCTCGTCCTGCTCGACGAGCCGACGAGCGCGCTCGACCCGGTCGGCCGGCACGACGTGCGCGAGATCATCCGCACGCTCAAGGCGCGCGGCACGACCATCTTCCTGAACTCGCACCTGCTCAGCGAGGTCGAGCAGGTCTGCGACCGCGTCGCGATCGTCGATCACGGCCGGGTC
>DASWFN010000265.1:0-5841 GCA_036394215.1 Candidatus Limnocylindria bacterium
TCGGCCTCGAACGGCACCCGATGGCCGTCCTTCTTCTCCTTCGCCAGCGTGAAAAGGGTGCGGAGGACCGGTGGCATCTCCTCCTTGATGTTGGTCACGATGACGTTGCGGAGCTTCGTCCCCTGCCGTGCGGCCTTCACGGCCGGGTAGATCCGCGAGAGGACGACGATCGTCTCCGCGCCCGCATCCGCGAGCTGATGCCGGAGCTCGGGTGGCGTGTAGAGCGGGTTGCACGGGACCACCACCGCCCCGATGCGCAGCGCGCCGTAGAACGCGACGAGGAACTGCGGGCAGTTGGGCAGATCGATCGCGACGCGATCGCCCGGCTTCACGCCGAGCGCGCGCAGGCCGGCCGAGAACCGCTTGGCGTCCGCGAGGAGCGCCGCGTACGACTTCTTGGCGTTGAAGAAGATCGTGGCCGCCGAGCCCGGGTAGAGCTCCGCGGCCTGCTCGAGCAGCGCGTGGAGAGCGACGCGGGGATACTCGAGCGAGGCCGGAACGCCGGCGTCGTAATTCTTCGCGTGCTTCGGTGACAGCGTGCCCGCCCTCGGTGTGACCGCGATCCGCTGCGCCATCTCCCCTACCTCCGTTAACGCTCCCCGGCGGGACCCACGCCTAGGCCTTCAGCAGCTCCTCCGCGATGATCATCCGCTGGACCTCGCTGGTCCCCTCGTAGATCCGCAGGATCCGGGCATCCCGATAGGCCCGCTCGACCGGCGACTCCTTCATATAGCCCATCCCGCCGTGGATCTGGAGCACCCGGTCCACGACCCGGCCCGCCATCTCCGAGGCGTAGAGCTTCACCATGGCCGATTCGGTCGAGGCGCGGATGCCGCGGTCCATCTTCGACGCGGCGTCGTAGACCATGAGCCGCGCGGCGTGGATCTCCACCGCGGAGTCCGCGAGCATCCACTGGATCGCCTGGTTCACCGCGATCGGCTTGCCGAATTGCACGCGGCGCTTGCTGTGCGCGATCGCCATTTCGAGGAGGTGCTGGCTCGAGCCGACCGCGCCGGCGGCGAGCGAGATCCGCCCGATGTCGAGCGCGCCGAGCGCGGTCTTGAAGCCGGTGCCGACCGTCCCGCCGAGCACGTTCTGCTCGGGCACCTCGCAGTCCTCGAAGACGAGCTCGCCGGTGTAGCTCCCGCGGAGGCCCATCTTGTCGTCGACCTTGCCCACGCGGAAGCCGGCGAAGCCCTTCTCGACGATGAACGCCGTGATCCCCCCGCGCGGACCCAGGGTTCGATCGTTCGCCGCATACACGACGACGACGTCGGCGATGGGGCCGTTCGTCACCCAGATCTTCGTCCCGTTGAGGATCCAGCGGTCGCCCTTCTTGACCGCGCTCGTCTGGATGGACGCGGCGTCCGATCCGCTCGAGGGCTCGGTGAGCGAGAACGCCGCGATCTTCCGGCCCGCGGTCAGATCCGGCAGGTACCGCTTCTTCTGCTCCTCGGTGCCGCCAAGGTAGATGGACATCGAGCCGATCGAGGTGTGCGCGCCGATGAGATTCGAGAACGCCGCCGACGTGCGGCCGAACTCCTCGAGCGCGACGCAGTAGCCGAGGTCACCCGCGCCGACCCCCCCGTACTCCTCGGGGAACGGCAGCCCGAAGAACCCGAGGGCCCCCATCTCCGTGAGGATCGCGTCGGGGATCTTGTCTTCGTCCTCGACCTGCTGCTCGATGGGAACCAGACGCTCGACGACGAAATCACGCACCGTCTTCCGAAGGAGCTGGAGCTCCTCGGGGATGTCGAAGTCCATGGCCGCCGGAGCCTAGACCTCGGCGATGTGAATGGCGGCGATCCCGAGCGTCAGGCGCTCGAAGCGCACGGCGGCGAACCCGGCCGCGCGCAGCATCTCGGCGAGCACCTCTGCATCCGGGAACGGACGCAGGGAACGTGGCAGGTAGCGGTACGCCTCGCGGTCCCCGCCGAGCAGCGCGGCGATGACCGGCGCGATCCGATCGAAATAGAAGGAGTAGAGCCGAGCGAACGCGGCGCTCTGGGGGTGTGAGAGCTCGAGCACCACGGCCCGGCCGCCGGGGCGCAGCACGCGCTGGAACTCGGCGAACGTCGCGGCAAGGTCGCCGACGTTCCGCACGGTGAACCCGGTGACGATCCGGTCGACGCTCGCGTTCGGGAGCGGCAGCCCCTCCGCCCTGCCGACGAGCGGCTGGATCCGGGCGAGCTGCGCCGGGCTCGCGCGGCCCCTGAGCACCGCGAGCATGCCCGCCGATAGATCGATCGCGACGACCTGCGCGCCGCGCGACGCCGCCGCGAACGAGAGATCACCGGTCCCCGCACCGACGTCGAGCACGCGCATGCCCGCTCGGATCTCGGCGTGCGCGATCGCCCGCCAGCGCCAGCCGATGTCGGTGCCGAACGAGAGCACGCGGTTGAGGAAGTCGTACCGCGCCGCGATGCGGTCGAACATCGTCGCGATCTCGCGGTCGTGGCCATCGGTCATCCGCGATGAACGCTAACCTGTGGTGCATCGGCACCGTCCTCTTCGTCTACGCGCATCCCGACGATGAGTCGTTCGTCTCCGGCACGCCCATGAAGCTCGCCGCGGCCGGTCACACGATCGCGCTCCTCACCCTGACCCGCGGCGACGCGGGCCTCTGGTTCGAGCGGCCCTTCGGCTCGTGGGAGCGTTCCGAGCTCGGCGCGGAGCGCGCGAAGGAGTGGACGGCCGCGGTCGAATGCGTCGGCTTCAACTGGTCGCGGCTGCTCCGGTACCCCGACGGCGGACTGAAGGACGCACCGGCCGAGGTCATCACGGCCGACATCGTCGAGGCGATCCGCGAGGTGCGCCCCGAGATCGTGTGCACGTTCGGCCCCGAGGGCGCCGGGAGCGAGCACGACGATCACCGCTCGGCCTCGTTCTTCGCGGCCCGCGCGTTCGCCCGCGCGGCGCTCGCGGACCAGTACCCGGAGCGAGGCGACCTGCACGTCGCGCGACGGCTGTTCTTCAGCGCAACGCCATACATCGCCGGCGCGCCGGCGGCGTACGGCGCGGTCACGCCGACCCACAGCATCGACGTGTCCGAGTTCGAGGCCCGCAAGATCGCGGCGTTCGAATGCCACCGCACGCAGCACAAGGACCGGCAGTTCTTCCAGGATCTCCTGAAGCGGCGCGAGGGCAAGGAGTACTTCCACCTGGCGATCGATCGGACCGGTGCCTCGGCGCGGTCCGACGACCTGTTCGGCTAGCGCGACACTAGATGGCGCTCGCGACGCTCCCGCTCGTCCTCTGCGTGCTCATGATCGAGCTCGCGGTCGGCGGCGCGTTCCTCATGTGGTACATCGATCGGACCGAGGCGGCGCCGAGCGGCTTCCTCAAGCTCACCGCGTTCGTCAACGTCGGTGCGATCGCGTTCGCGGGCGTGCTCATCCCGGCGCTGCCGAAGGATCCCCGCACCGGGCTCGACCCGAACGCACTCGGCGCGTTCACGCAGGTGCTCGTCGTGGTGATCGTGCTCATCGTCGCGCAGCTGGTGACCTCGTTCATGCCGTGGAAGGCGGTGCGCGAGGCCGTCGGGATCATCGCCGTGCTGGCGGGCATGTTCGATCTCGTGCTCGCGGCGATCGCACGCCCATCGCAGTCACCGTTCGACGTCTTCGCACTCCTCGCGCTCCCGCTGGGTGCGGTGGCCCTGGGCGGCGCGAACGCGGCGATGCTCCTCGGGCACTGGTATCTCGTCACCCCGAAGCTCTCGACCGGTCCGCTGCAGCGCGCCTCGCTCGTCCTGGTCGGTGCGGTGGCACTGCAGCTCGGGCTCGTCGCGGTCGCGGTCGCGCGCGGCGAGCTCACCGGGAACATGGAATTGCCGTTCATGGTCGCGGCCGGGTTCCGCATCGGCGTCGGCATCGTGATGACGCTCGCGATCGGGATGGCGGCATGGTGGACGGCGCGCATGAACACGCAGGCGTCCACGGGTCTGCTCTACGTCGCGCTGGGTTGCGTCCTTGCCGGCGAGGTCAGCGCGCGCGTGCTCTTCTTCCTGACCGGCGCGGCCGTTTAGCTCGCGCGGCGCCGCTTCTGATGGCGGCGCGGCTCGTACTCCTCTTCGTCGAGGACCGCCCACTCGCGGCTCGAGTAGAGCGTCGCGGCGATGACGCCGTCGACGAGCAGCACGATGAGGCCCGCGATGGCGGTCACGAACGCGCCCGGCGCGGCGCCCGCGGCGCCGAGGTCGACGGCGCGGAGCGCGCTCGACACGGCATAGAGCAGGAATGCGACGAGGATCGCCAGGACATCGAGCCGCGCGAGCGAGCGATCCTCTCCGGCGGCATCGGTCGATTCGACGATCGCGGTCAGCGTCGCGAGCACGACGACGAGGGCCGTCGCGACCGCGAGCCAGTACGCCGCGATGACGAAGCCGTTCGTGTCGCGCGCGCCCCAGCCGAGCCACGCCATCAGGTCGAGCAGCGTGACGGCGATGCCGAGGCCGAGCGCCACCTGGCCGAGCAGCGGACGCAGGGCGAAGCCGAAGCGCCGGCCCTCGAGGAATTCCTTCATTCAGGGTCGATGGTAGCGGGGATGCTCGTCAGGCGAACGACCGTCCGCCGGTGCCGGACGTCAGCAGCCGGGCTCGCCGGGATGGCCGCAGCAATCGTGCGGCGCGGTGGTGGCGCGGCGCACGATGTTCCGCGCGGCGACCGCGAGACGCTTGCCGAACGGCAGGTCGCTGCCCCAGAAGAGCTGCCATGCCGTCACCGGATCGCCGTGCTGGTGGTCCATCGCGGAGAATTGTGCGGTGAGCGACGAGATCACCCCGGAGCACATCGCCGCGGGGCTGCCCGGGACAGCCGATCTCATGGTCCTGGTCGGGAATTCGTGGTGGCGCTGCGCGTACGCGGCGCGCGGCGGCAACTGGCCGCTCGCGGCGTTCTACGCGCGGCGGGTGCGCTCCCTCCAGCGGCGCCTCGCGATCGTGCGGCCGAAGTACGCCGAGCGCCTCGCCGCGTACGAGACCGCGATGCTCGGCCCGGTGTTCGCCGCGATCGAGGCGCGTGATCGCGCGACGTTCGACCGCGCGTTCACGGCGGCGACCGACGACGCGAACACGCAGCACGTCGAGACCGGCTACGGCTACATCCGCTGGAGGCTCCCGGCGGATCCACCGCAGGATCTCGACCTCGGGCCAGGCGATCCGGAGGGCCGGTAGCGGCTCATCCGCGGCGTATCGTCAGCGCATGAGGGTGGCGTGAGGATGCGTTTCGATCCGCGAGCCCGCAGCGGCGCATTGGTCGGTGGCCTGGCGATGTTCTTCGCGCTCGACATCGCCTTCCTCGCGAGCCTCGGGGGCTTCGCGTTCGCGCCCGACGCGCTCGGGCAGAGCCTCATCGAGATCCTTCCCGGGTTCATCGTCGTCCCGCTCATCGGTCTGCTGCAGTTCTGGGCCAAGCGGCTGCTGGTCGCGGGCGTCATCGTCTTCTTCCTCGTGTGTGGCGCGGCCGCGGGTATCGTCGCGGTCGATCCGAAGCGCCGCGATCGCACCGTCCTCATCGTCGGCGCGCTCCCCTGGGTCGCGACCGTCGTCCTCGGACAGCTGTTCGCGCGCGGCGTGGTCGACCTGTCGTCGGTGCTGCTGACGAGCGCCATCGGGGCGCTCACGTTCTTCGTCGCGCTGCAGCTCCTCGCCGGCGTCGCGGCCTATCAACCCGCCCATGCGAAGGAGGTGCGCTCTCCTTCCCGGCGGCGCGTGCTCTACGGCGCCGCGGCGGTGGCGGTGGTGGTCGCGCTCGGCAGCCTCGGCGGCGGCGCGGCGGTCCGCGCGGTCGCGAAGCGGGCCGAAGGCATCCCGTTCATCGCCCGCCGCCTGCGCTCGCGAGC
>DASWFN010000266.1:0-6731 GCA_036394215.1 Candidatus Limnocylindria bacterium
CCCGCCGGTGCGACTAAATCAGGATTCACCAATGGAAACGCATTAATTGATACGGCCCTGCGACCGAGCGTGGAGGAGGAAGGACGAGCGTGGCGCGTAGTGAACGTCGCGAGCTTGGTCTCGTTCTCACTGCTCGCACGATGGTTCGCGCTGATCGCCGCGGTCATCGGATTCCTCCTGGCATCGCTGTCCTTCTTCAACGCCCACCGAACGGTGGAAGCCGCGAGCACGGATGCCGAGCGCCTCGTACTCGCCCGCTCGCAGCGGTCGAGCGAAGCGCTGAGCGTCGCGGCGCAGCTCGCATTCATGTTCGTCGGCCTGTCGTTCGTGTCGTTCCCGCCCGCTCCCCCGTCCAGCGCCGCGCAGATCGGACCGTACTTCGATGGGATCCTGCGGACCGCCGGCTTCGCCTTCGGCGCGGCCGTCCTCGCCCTGAAGAGCTTCCTCGGGATGCAGATCGAGACGCAGCTCGCCGCTCCGCGACGGCAGCGCGAAGCCATGCACCTCGCCGACCTCGAGATGGCGAATCGGAGCCTCGAAGCCGCGACGCGTGCAAAGAGTGACTTCCTCGCGAGCATGAGCCACGAGCTGCGCACGCCGCTGAACGCCGTCCTCGGGTTCTCGGGCCTTCTCACCGAGCAGCTCGGCGGGACGCTCGCCGACCAGCAGAACCGCTTCCTGAGCAACATCCGCGAGGCCGGCGAGCACCTGCTCGAGCTCATCAATGAGGTGCTCGACCTCTCGAAGGTCGAGGCCGGGCGGATGGAGCTGCATCTGGAGGAGACTCGTCTTGCGCCACTCATCGAGCCTGTCGCCGAGTCGACGAGAACGAGTGCGGACACTGCGGGAGTCACGTTCGAGGTCGAGGGGCAAAGCGACGGCGCCGTCCGCCTCGATCCGCAACGCTTCCGGCAGATCCTCTACAACCTGCTTTCCAATGCCGTGAAGTTCACGCCACGCGGCGGCTCGGTGCGCCTGCGCCTGGGCTTCGCTGGTGACGACCTCGTCGTCGAGGTCATCGACACCGGACTCGGCATCCCGAAGGCGCAGCATGGCCGCGTCTTCGGCACGTTCGAGCGCCTGCACGAAGGTCGCAGCACGGCCACTGGGACGGGCCTCGGGCTCGCCCTCACCAAGAGCCTCGTCGAGCTGCACGGTGGCTCGATCAGCTTTGAGAGCGAAGAGGATCGGGGAACGACCTTCCGGGTGGTGCTGCCCGCGGTCCGGCACGAGGCCGTCGGTGGCGATCGGTTGCTCGTTGTCGACGATGACCGGGCCGACGCCGAGCTCATCGTGGCGCTCGCCGCAGAGGCCCACCTTCGGAGCGAGGTCGTGGTCACTGCCCGCGCTGCGATCGAAGCTGCGCGGCACGATCCGCCGCGCGGGATCGTGCTTGATCTGCGGCTTCCCGATGGGCGCGGCGAGCAGGTCCTCGAAGCGCTGAAGGCCGACGCGCGGACTCGTGACATTCCGGTGATCGTGGTGACGGTCGAGGATGATGAGGGTCGCTCGCGGCCGCTCGGCGCGATCGATCATTTCACCAAACCCATCGACCGCACCCGGATCGCCGCCTGGCTGCGGACCTTGACGCCGCTGAGCGCACGCTGAGATGCATCTGCTGCTCGCGGAGGACAACCCGATGAACATCGACTTCTTCAGGGCCGTCCTCGAGGGCGACGGCCACCATGTCACCATCGCCAAAGACGGACTGACCGCGCGGCACATCGCGCTGCGCGAGCGATTCGACCTCGTGATCCTCGACATCCACCTGCCCGGGCTCGCCGGCGACGCGCTCTGCGCAGAGCTTCGGGCCGCGGGGGTACAGGGCCCGATCATCGCGCTGTCCGCCGCCGCGCTGCCGAGCGACATCGCAGGCGCCAAGGAGAAGGGCTTCGACGCCTACCTCACGAAGCCCATCAGCGCGGCGGCGCTGCGCGAGGCCGTACGTCATCACGGTGCCGCCGCCAACGACTCTCGATAGTCCTGCCTTGGCCGCCTGGATCGCCGACCGTCAGCGGGAGTGCACCGCTTCGAGCACGAAAGCCTCCACCTCCTCGGACTTGCCCTTCACGCTGAATCGGCCGAGCGTTCTGACTCGTGCAAGATCGCGAACAAGGGAGTACGTGGAGGCGGAGATGACCACCTGCCCTGCCTGCGCGCCCGTTTGGAGCCGCGCGGCGAGATTCACGGTGTCACCGTGGGCCACGAAGTTGCGGAACTCCTCGCTCCCGACATTCCCAACGAGTGCCGCGCCGCTCGCGATGCCGACGCGGAATCGCGGGAGTGCGGCGTCCTCGCGTACGATCGCCTCGATCGCCTCCTGCATCGCGAGGGCGGTCCGGGCCGCTGCGAGGGCGTGCCGAGGTTGTTCGACCGGCGCGTTGAACACCGCGACGATCGCATCGCCTGCGAACTGGATGATCGTTCCGCCGTTCGCGAAGATCACGGGAACCACCGCGCTGAAGTAGCGGTTCAGCAGCCGCACGGTCTCGCTCGGCGGATGCGCCTCGGTGAACGGCGTGAACCCCTGCAGGTCGGCGAACAGCGCGGTGATATCGCGGTTCTCGCCGCCCAGCCGCGCCCGACCCGGGTCGTTGAGCAACGCTCGCGCGATCTGCGGAGAGAGGTACTGGCCGAAGAGCCGGTGGATGGCCTGGAACGCTCGGTCGCGCTCGCGGACGAACGCGTACAACGCAAGGAAGACGATGATCGAGACGCCCCCGATGTTCAAGACGAAGAACGCGAGGACGACTGTGGGCGAGAGGTTGTTCGCCGCGCGCACGGACCCGCCGAGCACCCCGGTGAGGACGAGGAGCGCGATATACGCGATGAACCAGCGGACCGCTTCACGCGGCGTAGCGAACGCGAGCGCCCCGAGCGGCGCGACGAAGGCCCAAGCGACGACGGCGCTCGATGGAATGAATCCGCCCAGCACGACCATGAGCGCGAACGGCAGCACGAGCATCACGGTGAGCTGCGTGAGCCGGAACCAATCGTACCGGCGGGTGATCGCCAAGAGGACGATGCTGCCGAGCGAGACGACGGTGTAGGCCAACGGGATCGCGCCGCCGACCGGCTCGCCGAGGACCACGTACAGAACGCCCCAGAAGAGAGCGAACACGGCGACGAGGAGCGCGATGCCGACGTGCAGCGCCTTGCGCAGACGAACGTCGTCGCTATCCGCTGGATCATGGCCGATCGCGCTCAGCGCCCTCAGGATGGTTGTCGTGACTCGGGAGTATGGACTTGCGCTGCTGGATGCCGAGGCACGCGCACTGAACCCATCGCGCTCTGAATCTGAAATCGGTATCAGTCGCTGCGGTCGTTGCGGTAACCCAGCGTGTTTGGCGGACACTAGGCCCATGGCGACGCACGGGCGACGCGCACAGCCAAAACCGCTGCTACCGCCGATCCTCGCGGGTGCCGGCTTCCAGCTCGCCGAGCTCCTCGCGCGGCAGACCCACGACGGGATCGCGGTGATCGACCCGCGCGGAGCGCTCGTGTCGTGGAACTCGGCAGCGGTCGCGATCACCGGCTGGTCCGACGGCGAGGCCGCGACGCGCGGGTTCGGAAGCATCGTCCGGCTGCCTGGCGGCGTGCACGAGCTCCGACCCGGGAAGTGGATCGAGCTTCGCACGACGTCGCTCGACGTCGCCGGAGAGACGTTCACCGTGGTCTTCTTCAACGACGCGACCGCCCAGCGGCGCCTGAGCGATACCCGCGACGATCTGCGTGCGCTCGGGCTGGTGGACGCGCTGACCGAGCTCCCGGGCCGCCAGCTCGCGATGCTGCACCTCGAGCGCGCCATCGCGCTGGCCAAGCGCGACGGGCGGTCCGTCGGGCTCCTCGGGATCAAGCTCGACCGGTATCAGGATCCGGGCGACCCCTCCCGGCGGCAGGTGGCGGACGAGGTGCTGCGGCAGTTCGCGAAACGGCTGGCGGTCTACATCAGAGGAAGCGACCTCGCGGCTCGGCTCGGCGGCGATTCATTCCTCGTCGTCCTCACGGCACTGACGACCCCGAACGACGCGACGATCGTCGCGGTGCGGCTGATGCTCGCGCTCGCCCAGCCGTTCGGCGTCGAGGGCCGCGAGCGGTCGGTGCAGTCCAGCATCGGGATCGCCGAGTATCCGCGCGACGCGGAGGACCACGTCAGCTTGTTGAGCGAAGCGCTTCGGGCGGCGGACCGCGCGCAGAACGAAGGCGGCGGGCGCTACTGGAGCGCCGCGAACCTCGACGGCCCGCCCTGACGGCTCGCGGCCGGTTGCGCGGCGAGCCAGCGCGGGATATCGGACGCGGGCATCGGGCGTGCGATGAGGAAGCCCTGGGCGTGGTCGCAGCCGAGCTCACGGACGGCCTGCAGCTGACCTTCGTCCTCGACGCCCTCGGCGGTGACGCTGAGCCCGAGCGCGTGCCCCAGCTCGACGGTCGCCTTCACGATCGACCGGCTCGCTTCGTCCCGCGTCAATCCGGCCACGAATGACCGGTCGATCTTCAGCGTCTGGACCGGCAGGCGCCGCAGATACGAGAGCGACGAATGCCCGGTACCGAAGTCGTCGATCGCGACGTGCACCCCGAGCTCGTGCAGGCGCATCAGGACGCGAAGGGTGCGATCCGGCTCGGCCATCGCGACGGACTCGGTGATCTCGAGTGATACGCGGGCCGGGTCGATGCCGTAGAGCACGACGTATCGCGCGACCATCTCGGGAAGGGTGGGATCGAGCAGATTCCGCATCGAGATGTTGATCGCGACACCGAGATCCTCGTCTCCGCTACGCCAGTCGCGCGCGCCGGCGATCGCGCGCCCGACGACCCAGTCGGTCAGCGGCTTGATCAGGCCACTTCGCTCGGCCGCGGGGATGAACTCGCCGGGCGAGATGAGGCCGCGGACCGGGTGCGGCCAGCGCGCGAGCGCCTCGACGCCCATGCGGCCGCCGGGACGCAGCGGGATGATCGGCTGGTAGTGGACGGCGAGCTCGTCCGCGCCGATCGCACGGCGGAGGTCGGCGGTCAGCGCCAGCCGCGCCGGGCTGTGCGCGTCGAGCGCGGCTGCGTAGATGACGCTCCCGCCGCGGCTCGCCTTCGCGGCGTGGAGGGCGATGTCGGCTCGCTGCAGGAGTGCGGTCTCGGTCTCGCCGTGCTCGGGAAAGAAGCTGATCCCGATGCTCGCAGCGACACCGATCGCGTGGCCTTCGAGATCGAAGGGCGCCTCCAGGGTGCGGCGGATCTGCTCCACGACCCGCAGGGCATCCGGCGTGGCCGCGTCGAGCAGGATGCCGAACTCATCGCCGGCCAACCGCGCCGTCGTGGCCGACGCGGGAACCGCCGCGCGGATCCGGTCGGCGACCGCGCAGATCAGGCGATCGCCGGCCGGATGCCCGAAGGTGTCATTGACGTCCTTGAAGTGGTCGAGATCGAGAACGAGGACGGCCACCGGCTGGCCCGTCGCCTCGGCCGCCGCCAACGCCTCCTGCACTCGGCGGGCGAAGAGGTTGCGGTTCGGTAGGTCCGTGAGCGTGTCGTGGAGCGCGAGTCGCTCGTTGTCCACGGCGGCCTGCTTGGCGTCGGTGACCTCGGTGACGGACGTGACGACGTGCCCCGCGCCGCCGATATCGACGGTCTCCGCCGACACCAGGAAGTGGCGCGTCGTCGCGCCGTGCAGATCGGTGGCGACGGCGATGTTGTGCACCCGCCCGTCCTGCCTGAATCGCGCCGCGAAGGTCGCGGCCGTCTCGGGCTCGATCAGCCCCAGCTCGGCGCCCGTGCGGCCGATGATCTCGGAGCGTGGGCGGTCGATCAGCGCGAGGAACGCGTCGTTGGCATCGACGATCTTCTGATCCCTGGCCGTCGTGATCATGAGACCTGATGGCGCGGCCTGGAAGGCGGCCGAGAACCGGTCGGTGGCAGCGCTGAGCGCCTGTTTGCGCTCCTCGTTCTCGAGGGCGATCCAGACGTGGTCGGCGAGGCCGCCCATGATCCGGACGTCGCTGCGCGTGTATGGCGTCCCCCGATCGCGCTCGACGTAGAGGATCCCGCGCGTGCGGCCACCGCGCACGAGCGGAACGGCGAGCGCCGCGCGTGGGACGTTCTTGTCTCCGAGATAGTCGGGATCGCGGGTGACGTCGGGGACGACCTGGTTCTGCGCGCTGCGCCAGGCGCGGCCGACGATGCCCCGGCTGATCGGGAACCAGTCGCCGACGAGCCCGTTGGCGCCGCGGCCAAGCATGTCCCCGGCGGTCGCCGCGGCGCGGAATCGCTCACCTGCCGCGTCGCACGTGATGAAGGCGGCGCCGAGCGAGGGCACCGCGTCCATCGTCGCGGCCAAGATGCCGTGCAGCGTTTCCTGCTCGCCGCGGCCGGCGACCAGCACACGCGTTGCGCGGGCCAGGGCGTTGGCTTCGCGCGCCCGCCGGGTCAGCCGGTAGCGCACGTTGCGGAGGTGAGCGATCGAGATCGCGACCACGATGACCAGCAGGATCGTCGGGAGGGCCGGGACGAGCGGCAGATCCTGACCCGCGTCGGCTCGGATGACCAGCGACACCGCCGCGAGCTCCAGCAGCATGACCACGAGCGCCGGGGTCGCACCGAAGACCCACGCGATGAAGCCCACGGGAACGATCGCGAACTCGAGCAGCGGTTCGGCGCTCCCGCGATAGAGCAGCCCGAACGCGAGCGGATACATCCCGGCCGCGAGCACCGCGATCGCGGCAATGACGCGCTGTCGAGTTGCT
>DASWFN010000267.1:0-9925 GCA_036394215.1 Candidatus Limnocylindria bacterium
CAGGGCGACAGCCAGCTGCTCGTCGGACCGACCGGGAAGACGATGCTCATCGATCTCGGCGAAACCTCCTGGAACAGCAGCGGCACGACGACGAACGCGTACCGCGTCGCCTCGGCCATCCGCGCGATCTGCGGCACCGGCGCGAGCCCGGTCGCGCTCGACTACGTGATGGCCTCGCACCATCACCTCGATCACATTGGCTACGCGGCGAACCCCGACGACACGACGCCGTACATCAACGGGCTCTATCAGCTGCTGACGCCCGGCGGGCTCGGCTTCACCGTCGGCACGCTCATCGATCATGACGGCGGCACCTGGACCGACGCGAACGGCGACGGCCGGTGCAACGTCGGGACCTCCGCGGCGCCCGCGCCCGAGACCGCATGGCACAACGCGGGCACGACGTCGCAAACATCGAAGCGCTGGATCTGCTGGCTTTACGGCCCGGCGGGTCAGACCGACCGCGCGACGATCCAGGGTCACGTCGTCACCCTCACGAACACCGGCACGTGGCCGGCGATCGACCTCGGCGTCGGCGTGGCCGCGACGATCCTCAACGCGAACGGCAAGGACACCATGCAGGCCAACGGCACGACGCCGGTCAGCGGTGATCACACCGCCGACGCGACGCCGCCATCGGAGAACGACTACTCCATCGCGGTGAAGTTCGGCTTCGGCAAGTGGCTGTACGCCACCGCCGGCGACTCCGACGGCGAGTACAACACCAGCGCCAACGGGTACACCTACAACAACATCGAGGCGAAGCTCGCGGGCCTGTTCGGTAACGTCGACACGCTCCGCGCCAACCACCACGGCAGCGACCACTCGTCCTCCCAGGCCTACCTGAACGCGCTCAAGCCGGAGACGGTGTTCTTCTCCTGCGGCGCGAACAGCTACGGCCACCCGAGCAACCGCGCGATGGACGCGTTCCGCGCCCTGGTGAACGACAGGGGCACCGGCACGGACATGTACATCGCCAACAATCCGTGCGACGTCCACCAGTCCGACGGCACGACCCTGACCAACTACGCGGGCGTCCTCAACTCGAACGGCGACATCTGGGTCCACACGACCGGTGGCGGGACGGGCTACACGATCACCTACGACACCGGCACGAAGACCTACCTCGCGTACGGCGCGAATACCCCCACTCCGACACCGACCCCGACGCCCACTCCAACACCGACCCCGACGCCCACTCCGACCCCGACCCCAACGCCGACGCCGGCTCCGACCCCGACCCCGCCGCCGGCCTTCGATCCCTCGAAGGTCGTCGTCAACGAATTCCTGATGGCGCCGAGCGTCACGTACACCCAGGAGTTCGTCGAGCTCTACAACCCGCAGAGCGTCGGCGGCGACATCAGCGGCCTCTACATCGACGACGTCGCCGCCGGTGGCGGCGCGCCCAAGGTCATTCCGGCGGGCACGACGATCGCGGCCCACGGCTACTACGTCATGAGCTTCGCATCCGGGTTCCTCAACAACACCGGCGCGGAGAGCGTCCGGTATCTCAAGATCGTCGGCGGCGTCGAGACCGTCTACGACACGTACAGCTACAACCTCGGCTCGAGCCAGTACGACAAGGTCTTCCACCGTCAGGGTGACGGCGGACCCTGGTGCAACACGATCTCCGCGAACGTGACCAAGGGAACGGCCAACCCGGCCACGTGCCCCTGATCCGCGCGCTGCTGCTCGCCGCGGCTCTCGGCCTCGTGGCCGGGAGCTGCGGCGGCGGCGCCTCGAACGCGATCGTGCTCGTGAGCGGCCGTGACGATCACGGCCTGGTCTACCGCGCGGCGGTCGGCCTGCAGCGCTCGCCGACGGAGACCGCATTCTCCGGAAGCGTCCCCGACGGCACGTTCGCGCGCGTCGTCGATCAGCGCGGCGAGTGGCTGAAGGTCCGGTCGATCGGATCGGACCCGCAGGAGGGCTGGATCAACGACTTCTACCTGCGCAGCGTCGCGGTCGGCCTCGAGCCGCCGCGCCAGGTGACGTTCCTCGACGCCGAGGTCCGCGACGGGATGGTCATGGTCCGGGTGCGGCCGCGCGATGAGCCCACCGCCGACGGCACCTGGGTGAAGGCGTCGTCGCTTCGCGAGGTCGGCGCGAGGCCCTAGGCCCGACGCTGCGCGTACATCTCCTTGATGAACGCCGGCGCCCACTCGAGATACCGGACCTGCGTCTCGTCGGGTAGCGAGAAGAAATCGCAGATGAACTCGTGCGGTCCGCGAGCCGGATCGCAGACGCACCGCGCGACCACGGGGTCAGGATCGGCGTACGCGTTCAGCCGGTAGTCGATGGTGATCTCGTCGCGGGCGGCGATGTCGCGCAGCGCGAAGACCGCGGACGCGGTGCTCACGGCATTCGGCTCGCACGCGTGGTTGACGTAGCAACGGGGCTCCGGAAGCACGCGCCACAGACCAACGCCGACCTCCGCAAGGTGCTCGCGCTCCCAGGCGTCGAGCCGGCCCAGGCCCGCGCGATCGACGATCGGCCCGCTCTCGAACTCGAGGATCAGATCGCCTGTTCCGAAGTGCTTCGCGGCGAACACGCCCTGTCCCTTGCCCGGTGCCGCGCCGACGGACACGTTCATCGGAACATGTCCTTGTCGTGCGGCCGCACGTACATCCGCGCGGTCTCGCTGCCCTCGGGCAGTGGCAGGCCGCGCACGATCGCGGCGGGGCGGCGGTCGAGCTTGCCCATCACGAGCTCGGTGGCGGCGGCGATCTCGTCGGCGACCGCGATCTCGGTGACCCGCAGCTCGTAGCCGTCCGGGTCGAACTCGCCCATGTAGCGGCGCAGCGCGGGCAGGCCGCTGATGCCGATGGCGACGTTCGTGTGCCCCTCGCGCCACGCCCGGCCGAACGTGTCGGTGATCACGACCGGCACGTCGATGCCGGTCGCCGTCCGGATGTCGTCGCGGATGCGCCGCGCGGAGGCGTCGGGGTCGACCGGCAGGAGGATGACCGTGTCGGGCGCGCCCGCGTTCGAATGGTCGACGCCGGCATTCGCGCAGACCAGGCCGTGCTTCGTCTCCACGATGAGGACGCCGCGCTGCCAGCGCACGATCCGCACGGTCTCGTCGAGCACGACCTGCAGCTGCTTCGCGTCCTTGCCCGACTCGGCGGCCATGCGCAGGGCGTCGGGTCCGGGGACGACGTCGGCGAGCTTGCGGATGCGGCCCTCGGACTTCGAGACGATCTTCTGCGCGAGCGCGAGCACGTCGCCCTTCTGGAAGCTCCGCCCGGACGCATCGAGCGCGCGGATGACCAGGCGCGCGAGGTCGTCGCCCGGCGTGATCTCCGGCAGACCGTCGATGGGGATGAGGGTTACGTCGGGCACTCGTGACAAGTCTCGCGGATAGCATGGCCGGGTGCTTCGGAGGCGCGCCTGAAAGAGGATCTCCTCGCCGTCGCTCGCGTCGGCCACCTCGCGACGACGAGCCGCGACGGCCGGCCGCACGTCATCCCCGTCTGCTTCGCGTGGCTGCCGCCGTACGTGTATTCCGCTGTCGACGCGAAGCCGAAGCGCACGACGCTGCTCCGACGGATCCGCAACATCGCCGACACCGGGCGCGCGGCGCTCGTCGTCGACCGGTGGAGCGAGGACTGGAACAAGCTCGCCTACGTGCTCGTCGAGGGTCCGGCCGAGATCCTCGAGGACGGGACCGAGCGCGACGAGGCGCTCATCCTGCTGACCGCGAAGTACCCGCAGTACGACGATCTCCCGCTCGCGGGCAACCCGGTGATCAAGCTCACCGCCGAGCACACCGTCGAATGGCATGCTTAGCCCCGCCATGGAGTTCGGCTTCACCCTCAAGCCCGACCACTCGCTCGAGCGCGTCATTTCGCTGACGAAGCTGGCCGAGCAGGCCGGCTTCACGCACGGATGGGTCTTCGACAGCCACGTGCTCTGGAAGGAGCCGTACGTGCTCCTCACACTGATGGCCCAGAACAGCGAGCGGCTGCGGCTCGGCACGTGCGTCACGAACCCCGCGACGCGCGAGCCGTCGGTGACCGCGAGCGCGCTCGCGGTGCTCCAGATCCTCTCGCGGGGCCGGATGGACCTCGGCATCGGCCGCGGCGACTCCGCGCGGCGCGTGCTCGGCAAGAAGCCGACGACCCTCGGCGATCTCGAGGAGGCGACCCTCGCGATCCGCGACCTCTGCGAGGGCCGCGCGGTCACCTACGACGGCACCGAGCTCAAGCTCGATTGGGCCGAGCCGTTCGACCTGCCGGTCTGGATCGCGGGCTATGGACCGAAGGCCCTCGCGGTCACCGGGCGTGTCGCGGACGGCGCGGTGATCCAGATCGCGGACCCGAGCCTGGTGCGCTGGTGCGTCGGCCTCCTTCGCGAGGGAACGCGCGCCGCGAGGCGCGCCGACGGCGAGGTCAAGGTCATGGTCGCGGCGCCGGCGCACGTCGGCCGCAAGGCGGACGTGCGGGAACGGGTCCGGTGGTTCCCCGCCCTGGTCAGCAACCACGTCGTCGATCTCGTTCGCCGCTACGGCGAGCAGGGCCTGCCGGCGGATCTCACCAGCTACGTCCGCGACCGGCCGGGCTACGACTACAAACACCACGCCGAGTCCGGCTCGTCGAACGCCGGCTTCGTCGACGACGAGTCGGTGGACCGCTTCTGCGTCACCGGCGACGTGAGCGAGCAGCTGGAGAAGCTCCACGCGCTCGCCGAGGCGGGCATGTCGCAGTTCAACCTCTACCTGATGAGCGGCGACGAGGAGCGGCAGCTCGAGGCGTACGGGAAGGACATCATCCCGAAGCTGCGCGCGGTGGCCGCCTCCTAGCGCAGGACGAAGCCCTCGCGGAGCGGATCGTCCGGAGCCATCCAGAGCTCGGAGCGGCCGACGATCCACGCGGACCCGGCCACCTCGGGAACGACCGCGGCGTACGGGCCGACCGTGGCGGTCCGCAGCGCCCGGCCGCGAAACCGCGTGCCGATGATGCTCTCGACCGTGAACGGCGCCGCCAGCGCCAGCCGGCCGCGCGCGTGCTCGATCGCGACCCGCGCCGAGACGCCGGTGCCCGTCGGCGAGCGATCCACCTCGCCCTCTGCGAAGACGCAGACGTTGCGCGAGTCCGCGCCGGCAGCGTGAGCCCGGCCGGTGAGGATCGTGCCGTACAGGAAGGACAGGTCGGCGGCATCGGGCGACTCGGGATGGCGGATCTCGCGGCTCGCGATGACCGCGCGCTTGATGCGCATCCCCGCGTCGATGCACCGCTGGAACCCGCTCGCGTCGAGCGGCAGGCCGAGCGCGTCGGCGTCGACGAAGGCGTAGAAGGCGCCGCCGAACGCGAGGTCATAGCGAACGTCACCGAGACCCTCGACCGCGACCGTCTGGTCGAGCGCGGCGACGAAGGACGGCACATTCTCGAACGCGACCTCGCGGACCCGGCCGCCGTCGCGCACCGCGCGCGCGGTGACCCGGCCCGGCGGCGCGTCGTAGCGGATCGTGTCGCCCGACCGCGCGCCCGTCTCGAGGAGCGCGGTCGTGAGCGCGATGATGCCGTGGCCGCACATCGTGCTCCAGCCCTCGTTGTGCAGGAACAGCACGCCGAGATCGCCGTCCGCGGTCACCGGCTCGGTCGGGATCGCGCCGTACATGTCGGCGTGCCCGCGCGGCTCGAACACGATCGCGCGACGCAGTGAGTCGAGGTGTTCGCGGGCATAGCGGCGCTTCTCGAGGATCGTCTCGCCGGGGATCGGGTCGATGCCGCCGGTCACGATACGGAGCGGCTCGCCGGCCGCGTGCGAGTCGAGCGTCGTGACGCGCCGCCAGCCCTCAGGTGGATCCCAGCTCCGCATCCTCGTGCGCCCGGGCCGGGCTATGCCCGCCCCGGGCGAGCCCCATTCAAGGGGTGGACGGCGCCATCCTTCATCACGAACGCGACGGACGCCGGGTCCTTGAACAGCGCGACGTTCGCGAGCGGATCGCCGCGCACGCCGATGAGGTCAGCGCGCTTGCCCGGCTCGAGCGTACCGACGAGCCCGTCGACGCGCGCGCACTCCGCGGCGGTCTTCGTCGTCGCGACGATCGCCTGCATCGGGGTCATGCCGTTCTCGGCCATGACCGCGATCTCCTCGGCGTTCGTCCCATGCGGCCCGACGCCGGTGTCGGTGCCCATCGCGATCCGCACGCCGGACTCCACCGCCATCCGGAACGAGCGCAGGTGGGCCTCGACGACCTCCCGCGCCTTGCGGAGCGCATACGGCGGGACGGACGACGGGTCCTTCTCGCCGCGCCGGATGACCCAGAGCGGCGCGACGAGCGTCGCCACGAGGTAGGTCCCGCGCTTCTTCATCGCCGCGCAGACCTCCTCGTCGAGGTAGATGCCGTGCTCGATCGACTCGATGCCCGCGAGCACCGCGTTCTTGATGCCCTGCGTCGCCTGCGCGTGCGACATGACGGTCTTGCCCGCGGCGTGGGCCTCGTACACGATCGCCGCGATCTCCTCGGGCGAGAACCCGGTCGCGGTCGGCTCGTCGTTCGGGGACATCACGCCACCCGACGTCATGGTCTTGATGACGTCCGCGCCGGCCCGCAGCATCTCGCGAGTCGCGCGGCGGACCTCGTCGACGCCGTCGACGACCCCGTTCGGCCGCTCGGGATCGCCGGTCCAGGTGTTCACGCCCGACGGCATCCGCGAGTCGCCGTGCCCACCGGTCTGTGACAGCGCGCCGACGGCGATCCGCATCCGCGGCCCGGGAAAGAGCCCGCGCTCGACGGCCAGCTTCACGCCGCGCGTCGTCATGCCGGCGTCGCGGACCGTCGTAAAGCCGGCGTCGAGCGTCGTGGCCGCGTTCTTCAGGGCCATCGCGACGCCGAGGCTGGGCGGTGTCAGGAGACGCTGCTCGACGTTCCACTGGCTCGCCGCCAGATGGACGTGGCAATCGATGAGCCCGGGCAGGATCGTGAGCTCACCGGTGTCGATCACCTCGGCGCCCTTCGGCGCGTCGGCGGCGATGCTCTGGATGACCCCGTCCTCGATCACGATGAACCGCCCGCGGATCGGATCCGTGCCTGTCCCGTCGATGAGCGTGCTCGCGCGTACCGCGACGGTCATGCGATCGCCTCCAATACCTTCGGCCGGACGTCGGTCGCGAGGCGCTCGATCGTCTCGTGATCGAACGGCGCCTTGAAGTACAGGATGAATCCGCGCGCGCCGGCCCGCCACAGCTCGACGCACCGCTCCACGACCGCGTCGACCGTATGGATCGAGTTCATCTGCACCGGCTCGGTCGCTTTGGAGCGCGCCCGCACGCGTTCGAGCTGCGACTCGACGGCACGGACGTCGTCGCGGAGGACGAGGTCCGGACGGATCGTCGTGAGCGGCGTGATGTCGCGCACGTCGCGGCCGACGTCGGCGCAGTGGCGCGCGAGGACCTCGAGCTTGTGCGCGATCACCTCGGGCGTGCCGTGCCCGTGCCAGTAGTCGGCGTACTTCGCGACCGTCCTGAGCGTCTTCTGTTCGCCACCGCCGCCGATGAGCAGTGGCAGGCGGCGCTGCACCGGCTTCGGCTCCGCGACCGCGTCCGTCAGGACGTAGTGCTTTCCGGCGAAGCTCGCCACGGGCTCGTCGAGCAGCAGGCGCAGCGTGCGCGCCGCCTCATCCATCCGCGCGAGCCGGCCGCCGGTCGACGGGAACGGGATGCCGTACATCGCATGCTCGCCCTCGTGCCAGGCCGCGCCGAGCCCGAGCATCGCGCGTCCGCCGGTGATGTGATCGAGGGTCGCGACCATCTTCGCCAGCACCGGCGGGTAGCGGTACGTGTTGCCGGTGACGAGCGTGCCGAGCCGGACCGTGCTGGTGAGCGCGCCCCACGCCGCCAGCAGCTCCCAGGCCTCGAACATCGGACCCTTCGGATCTCCATCCAGCGGCACGAAGTGGTCCCAGGTCCAGACGGAGTCGAAGCCGAGGCGGTCGACGAGCGCGACGGTGTCGCGCAGCTCCCCCCAGGTGGTGTGCTGCGCCGGGAGATTGATGCCCCAGTGCGGCACCGAGCGCGAGGAGCCGTTGTGAGAAGGCGCGGCCGCTCCTATGCGAGCTTCCCGGTGGCCGCGAATCGATCGGCGACGTCGAGCGCCTCGTCGATGGCGGTGATGCCGATGCGCAGCTCGTCCTCGCTCACGATGAGCGGCGGCGCGACGAACAGCATGTTCCAGCGGCAGAAGACGTACACGTTCCGCTTCATGAGCTCGCCCTTGAGCGCGTTCGCGAGCGCGCTCGACGGCCCGTTCCACTGCTCGAGCATCTCCTTGGTGCCGCGATCCTTCACCAGCTCGATGCCCCAGAAGAGCCCGCGGCCGCGCACGTCGCCGATGGACGGGTGCTTCGCGCTCAGCGCCGTGAGCTCGCGGCCGAGGATCTCGCCCATGCGCGCGCCCTTGCCGATGAGCCCTTCGCTCTCGTAGACCTCGAGCGTCGCGATGCCCGCGGCGCAGGCGAGCGCGTGCCCGCTATACGTGAGGCCGCCCCAGTACACGTGGTCCTCGAAGAACTTCGCGATCGGCTCGTCGACGATCGCGCCGCCGAGCGGGACGTATCCCGAGTTCACGCCCTTCGCGAAGGTCATGATGTCCGGCACGACGTTCCAGTGCTCCGACGCGAACCACTTGCCGGTGCGCCCGAAGCCGGTCATGACCTCGTCGAGCACGAGGACGATCCCGTACCTGTCACACAGCGTCCGCAGCCCTTGCAGGAAGCCATCCGGCGGAACGATGAGCCCCGACGTCCCGACGATCGGCTCGAGGAGGATCGCCGCGATGTACTGCGGCCCCTCGTACCAGATGACCTCTTCGACGTGCGCGAGCGCCTTCTGCGCGTCGTCGCCGAAGAGCGAGCGGTACGGGTCGGGGTTGAGGAAGTGCACCACCCCGGTGATGCCGGGCTCGTTCGCCCACCGGCGGTTGTCGCCACCCAGGGTCATCGCGCCCTGGGTCTGGCCGTGGAAGCTGCGCCACTGGGTGAGGATCTTGTGCCGTCCGGTGAACAGCCGGGCCAGCTTGATCGCGTTCTCGTTCGCCTCCGTGCCGCCGGTCGTGAAGATCGTCTTCACCAGATCGCCCGGGGAAACGTCGGCGAGCTTGCGAGCGAGCGTCGCCTGGGCCTGGGTGGTGAACGCCGGCGTCACGTAGTTGAGGGTCTCGGCCTGCTGCTGGATGGCCTTCACGACCCGCGGGTGGCCGTGGCCGAGGTTCGAGTTCACCAGCTCTGAGCTGAAGTCGAGGATCCGGCGGTCGCCCGCCTGCAGCCACACACCTTCGGCGCCCGTGATGACGAGCGGCGAAATATTTCCCTGCGCGGACCAGTTGACGAGAACGTGCTTCTTCGTGTCCGCGAGGACCTTCGCGGTGTCGGTGCGATCCTGCGTGAGCGCCATCGGAGTCCGGACTATACGCTCGGGGGAGACCAATGACGTTCTTCGGCCTGCAGCTCCATCCGCAGTACACGACCTGGGACGAGATGCGCGACGCCGCGCTCCTCGCCGAGCAGGCCGGCTGGGATGTCCTCATGACCTGGGACCACTTCGTCCCGCTCATGGGCGACGTCACGGGCCCGAACCTCGAGGGCTGGCAGATCCTCGCCGCGTTCGCGGCGATCACGAAGACGGCGAAGATCGGGATGCTCGTCACGGGCAACACGTACCGCCACCCCGCGGTGCTCGCGAACATGGCGGCGACGCTCGACCACATCTCCCATGGTCGGGCCGTGCTCGGCATCGGCGCCGCGTGGAACGAGCACGAGCACCGGATGTACGGGATCGACTTCGACACGCCGCAGATCCGCCTCGCGAAGCTGCGCGAGGCGACGAAGATCATCCACACGCTCCTCGACGACGGGAAGATCACGCACACCGGCAAGTACTACACGCTCGAGAACGCGACGCTCGGCACGCGGCCGATCCAGAA
>DASWFN010000268.1:0-5733 GCA_036394215.1 Candidatus Limnocylindria bacterium
GCGTAGGCCCAGACGCCGAGCGAGCTCGCGATCGCGAGCTCCTGCACGTTCGTCGCCACGTAGCCCGCGGCGGACAGCGACGCCGCACGCGCGGCGTCGCACAGCTGCTTCGCGATGCGTGCGCGGTCGAGCGGCGTGGCCTCGGCGGTGCGCTCCCGGAACGCGGTCGGCGCGGGCTTGATGCCGCGGTCGCCGGGCAGGCCCGCGAAGGTCGGGTTTTCGGGCGTGAGCCGCGCCAGGTCCGAGGCGGCTTTCGCGACGCGGCGGATGCCCTCGTCGTCGAGGCGGTCGGTCGTGACCATCGCGACGCGCGTGCCGCGCACGACCCGCACGCGGAGCTCGGCTTCGCGGCTCACGACGTTCTGATGGATCGCCGCGTTCGCGAACCGCGTGAGCGCGGCGTTCCGGGCGACGACGGTGGCCTCGGCCTGATCGCCTTCGGCGGCCTTGAGCGCCTTCTCGCAGATCGCGCGGAGCTCGTTCTCGCCGAACGTCATGCCGCTCATGTGCTCGATCTCACTTCACGACCCCGACCTGCACGTCCCGGAACCGGGCCGGCGCGGCGCCGTGGCCGGTGTGGCCGATCTGGCCGGGCTGGCCCTTGCCGCAGTTCGGCGTGCCCCACATGATCCATTCGGACTCCGAGCACACCGCATCGCAGCTGCCCCAGAACTCGGGCGTGATCCCGGTGTACGTCGGGTTGCGCAGCATCCGGGTCCGCTTGCCGTTCTTGATCTCCCATCCGAGCTGCGTGCCGAACTGGAAGTTCAGGCGCTTGTCATCGATGGACCAGCTGCGGTTGGTGTCCATGTAGATCCCGTCGTCGGTGTCGGCGATGAGGTCCTCGAGCGTGCCGGCCGTGCCGGGCATCACCGAGACGTTCGTCATGCGGATCATCGGCAGCCGGGCCCAGCCGTCGGCCCGCATCGTCCCGTTGCTCAGCGTCCCCATGCTCGCCGCGGTCTCGCGCGACATGAGATAGCCGACGAAGATCCCGTCCTTCACCGCCCATCCGTCGGTCGCGGGCACGCCCTCGTCGTCATAGCCGAACGTGCCGAGGCCGCCCTTCCGGGTCGCGTCGATCGCGATGTTGACGTGCTCGCTCCCGTAGCGGAAGGAACCGAGGCGGTCCGGCGTGAGGAACGACGTGCCCGCGAACGCGGCCTCGGTGCCGAGCGCGCGATCGAGCTCGATCGGATGGCCGCAGCTCTCGTGCGTCTGCAGCATGAGCTGGTTCGAGCTGAGGATCACCGACGTGCGGATGTCCTGGGGGCACTGGTCGGCGGTGAGGAGCGCGACGGCCTCGTCGGCGATCCGCGGCGCGTTCCCGACCAGGTCCCAGCGCTGCGCGTACTCCCAGCCCGCAGTGTTCTGGCTGCGACCGCCGGACCCGGGGTAGGTGCGGATCTGCTGCTCCCCGTTGCCGACGGACTCCGCGGCGATCGATGCGCCCGTCTCGTAGAGCGTCTGCGCGATGTCCGCCCCTTCGCTGGACAGGAAGAGCTTCTCCTCTTTCCAGATCTCGTACGACGCGCGCGTCGTGCGAAGGGTCGGCTGCGCGTGCTTCATCGCCGCATCGGCGTCGACGAGGAGCTTGATCCGGTCCTCGAACCGCATCCCCCAGGGATCGATCTCGATCGGTGTCGTGTACGTCGCGGTCACCGGCTTGACGTCGGCGAGCCGCGCGTCCGCACGCTTGGTGAGCGCCGACGCGCGAGCGACCTCCACGGCGAGCGCCGCGACGCGGTCGGCCTCGTCCGCGGTGAGGATCGGTGACGCCGCGAAGCCCCACGCCCCGTCGGCGATGGCACGCACCGAGAAGCCGAAGATGTCGGAGCGGTCGACCGTCTCGAGATTGCCGTTCTTCACCAGGACGTCCTCGACCGCGCGTCGCACGAATCGCACGTCCGAATATGTCGCGCCACGGGAGCGGGCGGTGTCGAGCGCGCGGCGGGCGAGGTCCCGTTCGACGGAACCGAGCATCAGGAGCTGCGGACCCGGTAGTTGGGTGCTTCCACGGTGATGCGGACGTCGTGCGGGTGCGACTCGCGCAGCCCCGCGCCGGAGATGCGCACGAAGCGAGCGGTCGTGCGCAGCTCCTCGATCGTCGCCACACCGACGTAGCCCATCCCGAGGCGAAGCCCGCCGACGAGCTGGTAGACGAGCGCCGCGAGCGCGCCGCGCGCGGGCACGCGACCCTCGATCCCCTCGGGCACGAGCTTGCTGAACTCCGCGACGTCCTGCTGGCCGTAGCGATCGCGCGAGCCCTGGCGGACCTGCATCGCACCGAGCGATCCCATGCCGCGATACGACTTGAACGTGCCCTCGTCCGTCTCGATCACGTCACCCGGGGACTCGTCGACGCCCGCGAGCAGGCCGCCGAGCATGACCGTATGCGCGCCGGCGCCGATCGCCTTGGCGATGTCGCCGGATTCCTGGATGCCGCCGTCGGCGCAGATCGGGATCCCCGCCTTCGCCGCGGCGTTCGCGCACTCGTAGATCGCGGTGATCTGCGGCATGCCCGCACCCGCGACGACGCGCGTCGTGCAGATCGCTCCGGGCCCCATGCCCACCTTCACGCCGTCCGCGCCCGCGGCGATGAGCTCCTCGGCGCCGTCCGCCGTGGCGACGTTCCCGCCGATGACCTGGACCTTGTGGCGGACCTTCACCTTCTCGACCATCCGGATCACCGCCGGCGAGTGGCCGTGCGCGGTGTCGACGAAGACGACGTCGACGCCGGCCGCGACCAGCGCGCTGACGCGCTCGTCCGCGTCCCCCGAGACCCCGACCGCGGCGCCGACGCGGACGCCCGCGGCCTTGCACTCCTTGACCGTGGTGGCCTGGTCGTCGACGGAGAGATTCCGATGGAGCACGCCCATCCCGCCGAGCCGGCCGAGGGCGATCGCCATCCGCGCTTCGGTGACGGTGTCCATGGCGGCGGAGACGATCGGGATGTCGAGAGCGAGCTCGCGGGTGAGGAAGCTGCGGGTGGAGACCTGGCTGGGGCGGATGTCGCTGCGGGCCGGGATGAGGAGGACGTCGTCGAAGGCGAGGCCTTCGGTGCCGAACTTGTCCTCCGGGGTCACGCCGCCGCCCTCACCCGCTCAAGTGTACCGAGCGGGTGCGGTCCCTACTTCGCGGCCTGAGGTCCAGCGGCCGCGCTGTTCGCGCTGGCGTTGCCGGCGTTGTCGTTCGTGGTGAGGTAGAAGCAGTACTTCGACGCCGAGACGAGGCCGGAGATCGTCGCGCTCGTGACGGCCCCGACCGCGGTCGCGTTCGGGTAGTTCGTCGTGTTCGTGGCCGCGCACGACGCGACGACGCCGGAGCGGTGGATCGTGTAGCCGGCGACGCCGGACAGCGCATCGGTGCCCGCCGTCCAGGTGAGGTTGATCTGGCCTGCGCTCGTACCCTTCGCCGTCGTGATGCCGGTCGCCGCGGTCGGCGCGGTGGCGTCCGAGACACCGCTCGCGGCCGGGCTGCTGCCGCTCGTGAAGAAGCCGGCGCCCTGCGCGATCTTCGTCTGGACGGTGTAGCTGTAGGTCCCGTCCGCGGCCGGGGTGTCCGAGTACGTGAGGGCCGCGGTCGACGCGATCTGCGTGCCATTGCGGAGGATGAGGTAGGTCACGGTGTGGCCGTTCGCCGGCGTGGTCGTCGCCGGCCACGAGAGGTTCACGACACCGGCGGCGGCCGAGGTGGCCGACGCGGAGGCCGGAGCGGCGACGTTCGAGGTCGCAGTGCTCTGGCTCGGATTCGTGGTCGAGGCGGTGAAGCTCGCGCTCGTGCTGCCGGCCGAGAAGCCGACGATCGCCGTGCTCACGAGCACGACGAAGGCCAGCGCGATCAGGCGGTCGGTACGCATCAGGCGGCCCTCGCCTTCGGGGCGGCCTGCGCGAGCCAGCGCTCGTGCTCGGCCCAGATCCGCTGCGCTTCCGCGTTGGCGGCCATCGCGCGGACCGGGGCGAGGGTGAGCTTGGCGCGCTTCGTCGGTGCGACCGTCGCCGGCTTGACCGCGCCGGCCTTCGGCTCCTTGCGGAGGAAGACCATCGCGGCGCAGCTGAAGAAGATGATCGCGGCGATGAGCGTCGCGCCCATCCGCCAGATGTACTGCATCCAGGCGACCGCGTAGCCCATGCCCGGGATCGCGAGCTTCATCAGGCCGACGCGGCCGGGGAAGGTCAGCGGCTCCGGGTCCGTGATCTCGTTCGCGTCGCCCTTGGTCGAGAACATCGTGCCGTTCGCCGAGCCTTCGACGCCGACGATCCGGTGGGTCGTGGTCTGGTCGTAGTGGTCGAAGGTGATGATGTCGCCGAGACGGAGCTTGTCCGCGGTGACCGGCTCGTCGATGACGAGCGAGCCCTTGTGGATCGTCGGCTCCATGGAGCCACCGGTCACGACGAAGGTCGCGAGGCCGAGGGCCCGGATCCCGACGAACAGCAGGGACATGGCGAAGAGCACGGCGATGAGGGCCGCGATGGTGGTCTTGATCAGTCCGGTCATCTTCGTCGTGCTCCTTTCTTTTATTGGGGGGTGGGGCGGCCCTTGCGGGCCGCCCCGGATGGAGAGTTAGCGGGCGGTACCGGCGAGCTGCGTCGCCGTGTAGGTGATCGTGAAGTCCTGGGTGAGCGACTTGAACGTGTTGTCGGCGGTGGTCGGCAGCGAGAAGTCGAAGGTCAGGGTGTCCGTGGCGGAGGTGGCGATCGTGCCGGAGGCCGGGATCGCCAGGTCCTTGAGCGCACCGCTGTAGAGCGTCGTCACGCCACGCTTGACCGTGACCTGAAGGCCGTTCGTCGTGTCCGTCCAGAGCGCGGTGCTCGCGGTGGCCGAGGCCGCGCCGGTGTAGGTGAACCCGACGTTGCCGCTGTTCGTGATGGTGACCGACCGGTTGGCCGTGTCGCCGGGGACCAGGTTCGAGATCGAGATGAGCGAGGCCGCCGCGCTCTTGTCGTTGCTCGCGGTCAGCGTCGCCGACACGAACTGGTTGCCCGGGTTCGTGGTCGTCGCGGTGAAGCTCGCGCTGGACTTGTCCGCGCTCACGGTGAGACCGATCAGCACGAGGGCTGAAAGGGCCATTCCCGCGAGAAGGGCCACTGGCTTGCGCATCTGCTTGGTTCCCTTTCTCTCCGCCTCGCGTTCTGCGGTCTTCCCGCGGCGGCTGTGACAGGGGGAACTATCTCGTCTGGGCTCTCCTGCTCCATCGGACCGGAGGGGGAGGTCCGCTCCTTCGCTGGTACTACTCACTCGGGGCCGCGTAGTACTACCCATCACCCTGGCGGGTGAGAGCCGCGTCCTTCGCTAGGGGAACTGGACCGCGTCGAACACGAGGGTGAGGTCCTGCGGGAGGCCCTGGAGCCCGTTCGGCGCGCTCGCGGGGAAGTCGAAGACGTAGCGGAGCGTCTCGGTCGCGCCCGGTGCGAGGACCGAAGGGCCGGCCACCGAGCCGAGGCCCGAGAGCGGCCCGCTGTACAGGACCACCCCGCCGGTCGTCTTCACCGTGAGCTGCAGGCCGTCGGTCAGGTCGGTCCAGAGGAGCGTCGACGCGGTCTGGGTGGCGGAGACCGTGTACTTGAAGGAGAGCCCGCCCGAGTTCTGGACCGTGACCGTCCGGCTCATGCTGTCGCCGGGGACGAGGCCGGTGACGTTGACGATCGCCGTCGCCCCGCGGTCCGTGCTGATCGTGAGCGGCGGCGTCGGAGTGGGGGTCGGTGTCGCGGTGGGCGTCGGCGTTGCGGTCGG
>DASWFN010000269.1:0-1718 GCA_036394215.1 Candidatus Limnocylindria bacterium
GGCTGGAAGCGGATCTCGGCGATGTTCCGCGGCCGCGGCAGGTCGACCCGGTACGTTCCCTTGATCGTTCCGGGCCCCGCGGTGATCACGACCACGCGATCCGCCATGCCGATCGCCTCCTCCAGGTCGTGCGTCACGAACACGACGGACGCGCCGGTCGAGGACCACAGGTCGAGCAGCTCGTTCTCCATGAGCGCGCGGGTCTGCACGTCGAGCGCGCTGAACGGCTCGTCCATGAGCAGGATCTTCGGATGGTTGATGAGGGTCTGAGCCAGCGCCACGCGCTTGCGCATGCCGCCCGAGAGCTGATGCGGGTAGTAGCGCTCGAATCCTTCGAGCCCGACGCGCTGGATCCACTGACGCGCTTCCGTGTTCGCCTCACCGGTGTCGACGCCGCGGAAGCGCGGGCCCATCGCCACGTTGTCGAGCACGTTCTTCCACGGGAACACGGCGTCACGCTGGAACACGTACCCGACGCTCCGGCCGACGGACTTCACGGGCTCGCCGAACACGCGAACGGTGCCGACGCTCGGCGCCTCGAGGCCCGAGATGAGCGCGAGCGTCGTGGACTTGCCGCAGCCGGTCGGGCCGACCACGGCGACGAACTCGCCGGCCGCGATCGTGAGGTTGAGATCGCGGAGCGCGGTGAACGACTTGCCCGTGGGCGCCACGAATCGCTTCGTGACCCCTTGGAGCTCGATCGCGGGCGTACCGCTTGTCACCGACACCGTCCGGAAACCCTGCGGTCACCCGGCCGCGACGTACAGCGATTCGGTCGTTGCGCCCGTTCTGGTCATTTAGGTCACGCGGATCGGCGCCGAGGGGCGCGGTCGGTCAGGCGATCAGCCCGATGTCGAACGTCGCCGCGTAGCGATCACCCGTCTTCGCCGGGTCGAGCGTGAGCTTGCCGCCGCTGCCCTGGAAGATGCCGTCGGAGGTGTTGCGCATCCGTCCGGCGATGCCCTTCTGCGCGTATGGCGCCTGCGCGAAGATCTGGTCGTTCAGCGCGTCGTCGAAGAAGAGCTGCGACGTGAAGTCGGAGACCTGGCCGTTCGCGGCGGTCGCGCGGATCTTGAAGTGGATGTGCACCGCGCGGCCCTGGTACCAGCCCGGCCAGATCGTCGTGAACGCTGCCTTGCCGCTCCCGTCGGTCGTCTGGTAGCCACGCAGGAACTTCGTGCCCTTCGTGCTGCCGAACGTCGGGTCGGTCGCATCGGAATAGACGCCCAGCGCATCGCTGTGCCACACGTCCACGGTCGCGCTCGCGAGCGCCGCGCACGAGGCCCCGCTGATCCGCGAGACGAGGAAGGCGAGCGCGAGCGGCACACCCGGCTTCGCGGCGCCGTTCGCCGGGTCCGTGCGGATGTCGGAGCGATTCAGCTTCTCGTCGACGAAGTACGGCCCCTCGGTGAGCGCCGGGCGGACGATGCACGAGGGCAGTGCCGCGGCGGTGGACGCCGACGTGCCCGCCGGTGTCGCGGCCGAGGTCGCGATGGTCGCGGCCGATTGCGACGGCGTGCCGAGCGCGGTCGGCGCGCAGGCGGCCGCGAGCGCGGTGGCCCCGAGCAGGCCGAGCACCTCGCGCCGGCTGAGGATGCGCCCGATCGGGCGGTCGTCATCGTCGATAGCGAAATGCACCGCTAGCCTTTCGGTCCGGCAGCGACGAGATCGATCACGAGGCGGATCTCGTCGACGACGCTCAGCACCCGGCCGGGCGC
>DASWFN010000270.1:0-6689 GCA_036394215.1 Candidatus Limnocylindria bacterium
GCGAGATCGGCCACCCGCTGCGGCACGCTCGACGGCAGCTGGAGATAGTGCGCCTTGATGAGGGCCGGGTAGAGGGTCGTCGCCTTCCGCAGCTGGTCCTTCGTCGCGCTCGAGACCACCGAGCTCACGGTGTACTTGCCCTGGGCCTGGTTGCGGTTGACGGCGCGCAGCGACGTCGAGAACGAGCGGTCGTCGCCGGTCTGGAACTGGTATGGCACGTTCGCCTTCACGGGCTCGTTCGCGCCGAACAGCAGGTTGGCGTGCGGCACGATGATGTCGAACGTCGCGTCGAACTTGTCGCGCGCCTGGAAGGCCGGATTCACCTTGTCCACCCGGTCGGTCTCCGTCGTCCGCCAGCCCGCGCCGGTGTAGAAGTCGTACGTCACCGCCCGCCAAAAATGCGGCGCCGGCGCGTCGACGTAGAACACGACGCGATCGCCGAGGTTCGGCGCCTGGCCGAGCCGGATCGCGTCCGAGAATGACACCCCTTGCAGCCGACTCGGGCCGGACACACCGGCGAAGAATCGCTGCCACTCGGCCTGGATCCGCTGGTACGGCGCGTCGAACGTGTTGAAGGCGTTCGAGACGAGATCCGCCGCCGCGACCCGCGGCGTGAAGAACGCCAGCAGGATCAGGACGAGCGTCCAGGTGAGCCCGCCGCGCAGCAGGCGCCAGTCCATCTCGCCCGCGGGAACGATGTTCTGCCGCTCCCAGCGCTCGGTGAGGTTGACGATGTGCAGGCGCGTGAGGAGCACGAGCGCGCAGAGCGAGAACAGGATGAGGTCGAAGTACAGCGAGGTGAGCGCGAGCGACACGTTGATGGTGAGGCAGATGCCGCTGAACACGACCGCGTCCCATGGCCGATGCTCGCGCGCGAGCGCGAACGCGCCTATGTAGGCGCTCGCCCAGCACGTCGCGCCGAGGAGCAGGACGAACGTCGTCGGATCGTTCGCCGACTCGCCGGCGAGGATCTGGGTCATCCAGTTGTTCACGTGCGTCGCGAGCTCGACCGTCTTCGCGTGGAGCGACGGACCCGGAGCGGAAATGATCGTGAAGATGGCGACCGTCAGCGCGCCCGAGAGCGAGCCGAGGAGCGTGGACTGTCGCGGCCGCAGCCGGCCGTTGCCGACCACCGTCCCGAGGACCGCGCCCGCGAGCGCGATGTACGTGAACTGCGCGTTGAGGTCGACCCATCCGGCCTGCGCGAGCGACGCCGGGTAGATCAGGATCATCACGAGATAGATCGGAAGCCCCGGCCATCCGCCGCGGAAGCCGAGCTTGCGCCGATCGAGCGGCGGGAAGAGCGCGCGTCTCACGGTCCCGAGGAAGATCTCAGGCGATCGCATTCAACGTCTCGTGGAAGAGATCTTCGATGCGCATCCCCGGCCGGAGGTGCGCGGTCTTCACGCCCGCGACGGCGAGCTCGCCGAGGAGCGCGTGCCGGCGCGCACGGTCGCGCTCGTCGGTGTCGTCCGAGCCGACGAGGACCGCCTGGGTCGAGATCGCCGATTCGCGGAACGTGCTCGCCGGCCGGACCCAGGCCCGGTCGAGCGACGGCGTGACGAGCAGGACCGATGCGCCGCGGCGGATCCGCGGCAGCGTCTCGACCATGACCTCCGCGATCGTGCGCGAGCCACCCACCGACACTTCAGCGAGGTACTGCATGAGCTTGCCGAATTGTTTGGTCCCGCGGTCCGGGTGAAGGATCTCGGCGCGAACGCCGGTGGTCACGAGGCCCACGTTCCGGTGCTCGCGCAGGGCCTTCGCGACCACCGACGCCGCAACGGTCACGGCACGCTCCTCGGTGGAGGTTTCGCCCTCGCCGCGGTGCCAGTGACGCTCGAGATCGAGGTAGATCCAGAGGTCCGCGGTCTTGTCGAGCTCGAACTCCTTCACGAAGAGGCCGCGGTGCCGCACTGACGACGGCCAGTGGATCCGGTTGACCGCGTCGCCGGGCCGGTAGTCACGGATCCCCATGACCATCGACGTCGACTGCAGCGACCGCTGACCGGTGAGGACGTTGCCCTCGAGGAACGATCCGGGCAGCTGCCAGAACGGGAGGGGCAGGACCTTCGGGTACACGAGGATGAGCGCGTCGGCGGGGATGCGGGCCATCGTCGCGAAGAGACCGAACGGATCGCCTGACCGCAGCACGATCGGCCCGAGATGGAATCGGCCGCGACGGAGGGCGACCACCGGCGCCTTCCAACGGCGCACCGCGCCGTTGCCCGCGATCGTCAGGACGCGGCCGGTGAGCGGAACCGGCCAGTTCGACTGCTCGCTGATCTCGACCCACAGCTTGCCGAACCGATGGTCGTTGCGCAGCTCGTAACCGAGATCGATCTTGTCGCCGAGGTGCGCGTACGCCTGGCCGACGGTGCGCCTGACGGAGAGGCCTTCGAGCGTGAGCCGCGCGGTGATCCACATCGCCGCGCCGACGAAGAGCAGCAGGTACGAGAGGTAGCTGAGCAGCTCGACGCCGCTCGAGATCGCCGCGATGAACAGCCCGACCCACAGGACCGCGAAGTGCCACGGGCGCATGTCTAGTGTCGCGCGCCGAAGGACGTTTGACGTTCCGCGGCCCGGGCCGCCGAGGCCAAGGAGCCGAGGAGCACGCGAGGGAGTGCATCCGCAGATGCATGACCGAGCGCGCGGACGAAGGCGACGCAGGCATCGGCGGTGCCGGGCCGATGGAATGGCAACGTTCTTTCGGCGCGCGACACTAGGCGCGCAGGGCCTTCGGGGACCCGGCCTCCACCGGAACGCTCGCCAGGACCTCGGCGATGACGGTCGTCTGGGCGAGATCCTTCAGGCGCGCCTGGGGCTGGAGGATGAGGCGGTGCGCGAGCGTCGGTCCGGCGAGCGCCTTCACATCATCGGGGACCACGTAATCGCGACCCTGGACCGCCGCGTACGCCTGGGCCGCGCGCGCGAGCGCGAGCGAGCCGCGAGGCGACGCGCCGAGGTAGACGTCCGGGTGCGAGCGCGTCGCACCGACGACGGCGACGACGTACTGCTTCACCCCGTCGGCGAGGTGCACGTCGCGCGCGCCGGCCTGCGCCGCGAGGAGCTCGTCCGCGCTCATCACCTGCCCGAGGCTGTCGAGCGGGTGATGGACGCGCTGCGCGTCGAGGATGTCGACCTCCTCCGACGGCTTCGGGTACCCGAGCTGGAGGCGGATGAAGAACCGGTCGAGCTGCGCTTCGGGCAGCGGGAAGGTGCCCTCGTACTCGATCGGGTTCTGGGTCGCCATGACGAGGAAGGGATCGGGGAGCTGATACGTCGTGCCGTCGACGGTGACCTGCCGCTCCTCCATGGCCTCGAGGAGCGCCGATTGCGTCTTCGGCGTCGCCCGGTTGATCTCGTCCGCGAGGACGATCTGGCTCATCACCGGGCCGGCGCGGAACTCGAACGTGTTGAGCTGCTGGTTGAAGATCGAGACGCCGGTGACGTCCGAGGGAAGCAGGTCCGGCGTGAACTGGATCCGGCGGAAGCTGCAGCCGAGCGAGCGGGCGAGCGCCTTCGCGAGGACCGTTTTGCCGGTGCCGGGGACGTCCTCGACGAGGATGTGCCCGCGGCAGAGGAGCGCCACGATGGCCAGCTCGACCTCGTGGTGCTTCCCGAAGATGACCCGCTCGACGTTCTCGGCGACGGTGGCGACCTGCCGGCTCAGACCCGTGCTATCCAACGAATCCCCCTTTTCCCGTCCTCAATGGTACGGGCCTGTTCTTCATAGAACGGGCTGACGGGCCGAACGGTTCAATCAGTACCGGCGCGGCCACCGGGCGGTTCCCTACTTGCCGAGAACGGCCCGCATCACCGCGCCGCCGAGCGGCGCGGCGTCGACGCCACCCTGGCCGGCGTTCTCGATGATCACCGCCACCGCGACCTGGGGATCCTCGGCCGGGGCGAATCCGACGAACCAGCCGTGCGGCGATCCGCTCGGGGTCTCCGCGGTCCCGGTCTTCCCGGCGACGTGCACGCCCGCGATCTTCGCCCCGAAGGCGAAGGCGCCCGGCGCCTCGACGGCGCCCACCAGGTAGGTCGTCAGCCGGGCGGCGGTCGCCGCGCTGATGATCTGGTCGCCCGCCCCGCCGCCGACGGTCCGGAGCACGCCGCCCGAGGGATCGCGGATCTCGAGGCCGTAGTGCGGCTGCACCTGCACGCCGTGATTGCCGACCGTCGCGGCGACCATCGCCATCTGGAGCGGCGAGACGAGGAGCTCGCCCTGCCCGTAGGAGGTGTCGGCGAGCAGGGTCGGCCGATCGAGCGATCCGTTGTTGGAGAGCTGCCCCTTCGCCGTGGCGATGTCGAGCGCGGGCGCGCGCCCGATGCCGAACTTCTTCGCGTACTCGGAGAGCTTTGCCCCACCGATCGTGAGGCCGACCTTCGCGAAGTAGATGTTCTCGCTCCGTTGGAACGCGAGGGCCATGTCGAAATCGCCGTGCGAGCCCGATGCGGAGCGCACGTAGTAGTCGCCCCACGACCGGTCGGCCTGGTAGGGATCGTCGACCCGGACCTTCTGGTCGGGGTTGAAGCCGCTCTCGAGCGCCGCCGCGGCGGTGATGATCTTCATCGTCGAGCCCGGCGGATAGAGCCCCTGTGCGGCGCGGTTGAGCAGCGGGCGCTCCTTGTTGTCGTTGAGCTGCTGCCAGGCGGTGTCCTGCTGCGCGGGGTCGACGAGCGCGTTCGCGTCGTAGCTCGGCAGGCTCACCGACGCGAGGATGCGGCCGGTCTTCGGGTCGATCGCGACGATCGCGCCGCGCCTGCCCCCGAGCGCCGCGGCCGCGGCCTGCTGCGCCTTCGGGTCGATGCCGATGACGACCGCGCCCGGCTGGGCACGCGCTCCGAGGTACCGGGCCTTCCACTGGCCGACGAGGTCGGACGGGTCCTGGCCGATGAGCGACTCCTGGTACGCGCCCTCGATCCCGGACGCGCCGTACTTGAAGGACGCGTACCCGACGACCTGGGCCAGCGACCGGTCCGGGTACCGGCGGCGATAGGAGTCGCCGTCCTTCACCGACTCCGCGAGCGCACGCCCGGAGGCATCGACGATCTTGCCTCGCGGCCGGTCGCGGACCGCCGCGAGCAGCCGCGGGTTGAACGGATCCGCGTTGAGCTCCGCCGCCGCGACGAGCGTCCAGTAGCCGACACCGATCGACGTCACCAAGAACGCGATCGCGATGGCGAGTGTCAAACGCCGGATGTTGGCGTCGATGCTGCGTGCGTTCATGACGGGGTACGACCGAGGAGAAGGAATGACGCGCCGTGATGGCGGCTGGCGAGTACCTCACGAGCGCAGGCCGGTCCGGAGGAATGTTTGCGGTCTCGGACGCACGTGACCGGCAAGCGAGAGAGGTGCTCGCCAGCCGCTAACGCACGGCCTCGTCCCGTCATCGCCGGACCCGCGCCGTGATGTCAGACACGCGGAGCAGCAGCGCCGCCAACATGAAGTTTGTGACGAGCGAGCTTCCGCCGTAGGCGACGAATGGCAGCGTGATGCCCGTCAATGGGATCAGCTTCGCGTTGCCGCCGACGATCACGAGCGTCTGGAACGCGATGATGAACGAGAGGCCCGCGGCGAGCAGGCGCAGGAACGTCGTCGGCGCGCGCAGCGCGATCAGCATCGCGCGGTAGACGAAGACGAGGTAGATCGCGAGGAGCGCGACCGCGCCGACGAAGCCCACCTCCTCGGTGAACGCGTCGAACACGAAGTCGCTCCAGACGACCGGGATCCGCTCGGGCATCCCGTTGCCCAGGCCGGCGCCGAACAGGCCGGCATTGCCGAGCGAGAACAGGCCCTGGGTGAGCTGGAAGCCCTGATCGAAGCGGAGATCGCTCGCGAACGGCGCGAGCCACACGTCGATGCGCGCGGCGACGTGATGGAACGCGTGGTACGCGACGAAGCCGCCGGCGACCAGCAGCACGAGGCCGAGGAGGACGTAGGTCGCCTCCCCCGTCGCGACGTAGAGCATCGCGAGAAAGATCCCGAAGAAGAGGAGCGTGGCCCCGAGGTCCTTCTCGAACACCATGACGAGCATCGCCACGAGCCACATGCCGACGATCGGCAGCAGGTACGGGATCGGCGGCAGTGGGATCGGTCCGAGGCGCCGCGGCGGCGCGGACAGGACCTCGCGGTACTCGTCGAGATATGCCGCGAAGAAGATGACGAGCGCGAGCTTCACCAGCTCCCATGGCTCGAACTGGGCGACGCCCGCCACGCCGACCCAGATGCGCGCCCCGTTGATCTCGCGCCCGATGACCGGCAGGAGCGGCGACACCAGCAGCAGCACGCCGACGAACGCCCACGTGTACTTGTAGCGGGCAAGGGCCGAGAGATCCCGGGGCACGAGGATCGTGATGCAGAACGCGCCGGCGGCGATGACGAGCCAGCTCAGCTGCTGGATCAGCAGCGTCGGCGCGAGGCGCTCGACGAGCACGAAGCCAATTCCGGTGAGCCCGAGGGACAGCGGCAGGAGCAGCTGGTCGCCACGGAAGCCGACGGCCACGAGGAACGCGTGCAGGGCGCCGAACACGGCCAGCACCAGCACGGGAACGACGACCTCGTACCAGGCGAACCGTCCGGAGGCCGCCGCGACGACGGCCACGTAGCCGGTGACGCTGAGAAGGGCGACCCAGACCAGGAGCCGCAGCTCGACGAGCCGCGCGACGGGGCGCGCGCGGATCAC
>DASWFN010000271.1:0-7154 GCA_036394215.1 Candidatus Limnocylindria bacterium
GCGGTCGTCGAATCGCTGGGCGACGCGGTGGTCATCGCGTTCCCCGATGGGCAGCTGCGGATGAACCCGGTGGCCCGCGAGGCGTTCGGCGTGGCCGACGGCGACCGGCCGGAGCGCGCTACCTTCCGCGCGGGGTTCGAGCTCGTCGCCGAGGACGGCAGGGTGGTCCCGGCGGGCGAGTCGCCGATGGACCGCGCCCTCCGGGGCGAGGCGTCGAACGGGACCTACATCCAGCGCGACCTGAAGCGCGGCACCGAGCGCACGTACCGCATGGTCGCGAACCCGGTGCACGGCGCGGAGGGCGCGGTCGTCGCCGGGATCGTCTCGATGTACGACCTCACCGAGCAGCGGGAGGCCGAGCGGCAGAAGGACGAGTTCTTGTCGATCGTGTCACACGAGCTCAAGACGCCGCTCACGCCGCTCAAGGCGCTCGCGCAGCTCATCAGGCTCCGGCTCAAGCGCCATCGCGAGGACGGACGGACGCTCGACCTCGACTCGCTCGACACGAATCTCCGCACGATCGAACGGCAGGTGGACCGGATGGCCGGCCTCGTGAACGATCTGCTCGAGGTCTCGCGCGCCGGGCAGCGCCGGTTCGAGCTGCAGCCCCAGGAATTCGATCTCGTGCCGGTCGTGCGCGACGTCGTGCAGCGCCACGGCGAGCTCGTGGCCGAGGATGGGCGTCATCGCTTCGCGGTCGACGCGCCCGCGTCGCTGGTGATCACCGGCGACACGATGCGAATCGAGCAGGCGCTCGCGAATCTCGTGGGCAACGCGGTGAAGTACTCGCCCGCAGGCGGAGACGTGCGGGTCGCGCTCGAAGCGCGCGACGGCAGCGTGTCCATCGCGGTGAGCGATCAGGGCATCGGGATCTCGCCGGAGGAGCTGCCGACCCTGGCGCGGCCGTTCGCGCGCGGCTCGCGCCGGGCGCGGACGTTCAGCGGCATGGGCATCGGCCTCTACCTCGCGCGTCTCGTCGCGGAGCGGCACGGCGGCACGCTCACGCTCGCGAGCGAAGGCGAGGACAAGGGCACGACCGTGACGCTGGAGCTGCCGCGCGAGGGACCGAAGACCTAGCCGGTACCGGAGGAGGGACTCGAACCCTCACGGACCTTGCGGCCCAGGAGATTTTGAATCTCCAATGTCTACCGTTTCATCACTCCGGCGCTTCTGTAGTGAGTTTATCGGGGGACGGGCCAAAGTCCTTCCAGATCCGCCATTTGCGATCGAGCCGGGGCGACGACGGGTCGGCGTACATGCGGCGGCTGTTGTCGCAAGATTTTCGTCGGCATCACGTGGCGTCGGCTGGCATCGTGAGCACCCACAGCGCCGCCGCGGTCGTGCCGATGGCGGCGATGGTCATCGTCGGGACCAGCCCGATGCGCTCCGCGCCGAATCCGCCGAGCAGCGCGCCGATCGGCACGACGCTCCACATGAGGAACCGCATGCTCGCGCTCATCCGGCCCTGCAGCTGATCGGGCGTCATCGCCTGGCGCAGCGAGAGCTGATTCACGTTGAAGATCGCCCGCGCGATGCCGAGCAGGAATTCGCCGGACGCGAGCGCGATCGCGGGCGCAGGCACGAGTGCGGCGAGCGGGACGAGGCAGCGGGCGACCCCGGTGAGGATCTGCATCTGCACGAGGGTGTGGCGCATGCCGAAGCGCCGCCCGTAGCGCGCCGCGACCACCGAGCCGATGAGCGCGCCGGGGCCGCCGGCGGCGAACACGATACCCAGCTCGACCGGGCCGAGGCCGAGGACCTGGTTCGCGTACAGGATGTAGAGCGCGACGATCGCGCCGTTGCTGCAGACGTTGTGCGTCGCACCCTCGGCCGCGATCGCGCGCAGGACCGGGTCGGAGACGACGTAGCGCAGGCCCTCGGCGACGTCGTGCCACACCCGGCGGCCCGCCGGGCGCGCCGGCGCCGCGGGCTCGCGCACGCGGACGATGAGCGTGAGGAAGCCGCCCACGACCGTCGCGATCGCGTCGACGACGATCGCGACCGGCGCGGTGAGGAGCTGGATGGCGAATCCGGCGAGGCTCGGGCCGACGACGTCGGTGACGCTGCCGGTCGAGCGGATCGCGGCATTGCCCGCGAGGAGCCGCTCGCGTCCGATGAGCCGCGGGAGGAACGCCTGGAACGCGACCTCGCCGACGACGCCGAAGCAGCCGGTGAGGAACGCGACCGCGTAGAGCTGCTCGATGCGGAGCGCACCGGCTGCCGACGCGGCCGGGATCGTCGCGATCGCCGCGGCGGAGCCGAACGCGGTCGCGGTCATCAGGAGCCGTCGCGGCAGACGGTCCGCGATGACGCCCGCGAGGAGCCCGATCACGATGAACGCGGCGGTGCCCGAGGCTCCGAGGATGCCCATCTCGGCGGGGCCGGCGCCGAGCTGGCCGATGGCGATGAGCGGCACCGCGAGGCGCGTGATGGACGAGCCGAGCGATCCGACGACCCCGCCGGCCCACAGCTTCACGAAGTCCGGCTCGCGCCAGACCGGTCCGACGGCCATGGCGGCGGACGCTAGGGCTTGCGGCCCGCCCGCACCAACGTCGGCATCTTCGCGAAGGCGTCGGCGACCACCCTGGCGTTCCCGATCGCGACCTGCGGCTCGTCCCACGCGGCGTCGGCGCCGGTCTTCAGGGACCGCACCACGGCGCCCGCCTCGCGCGCGATGAGCGACGCCGCCGCGACGTCCCATGGCGCGAGGGCCTCGTGGACGATGAGGTCGAGCTTCCCGCACGCGACGTAGCAGATCTCGAGCGCCGCCGACCCGATCACGCGCAGCCGCGCGACCGTCGCATTGAGGGCGACGAACCGCGCATCCGCGCGCGAGGTCTCCTTGAACCCGAGGCTCGTGACCGCGAACGCCTCGCTCGCGCGTGTCACCTCGGAAACCGAGATGCGGACGCCGTTCAGCGTCGCGCCGCCGCCCTCGTGGGCGACGAACAGCTCGGCGGTACGTGGCGCGTACACCGCCGCCGCGCGGACCCGGCCACCTTCGACGTACCCGATCGCGACGCAATAGAAGGGAAGGGCGCGCGAGAAGTTCAGCGTGCCATCGATCGGATCCACGACCCAGAGCCGCTCAGCCTTCCGCAATGCGCGGTCGGCGCTCTCCTCGGCGAGCACCGGAATGGTCCGATCGCGCCGGCGCAGGCGCCGGATGATCTCCGTCTCGGCGGCGTGGTCCGCGGCGGTCGCGAAGTTCGCGCGGCCTCGCTTGCGAGTGACGATCGCGACGTCGTCCACGCGGATCCTGGCGCCGACCGCGGCCGCGGTCTCCGCGGCGAGCTTCGCGAGGTCGGCGTAGCGGACGCTGTCCGCGGTGGGCATCAGGCGGTCTGCGTCGGGCAGAGCGCGTGGACCCGCGCGAGGAAGTCGTTGAGATCGAAGGGCTTCGAGATGACCTCGGTGATCCCGCGCCGCAGCAGGTCCTCGGCGAAGTGGTCGACCGCCGCGCTGATGAAGAGCACCGGCATCCCGGCAGTGCGGGGTTCGGCGCGCAATTGGTCGAATACCTCGAAGCCGCTCAGACGCGGCATCATGATGTCGAGGATGAGGAGATCGGCGCGCTCTTTCCGCACGGTCTCGAGGACCCGGGCGCCATCGGTCACGACGACCGCTTGGTAACCTGGCTCATCATTGATCGAGTCACGGAGCAGGATGGCGATGGGCTCATCATCCTCTCCGATCACGACCACGCGATTGCGAGACCCGCTCACCGCGCCCGGCATGCGGTCGCGAGGATATCGCAGATCGCGTGATGGATGACCTCGACCGTGCGCGCCGGGGTGACCCGCGCGCGTTCGACTCGCTCGCGCGCGCCCATCAAGCGGCGTTGTACTCGCACGTCGCCAGGATCATCGGTCCGGGTGCGGATGCCGAGGACGTGGTGCAGGACGCGCTCGTGTCGGCCTGGCGATCGTTGCCGAGCTTCGAGGGCACGTCGTTCAAGGCCTGGCTCTTCCGCATCGGCCGCAACCGCGCGATCGACCTCTTCCGCGCGCGGAAGCGGCGGGGCGAGCTACCGCTCGACCCGCCCGACGACGAGGGCGACACGACCTGGGCCTTGCGCGAGCCGGTCGCCGGGGGCCCGGATCTGCTCGAGCTCGCGGCCGGCCGGGAGACCATGTCGGCGGTCGAGGCTGCCCTCGCGCTCGTCCCGGTCCAGCAGCGCGACGCGCTGCTCCTCCGCGACGTTGAGGGCTTCAGCTACGAGGAGATCGCGACGATCACGGTGTCCGAGATCGGCACCGTGAAGTCCCGGATCCATCGCGCCCGGATCACGGTCCGGAACGAGCTCGTGACCAAGGGCTGGCGGGGGAGTGCCGGATGAGGCGCGGAACTTCCTGGCGCCGGCGGTCGTTGACATGAGTGGGATGACCGAACACCCGGATCAGCAGCTGTCCGCCTATCTCGACGAGGCGCTCGCCTCCGACGAGCGCGCCGCCGTGCGCGCCCACATCGACGGCTGCGCGCGCTGCGCCGCTCGCCTGGCGGAGCTGCGCGCGACCAGCCGGCTCATCGCCGCCCTGCCGACGCTCATGCCCGGCCGCTCGCTCGTCCCGCGGCTCGAGCGCGCTCCGGTGTGGCTGCGTCCGGTGCGTCTTCTCGGCGCCATGGGCACCGGCGTATTCGCCTTCCTGTTCCTCGCCTCGTATGTGCTGAACAGCGGCAGCAGCCTGGGCGGCGGCACGACCGAAGCTGAGCGCCTGGCCCAGAAGGGTCAGTTCGGCGCAGCCGCGAACGCGATCGCCTCGGATGCCGCGAACAAGAAGGGGCCGACAACGGCCGGGTCGTCGGCCGCGCCTGCGGCCGCGCCACTTCCCGCCGGCGCTGCGGCGTCGACCCCGAAGGCGGACTCCGTGACGCAGCGGTCCAGCACGGTCTCACCGCCGCCCCAGGACACCGGCGCATCGCCGACCTACATCGTCTACTACCAGTACGGCCCGCCGCCGGCCACGTTCCTCGGGATCGCGCTGCTGTGCGCGGCCATCGCGTTCGTGGCGCACCGGAGGCTTCGCCGCAGCTAGGACCGGCGATACTCAACACATGACCGAGCGTCTCCTACTACTCGATTCGAACAGCCTCATCTACCGCGGCTACTTCGCCATCCCGCCCCTCACCACGACGAAGGGGGAGCTGGTGAACGCCGCGTTCGGCTTCGCGTCGATCCTCCTCAAGGTCATCCAGGAGTACCCCCCGGAGCACATCGCGGCGTGTTTCGACTTGCCGTTGCCGACGTTCCGGAAGGAGCGCGACGCGACGTACAAGGCGACGCGCAAGCCGATGCCCGACGACCTGCGGCCGCAGTTCGAGCGTTGCAAGGAGTTCCTCGACAAGTTCGGCGTGCCGATGTATTCGCTGCCGGGCTACGAGGCCGACGATGTCATCGGCACGCTGGCGAAGCAGGCCCAAGCCGAAGATCTCGACACGCTCATCCTGTCCGGCGACCTCGACACGCTGCAGCTCGTGACGCCGCGGGTCCATCTCATGACGACGCGCCAGGGCTTTCAGAACACCGTGATCTACGACGAGGCCAAGATCTTCGAGCGCTACGGGCTGCGTCCGGATCAGATGGTCGACTACAAGGCCTTGAAGGGCGACCCGACCGACAACATCCCGGGTGTGCCCGGGGTCGGCGAGAAGACCGCGGCGAAGCTCATCGCGGATCACGGCACGATCGAGGGGGTCTACGAGAACCTCGGAACGCTCACGCCGAAGCTCCGCGCGGCCCTCGAGGCGAATCGCGAGCAGGTCCTCCACAGCCGCGAGATGTCGCGCATCGTCACCGACGTGCCGGTCGCGTTCGAGCTCGATCGCACGAAGCGCGGCGCGTACGACCGCGCCACCGTCGTCGACCTGTTCCGCGATCTGGAGTTCCGCAGCCTCATCCCGCGCCTACCGCCCGCCGACGGCAACACCGCCGCTCCGCTCCCGACGCCGACGTTGTTCCCGGTCGAGGGCGACCGGCGACCCACGGCCGCGAGCCGCACCGGGCAGCTGGCGCTCGGCCTCAGCGGGCCCGTGCCCGCGCCCGTCGACATCGCGCTCCTGGCGGATGCGGACACCGCGAGCTACCTCGAGCGGGCGCGCTCGGCCGGCCGCATCGCCCTCTTCGCCGACGTGGATTCGGAGCGCGAGCCGCGGCTCCTCGGGCTCGGTCTCGCGCTCGAGGAGACCTGTTGCTACCTCGCGGTCGGCGAGGCCCTGCCCCCCGCGATCGTCGAGCTGCTCGCGGATCCGCGCATCGGCAAGCTCGTCCACGACGCGAAGACCGCGCGCCGCGCGCTCCGTCGCGCCGGCGCCGATCTGCACGGCGTCGAGCTGGACACGATGATCGCCTCCTATCTCACGAACGCGAGCCGCCGCGGTCACGTCCTCGACGACCTCGCGACCGAGCGTCTCCATCTCGAGATCCCGGCGCTGCCGGTGCCGGACCGCAAGCACAAGGACATGCTGCCGACGCTGGACGAGCGCCTGGCCCGTGCGGGCGCCGCTGCAGTGGCGACGCTCAGGCTCGCGGCGCTGTACCGCGAAGAGCTCGACCGGCTCGGGCTCGACAGGCTGTTCCGCGAGATCGAGCTCCCGCTCGTCGACGTGCTCGTGCGGATGGAGGAGGCCGGCATCAAGGTCGACACGCGCTACCTCGCGGAGCTCGCTGTCGAGTTCGCCGGCGAGGTCGCGCGCATCGAGCGCGAGGCGCACGAGTCGGTCGGCCACGCGTTCGGGATCAGCTCGCCGAAGCAGCTGCAGGAGCTCCTGTTCACCGAGCTGAAGCTCCCGCGCGGGCGGCGCACCGGGACGGGCTATTCGACGGACGCCGCGGTGCTCGAGGAGCTGCGTGGCGCGCATCCGGTGGTCGACAAGATCCTGGAGTACCGCGAGGTCGAGAAGCTGCGCTCGACCTACGCGGAGGGCCTCGGCCCGCTCATCGATCGCGATGGCCGCATCCACACGACGTTCAATCAGACCGTCGCGTCCACCGGCCGCCTGTCGAGCCAGTCGCCCAACCTGCAGAACATCCCGATCCGCACGCCGCTGGGCCGCCGCATCCGCCGGGCGTTCGTCGCGGGGTCGCCAGATCGCACGCTCCTCGCGGCCGACTACTCGCAGATCGAGCTCCGCGTGCTCGCGCACGTCTCGCAGGA
>DASWFN010000272.1:0-26026 GCA_036394215.1 Candidatus Limnocylindria bacterium
GACCAGCCCGGCGGCCTCGCGAAGGGCAAGGCCCAGCGGCGCATCCTGCTCGAAACGCTGTTCAACATCGCCGAGGAGCGCGGCGCGATCGCGACCGAGCAGGTCTCGCGCGATGGGCGCAACGTCACGATGTGCTGGCTCACCGAGGGCCATCCGCTGGTCCGCTACGCGCGACAGCCCAGCGCCGGCGTCGTGCACCTCTTCAACTTCGTGGGCAGCACCCGGGCGAAGGACGACAAGCTGGACTGGGTGAACTCCGCGCTCTTCAGCGAGCTGCTCTCCCGCGTGGAGGGCGACGCGCTCGAATCCAACATCCGCCGCGCGGTCGAGAGCGCGCTCATGCGTCCCGAGGAGCATGGCCGCAAGGCCGGCTACGTCATGGACCGGGATCACCCCGATGCGCGCGTCATGCTCGGCGAGTTCAGCCGGCTCAACGGCGAGGTGCCGGCGGGCGAGCCGATCTCGATCCGCGAGGTGCCCGCCGCGGAAGACGAGGCCGCGGTCGAGGGCGAGGAAGACGCGGCTACGCCGTCCGATGCGGCGGCGGCCGCCGAGGCGCCGAAGAAACGCCGCCGCGGTCGGCGCGGTGGACGCGGGCGCCATCGGCCGCCGGCGGCGGCGGCCAGCTAGACCTCGAGGTCCACCGCGATCACCTGCGCGGCCGCCTCGCGGATCCGCGCGAGCACCGGAAGGTGCTCGGGATGGCTCGCATACGCCGCGAGGCCGTCGCGGTCGTCGAACGTCTCCACGAGGACGTGGGTGTAGCCCTGCGCCCGCGCGGGGCTGATGTTCTCCCCGACCTCGAGCGACCGCAGCGAGGGGATCTTCGTCGCGAGCGCGCGGAGCGCGTCGAGGATCGCGGCGCGCTCGCTCGGCGGCACCGATCCCTTGAACGCCCACAGGACGACGTGACGCAGCACGCCGCGATGATGAGGCTTGTGTGACGAATGTGTCACGGAACGCACCGTGGCATCCTCGCTGCGACGTGGAGACCATGGCCATGACCACCGGTGCGCGAGCCAGGCTCGTGCTCATCGTCGAGGACGACAAGCCGACCTGCGATGTCCTGGAAACCGCGATCAACGATGAGCGCGGCTATCGGGCCGTCTGCGCTCCGACGGCCGACGCGGCGCTCGAGACCCTCGCGCGCGTCGACCCGGACCTCATGGTCCTCGACATCCGGCTCCCCGGCATGTCCGGGCTCGAGCTCTACGACCTGGTCAAGGCCGACCCGCGCTTCCGCTCGCTCCCGGTCGTGTTCGAGACCGCCAACGTCCGCGAGCACATCGACGAGCTCCGCGAGCGCGGGATCGCGACCTACGTGAAGAAGCCGTTCGACATCGAGGAAGTGGTCCGGTTCGTGAAGCGGCTGGTGCCCCCGCTGAACGGGCACCCGAGGCGTTCGGCGACCTAGCGCTTCTCCGCGGCGTTCGCCAGCCGCGCTTCCATGTCGGCCTCGATGCGGTCCTTCGTCTGCTGCGAGCTCTCGATCAGGTCCCGGAAGCCCTCGGCGTCGAGCTCGAGGACCTCGCTCGGCGCGTCGGCGCGGACGGTCGCGTTGCGCGGCGTTCCGCTCAACAGACCGATCTCGCCGAAGAACTCGCCCGGCTTGATGGTCGAGACCTGCCGCTCGCCGTTCGGCGTGCGCTGCCAGACGGTCGCCGAGCCCTTCGTGAGGATGAGGAACGAATCGGCGGGATCGCCTTCGCGGATGATCGCCTGGCCCGGCAGGAACCGGCGGACCGTCATCCGCTCGACCTCACGCTCGACGACTTCGCTCGGCGCCTCGGGGAAGCTGCGGCGCATGTGCTTCAGCTCCTCGATGTAGCGCTCGGCGTGGAGCACCGCGGTCGTCGCGTCGCCGACCGCGGTGGTGACCTGCTTCGCGAGCTGCGCGCGGGTGTCCCCGCACGCGTACACGCCGGGGATGTTCGTGCGCATGTACTGATCGGTCAGCAGGTAGCCGTTCTCATCGTGGTCGATGTGCTCGTCGAAGAGGTAGCGGCCGACCGGCTTGAAGCCGATGAACACGAACACGCCGCCGACCGGCACGCGCTCGATCGCGCCGTTGCGCTCGAGATCCATCCACCGCACCTGGGTGTCGCCGCCGATCTCCTTCACGGTCGCTGGAGTGATGGCCGTGACCTTGTCCATCCCGAGCAGGCGATCCTGGAGGACGCCCTGGGCGCGGAAGTCGTTGCGCCGGTGAACGAGGTTGAGCTTGTTGGCGAAGCGCGTGAGGAAGAGGCCCTCTTGGAACGCCGAGTCACCCCCGCCGATGACGGCCAGATCCTCGCCCTTGAAGAAGGCACCGTCGCAGACCGCGCAGTACGAGACGCCCTTGCCATGGAACTCCGCCTCGCCGGGGACGCCGAGCTTGATCGGCTCGCCGCCGACGGTGACGATGACCGCGTGGGCCCGGTGGGTCGTGCCGTCGTCCATGACGACGACCTTCCAGTCGCCGTCGCTGCGGATCTTCTTCACCGGCGAGTACGGCTGGATCGTGAGACCGAACTTGGTCGCGTGGGCGGCCATCTTCTCGGCCAGCTCGCGGCCGGTGATCGAGTCGTAGCCCGGATAATCCTCGATGAGGTCCGTATTCAGCAGCTCGCCGCCGATGTCTTTCGCCTCGAGGAGGACCACGTGCATATTGGCCCGCGCCGCGTAGAGACCGGCGGTGAGGCCCGCCGGACCGCCGCCGATGATGATCAGATCGTAGTCAGCCATGATGGACGACACTAGAACAGCTATGGACGTCACTTCTATTCGCTACCTGGCCCTTGGCGACTCCTTCACCATCGGGACGGGCACCACGCCCGACAAGGCGTTCCCTGCCGTGCTCGCCGGAAAGTGGCGCGAAGCCGGGCGCACCGTCGAGCTGCTGAACCCCGCGGTGAACGGCCACACGACCGACGACCTCATCGTGAAGCAGCTCCCGCACGTCGCGGTCTTCAAGCCGACGCTCGTCACGCTGCTCATCGGCGCGAACGACATCGTGCGCGGCGGCAGCGACGACCAGCGCTATCGCGCCCAGCTCCGTCGCATCCACAACAAGCTGCGCGACGACGGCGTGCCGGCTGCGGCGGTCGTCGTGTTGCCGATGCCGGAATGGTCGCGCTCGCCGGCCGCATCGCCGTACGGCACCACCGAGGCGCTCCTCACGCGGATCGCGCACTTCAACACGATCGCGATGGACGAGGCCGAGCGCGTGGGATCGCGGTTCGTCGATCTCTACCCGCTCATGCATCGGCAGGCCGCGGCCGAGATGCTGGCGCCGGACGAGCTGCACCCGAATCCCGAGGCACATGCGGAGTGGGCGTCCGCGATCGCACAGCAGCTGTGACCGAGGTCCCGTTCGTCGGCGGGAACCTCTCCAACGCCACTCGCGTCAACGACACCGTGCGCCGCGTCACCGGTCCGTGGACACCCGCGGTCCACGCGGTGCTGCGCCACCTCGAAGCCCGGGGTTTCGACGGCGCGTGCCGCGTCCGCGGCATCGATGACCGAGGCCGTGAGATCCTCGGGTACATCGACGGAGACGCGCCGACGGGATGGCCCGATCCATATCCCGCGTGGGTGTGGACGGCCGCCACGCTGGAGTCCGCCGCGCGCCTGCTGCGCCGCTACCACGATGCGATCGCGGACTTCGTCCCGTCTGCGGATGCGGCGTGGCGGCAGCCGGCAGGACCGCCGCCGCATGAGCTCATCTGCCACAACGACGTCGGCCCGTTCAACACGGTGTTCCGTGGCGAGCGGGCGGTCGCGATGATCGACTGGGATCAGGTCGCGCCGGGCTCTCGGGCCTGGGACCTCGCGATCGCCGTGTGGCGATGGGCCCCGGTGACCGCCACGCCGAGCGGTGAGGTGCGCGGGACCCAGGGCGAGCGGATCCGCCGCTTCTGCGCCGCGTACGGCTTCCCCGACGTCGCGGCTGTCGTCGACCTTCTGCCGGCGCGCATGCGCCATGGGTACGAATTCGTCCGCGAGCGTGCCGCGGCGGGCGAGCCGGGCTACGTCAAGATCTGGAGCTTCACCGGGGGACTCAGGTCCGCGCTGCGCGATGCCGAGCACGCGGAGCGCGACCGCGATTCGCTCCTGCTCGGCTAGGCCCGCCCGGTGATCGGGATCGCCGCGCCGGTGACGCCGGATGCGGCGGCGCTGGTCAGGAACAGGATCAGCGCGGCGGCCTCGGCGGGCTGGACCCAGGTCTTCGGATCCGCCTTCGGCATCGCGGCCCGGTTCGCCGGATGATCGATCGTCCCGGGCAGGATGGCGTTCACCGTGATCCCCTGGTCCTTCGTCTCGGCGGCGAGCGCTTCCGTCCACCGCACGAGCGCGCCCTTCGCCATCGCGTAGCCCGCGGTGTTCTTTCCCGCCTTGAGGGCGGACCCCGCGGCGACCGACACGATGCGCCCATAGCCTCGCGCGCGCATCGGGACCAGGCACGCGCTGGTCGGCACCACGACCGTGGCGACGTTCTGGTCCCAGAGCGCGCGGATGCGGTCCAGGTCGTCGGCGGGGCCGGTGCTGAATCCGCCCGCGAGATTGGCCAGCACGTCGAGGCGACCCCAGGTCCGAAGGATCTGCTCGACGAACGCGTCCATCGAGGCGCGATCGGCGAGATCGGCGTCGATCACGAGGAGCCGGTCGTCCTCGCCGTTCGCAAGGTCGGCGACGGCCGCGCGCAACGCGCTGCCCTTCGCGGGGTCGCGCACCGGCGCGGCGACGTGCGCCCCGGACAGGAGATACGCGCGGACCACGGCGTTGCCGAGGTTGCCGGTGGCCCCCGTCACGATGACGCTGCGCCGCTCGAACTCGAGCATTCGCGGCCTAGACTAGCCATGGATGGCCCTCCTCGAACGGATCGAAAGCCCGGCCGACCTGCGCTCGCTCGATCGCGAAGAGCTGGCCCAGCTGTGCCGCGAGATCCGCGACTACACGGTCGACGCGGTGCAGAAGACCGGGGGCCACATCAGCTCGAGCCTCGGAGCGACCGAGCTCACCGTGGCGCTGCACCGGGTCTTCGATTCGCCCAACGACAAGCTCGTGTGGGACACCGGCCACCAGGGCTACGTCCACAAGCTCCTCACCGGCCGGCGCGAGCGCTTCGCCACGCTGCGCCAGTTCGGCGGGATCTCCGGCTTCCTCGCGCGCAGCGAATCGGAGCACGACCAGTTCGGCGCGGGTCATGCGGGGACGTCCATCTCCGCGGCGCAGGGCATGGCCGTCGCGCGGGATCTCAAGGGCGGCCACGAGCACGTCGTCGCGATCATCGGCGACGGGGCGCTCACCGCGGGCATGGCCTGGGAGGCGCTGAACGACATCGGCGCGCGGCGCACGCGGATGATCGTCGTGCTCAACGACAACGGCATGAGCATCGCGCCGAACGTCGGCGCGGTCTCCCGGATGCTCGAGACGGTACGGACCGCGTCGCCCTACCGCGAGCTGAAGCATGTCGCCCGTTCGATCCTCGAGCACATGCCCGCCGGCGATCTCGCCGAGGAGGCGAGACGGCGCCTCTTCACGTCGCTCAAGGCGATCTTCATCCCGAACATCCTCTTCGAGCAGTTCGGCTTCACCTACTTCGGTCCGGTCAACGGCCACGATCTCGACGCCGTCGAGGGGGTGCTGAAGAAGGCTCGCGACTTCGATGAGGGCCCGGTCTTCGTGCACGTGCACACCCAGAAGGGCCATGGCTTCGGGCCGGCCGAAGAGGACAACCAGAAGTGGCACGGGGTGTCGGCGACCGGTACCGCGGCCGCCGCCGCGCCGCAGTACACGAAGGTGTTCGCCGACGCCGTCGCCGAGACCATGCGGGCCGAGACGAACACGGTCGCGATCACGGCGGCGATGCCCGCGGGGACGGGCCTCATGCCGCTGTTCAAGGAGTTCCCGGCGCGGCTCTTCGACGTCGGCATCTGCGAGCAGCACGCGGTGACGTTCGCCGCGGGTATGGCGACGCAGGGCATCGTCCCGATCGTCGCGATCTATTCGACGTTCCTGCAGCGCGGCTTCGACCAGGTCGTCCACGACGTCGCGATCCAGGAGCTGCCGGTCGTGTTCGCGATGGACCGTGGCGGGATCGTCGGCGACGACGGCCGCACCCATCAGGGCCTCTTCGACATCGCCTACCTCCGGCCGCTGCCCGGCATCGTGCTCATGGCCCCGAAGGACGAGGCCGAGCTCCGCCTGATGGTGTGGACCGCGGTGAAGTACGCGCAGACCGGCGGCGGCCCGATCGCGTTCCGCTATCCGCGCGGGACCGGCGTCGGCGCCGCGCTCGACGGGCCGCTCGAGGTGCTGCCGATCGGGATCTCGGAGACGCTTCGCGAGGGCGACGACGTCGCGATCCTCTGTTACGGCACCCTCACGCACAGTGCGTTGATCGCCGCCGACGCCCTGAGCGCCGCGGGCATCGAGGCGACCGTCGTGAACGCGCGGTTCGCGAAGCCACTCGACGCCGAGCGCTACCTGGCGCTCGCGGCGCGCATCGGCCGCGTCCTCACGGTCGAGGAGCACGTCGCGGCCGGCGGCTTCGGTTCGGCCGTCGGCGAGCTCTTCGTCGAGCGCGGCGCGAAGGTCGAGCTCGAGATCCTCGCCGTGCCGGACGAGTGGGTGGATCACGGCGCGCAGAAGCTGTGGCGCAAGCACTTCGGCCTCGATGCCGAGGGGATCGCCGCGGCCGTGCGGCGCCGGTGGCCGCAGCTCGCGCGCGCGCAGCCGCAGGAGCGGAGCGCGGGTTAGTCGCGGAAGCCGATCTCCGGGCGGCGCGGGGCCGCCGCGAGCGCGGCGGTGATCGCCGCGTCGAGCCGTTCGAGATCGAATGGCTTCTCGAGGACGGTGACGTCCAGTACGGCGAGCTTCTCGCGCGCGAGCCTGAGCGAGGCGAGCGCGGCGGAGCAGATGATCACCGGGACGCCGCGGGTGACCGGGTCGAGGGTGAGGATGTCGAGCTGCTGCCAGCCGGCTGTCTCGCCGTGCAGGAACAGGTCGAGGATGACGAGGTCGGCCTTGGCGTGCTTGATGTCGCCGAAGGCGTCGGCGGAGGCGATCACCTCGTAGCCGTCGGCCTCGAGCGCGGCGGCCATCGTCGTCCGGGTGTCGTCATCGTCCTCGATGACGACGATGCGCTTCTTCCGGCTCAGCGCCGAATGGACGGGGCGACCGTCGGGACGATGCTCCGCTCCCCCTCTTTGCTCGGCGTGCGGGACGGCGGCGCGGTCCGGGTCGGCTGCGGCGAGCGCGACCGGTCCGGGCGGCTCGACGGCTCCGGGCTGCGAGCGGGGCGGTCGGATGCGTGCAGCTTCTCCGACTCGTCGGTGGCGTTGTCGATCTCGTTCTCGACGTCGGCGTTCTCCGTGGACGACCCGACCTTCTTCTTCAGCTCCGCGAGGACCTCGACGTGCTTCCGGTGCGCGGCGTCGACGACGTCCTCGGCGGCGGTCTTCTTGTCCTCGCTCACGTTCGGCTGCGAGCGGACGGCGTCAACGGCCGTCGTGAGCTTCTTCACCGCGCTCGCGTACTCGGTCTGGGCGAGCTTCGCCTTCTCGGGGTGAGCCGTGACCGACTCCGCGAGCTCGGCGAGCCGGTGATCGGCCTGCTCGGCGAGGACGCGCAGTCGCGTCGTGTCGTCGAGCGCGAGCGCGAGCTGAAGGTCCTCGGCCGCGCGCTTGACCGCGAAGACGGCGTCACCCGCGAGGCTGTCGGCCGCGGCCTTCCCCGCGCCGGCGGCAAGGACGAGCAGCACCACCGCGGCGGCGAGCGCCGGCCGGAGCAGGACGCCCTGCAGGCGCGACCACGTGGTCTCGCGCCTCGCGAGCACGCCGGGCGCCTGCGCCATGAGCTGGGAGCGGAGGGCGCGCTTGAAGGCGTCGCGCGGCTCGGGGCGCGGAAGCATGTCGCTCATCTAGAGGTGCTCCCGCGAGGGGATCATCGTCCGGAGCGCGCTGAGCGCGCGGAACTCGATCCCGCGGATCGTGCCGTCGCGCTTCCCGGTGATCTTGGAGATGGACTTGGTGTCGAGGCCCTCCACGTAGCGCAGCACGAGGACCTCCTGCTGCAGCGGCGTGAGCTCGCGCATCGCCGCGCGCACGGCCGACGCGTCGGAGCCCGCGAGCAGACCCTCGTCGGGATTCACCACGTTGTCGCCATGCGGGTGCGCGAGCGCGTCCTCGAAGGTGACCTGCTGGCGCGCCGCGCGGCGGCGGCTGCGGTCGATGACGGCGTTGCGGGCGATGCGGTAGAGCCAGGCCAGGAACGCCTGACGCGGCTCGTACTTCGGGATCGCCCGAAGGGCCCGCATGAACACGTCGCTCGTCACGTCTTCCGCCTCTGCTTCATTTCGCACCCGGTAGAACACGTACCGGTAGACCGCATCCACGTAGCGGTCGTAGAGGACGCCGAACGCCTCGGCCTCGCCGTTGCCGGCACGCCGAGCCAGCTGAGCGTCCTCTTCCCGCTCAGCGGAATTAACGGCGTCGCCCGGCGGGCTGTTAGGCAACTTCCCCATGCCCAAGAAACGGTATCCGCCACGGTTCAGCGCGGCTGGTCCGGGGTCTCGCCGTCAGGCCGAGAATCGGCCATTCCAGAGGCGGATCCAGCCCCCGAGCGCGCCCACACCGAGGATCGCGGCAGCCACTACCAGGCAACCAAGGACGAACAGCCAATCGCTCCACGTGACCGGGGTGACCCGCCAGTACGTCCGCTCGCGCGCGGACGCGAAGCCGCGGGCATCCATGGCGATCGCGATGCGCGTGGCGCGACGGGTCGCGTCGGCGAACAGCGGCACGATGCCATCGACCGCTGCGCGAGCCCGTCCCGCGAGCGAATGTGGCCGGACGCCGCGGACTCGCTGTGCGAGCCGGATCCGGTTGAACTCGTCGCCGATCAGGGGGAAGAAGCGATACGCGGCGAGCATCGCGTACCCCACCCGATACGGGAGCCGCGCATTCCGGATGAGGGTCACCACGAGCCGGGTCGGATCGCTCGTGCGGATCGCCGCGAGCGAGATCGCCCCGATCGCGAGGCCGCGGAGACCGATCCCGAGTCCGAAACGGAGACCCGAGGCGCTCGCGACGAACGGCCCGACCCGCCAGAGCGCGTCGTCGGGTGCGGGTATCGCGAAGAGAGCGTTCGTCCACACGAAGCCCAGCGCGACGACGACGAGCGGCGCGAGCGTGCGAAGGAACGTGGCCGCGGGAACGCCGCCGAGCGCGACGGCCGCGATCCACGCGGCTCCGAGGAAGAGCAGCGGCGTGATCGGGTCGATGATCGCCACGAGGAGCAGAGACAGGGCGAGCGCCACGCCGAGCTTCATCGCGGGATCGCGGCGCGCGACGACGCCGCTCATCGCAGCGCCTCCATGACCCCTCGGATGCCGATGAGCGCCGGGACGTCGGACCGTCGCGCCGATGCGATCCGGAAGGCCTCGGCGACCGGCGGGCGGCGCAGCGCACACCGCGCGATGAGCGCATCGTCGGCCAGCAAGTCTGCCGCCCGTCCGTCGAACACGATGCGCCCGCCCTCGAGCGCGACGACGCGGGTCGCGTGATCCGCGACGAGCGCGAGATCGTGCGTGATAGCGACGACCGCCCGTCCCTCCGCGCAGAGGGCATCCAGCGTCTCGAGCAGCAGCCCGGTGTTGCGCTCATCCTGGCCGAACGTCGGCTCGTCCAGGATGAGCGCGTCCGGCTCGGCCGCGAGTGCCGTCGCGATGGATAGCCGTCGCTTCTGGCCATGGCTCAACGTGAACGGATTCGCCTCCGCGAGCGCGGCGAGATCGGCACGCTCGAGGAGCCCGGCCGCGCGACGGTCGATCTCCGCGGCGCTGAGGCCGCGCGCGCGAAAGGTCGCCCGGAGCTCGTCCACGGCGGTGCGCGCGACGAACTGATGCTCCGGGTACTGGAAGACGTACGCGCAGCGACCCAGACGCTCGACCCAGCCTCGGCCCGGATCGAGCGCACCGGCCAGCACGAGGCCGAGGGTGCTCTTGCCGGCTCCGTTCGCGCCGACGATCGCGAGCAGCTCGCCACGACCTACCGCGAGCGACGCCCCGTCGAGCGCCGCGACCTTCGATCCCGGGTACCGGTATGCGACGCCTGCCGCGCGAACGACCACTGCTCCCGCCGGCGCGGGATCCGCGGGGACTCGGCTCGTCGCGGGCCACCGCTCGACGATCACGGCAGCGGCCTCCGCCGCATCCAGCGGCAGGGAGTCGCTGCCGAGGAGCGCCGCGAGCCGCCGCAGCTGCGGGACCCAGACGCCGAGCGACTCGAGGCGGTCCATCGCGTCGACGAAGACCGCCCGCGGTGTGCCGCTGAGCGCGAGCCGGCCGTCGGCGTCGAGCACGACGACGCGGTCGATCAGCGAGAGGATGTCGTCGAGACGATGCTCGATGAGCAGCACCGATCGCTCGCGGTCCGCGACGAGGCGCGCCACCGCGAGCAGCACCTCGTGCGCGCCGGCCGGGTCGAGGTTCGCGGTCGGCTCGTCGAGCACGAGGGCGCGCGGCTGGAGCGCGAGGATCGAGGCGAGCGCGATGCGCTGCTTGGTCCCACCGGACAGCGTCGCGATCGGAGCCTGCAGGCCCGCGAGACCGGTCTCCGCACGCGCTGCCCCGATGCGCCGGGCCATTTCTTCGCGGGGGACGGCGTGATTCTCGAGACCGAACGCGATCTCGTCGTCGATCTCGAGCATCACGAGCTGGGTCTCGGGATCCTGGAAGACGACGCCCACGGTCGACGAGAGGGCGGCCAGCCCGAGGTCGCGCGTCTCGACGCCATCGACGCGGACGCTGCCGGTCTCCCAATGCGCCTCGACGGCGTGCGGGATGACACCATCCAGGCAGAGCGCGATGGTGCTCTTACCGCTACCGCTCGGCCCCAGGAGCAGCAACCGCTCGCCACGCTCCCAGCGGAACGAGAGGTCGCGGATCGCGGGGACCCTCCGCCCGATATGACGGAGGGTGAGCCCCGCGATCTCCGCGAATGCGCTGGTCACACCTCGCGAACGCGTTCCCGTCCGAGGGCGTACGCGTTCAGCGAGCCGGTGGCGGCGATCGCGTCACCGAGGAGCTTCGCGGCCGCGCCGGCGAGACCGCCGGACACGGCACGCACGCCGAGAAGCGCGATGAGCAGCATGGGATCGAGCGCGAAGTACCCGAGCCGGAACCAGTTCCAGGGGAGCGCGACGAGCGCGGCGGCGACGCCCGCGATCAGCATCGTCCGCCAGCCCCAGCTGCGGTAGCCGGTGGCCGCGAAGACGAGCTCGGCGCCGAGAGCCTCCATCATCCCCGTGATGAGGAGGACCGGACCGGCCGGTGCGCCGATGAGCACCTCCGCGGCGGCCGTGAGGGTCTCGGCGAGGAACGCTGCGCCGGGACGGCGAAGGATGTAGCCGCCCAGCAGACCGCTGGTGAACCAGACGGCGAAGAACAGCTCCGCGCCGGGTTGCGCGGCGATGCCCTCGACCCAGATATACGGAGCGAGCCACGCCCAGTAGATCGCCCCGAAGACGACCGCGATTATCGCGAGCATCACGAAGTCCTGCGTGCGCCAGACGACGCGGGCGGCGGCGGGGTCCTTGCTGCGTCCGAGCAGGCCGCCGATCGCCGATGCGAGGAACCCGAGGATCGTGAGGTAGACGCCGATCCCGACAGACACGAACGCGCCGGCGCTCAACACCTTCGCGACGCTGGTCGTCACCGCGAGGTCCGTGGTGACCTTGCCCGGCTCGAACGCGATGCCCGGCTTCCCGCCGAGGACCGCACTGCCGAGGAACAGCAGCGTCACGGCGAGACCGGCGATCGACACGGCGCTCGCGAGGATCCGCAGGCGCGACTCGGACTCGGGGGCCGGCGCGCGCGACGAGAGGACCGTGAAGACGATCGAGACGAGCGCGAGGATCGGCACGGAGTAGAGCGCGACGTCGAAGCCCTTGAGGCCACCGGCCTTGGTGACCGCCGTGGCGAGACCCAGGCCCAGGTAGGTCGTTTCGCCGTACTGCACCCAGGGGAGGAAGAACGCGATGATCGCCAGGACCGCGCCTCCGAGGGCGGCGGCGCGTGGCATGGTGATGCGTCCCATCTAAGTAGCCTTTCCCGTCGGACTGTTCGCCGACAACGTGATGTGTGCGGTGACGTGCGCCGCCGACTCGCACGCCGCATCGAACGTGCGGCGGATCGAGTGGAGGACGCGATCGAGATCGCCTTCGAGATGTGACACGAAATGCCGGCCCTTGGAGTACACGCCGGCGTCCTTGGTATCCGCGATCGCCTTGTAGATGACGTCCATGTAGCCCGGCTCGCCGAGCGGATAGAGGGACCACTGGCAGCTCACCGGGAGGCCGGCGCCGGGGTGCGTGACGCCGTGCTCGGCGGTCCCCTTCAGTGGATCGATCTCGCAGAGCTCTTCGCCCGGGCAGCCGTGCGAAACGAGGATGGTCATGACGACGTGCTCCTTCGTGCGAGCCGCCCTCGCGAAGGCGTCCTCGAGCGTGGCCCACACGAGGTCACGGTCGCCCTTGATGAAGGTGCTGACGTCATCGGTCTCGACCTCGAGGTCGGAGCTCGCGATCCCATCGATCGCACCGAGAATGACCGGGACGTACCGGTCCGCCATGGGGTAGAGGGAGAAACGAGCCCCGAAGTAGCCGGCCTCGAACTTCGCCATGTGCTTTTCCTCCGCCGGTACGAACCGGATCAGGTTCAAGGGGTTGGAGCCCTCGGGCTCCTCTCAGCGCTTGCGCGCACCCCCAGCAGACCGCGATGCGGTCCCGCTAAGAATAGCCCTTCAGCGCGCGCTCGACGTCATCCAGGTGCTCCTTGCGATGGATCGCGCGGGCGAGGTTGAAGCCGGGCTTCACCCGGTGGATCGTCGCCAGCAGCTCGTCGCTCAGCGCCGCGACCTTCCGATCGGCCTCCTCGGCGAGCCGCAGCGCGAGCCGCGCCGCGTCGCGCGGCGGAAGCGCCAGGCAGAGCGGCTTGGCCGCATCGTTGACCGCGTCGACGTTCTCTTCCTCGTACGGCACCGGGGCGATACCGCGGGCGTAGCCGTCGAGCCAGTAGATCGCGCGCGCATCCCAGTAGCCTGCGTGCGCGAGGTTGGCGGCGATCGTCCACCCGCCGGGCATCGGCCGCCGCAGGTCGTCGTCGCCCAGGCGCGCGACGAGCGCACGCAGCCGCTCGCGCTCGGCGTCGTTCTCGGCCTCGTGGCTCCGGTCCGCTGACATGTGCTCCTCCTATTTCAGGGTCATGAGGTACAGGACGAGATCATCGAAGTCCTCCTGGGTCATGCCGCGATCGAGCCCCCGCGGCATCGTGTCCGGGTAGCCCGGGACGACGTACGCGCCGGGATCACGGATCGACTCGCGGATGTAGTCCTCGGCGCTCATTCCGGGCGTACGGGTCTCCGCGACCGTCGCGATGTGCGTGAGCGGCGGGCCGACGGTGCCCCCGTCGCCGCCGATCCGGTGGCAGCTCGCACAGCTCTTCTCGCGGTACACCTGCGTGCCGCGCTCGATCGGGTCGGTGGCCCGCGGCTCGGCACACGCGGTCGCGAGCACGCACGCCGCGAGCGCGAGTGCGAAAAGCCGCATCATCCGTGCGTGAACACTACGGCGGCGCTGCGCGGCGCGACGGTCGTGCTCGGCGACCGCGCGATCCTGCGGGCATTCGACCTCGAGATCCGTCCCGGGCTCACCGTGGTGCGCGGGCCGAACGGCGCGGGGAAGTCGACGCTGCTGCGAACGCTCGCCGGGCTGCTCCCGCTCGCGCGGGGCAGCCGCGAGCCGGCGCCGTCGACCTTCTACCTCGGCGAGCGCGCGCAGCTCCTCCGCGGCGTCTCGGCGCGCGACAACCTGCGCTCGCTCGCGGCCTTCCGCGGCGTCGCGGCCGACGGCGTCGGACCGGCGCTCGCTTCGTGGGGCCTCTCGGCGGCGCAGGCCGCGCGGCCGGTGGAGACGCTCTCGGCCGGGCAGCGGCGCCGCGCGGCGCTCGCGCGTCTCGACGTCGAGCGCGCCGATCTCGTGCTGCTCGACGAACCGTTCGCCGGCCTGGACGACGAGGCCGCGGCGCACCTGCTGCGGACGATCCGGGTCCTCGCCGGCGAGCGCCGCGCGATCGTCATCGCGACCCACTCGCGCTTCGAGCTCGACGCCGGTGCGAACGCCGTGGTGCAGCTCGGATGATGTGGCGCCGGATCCGCATCGTCGCCGCGCGCGAGGCCCTGGCGGAGCGCGGGCAGCCCGATGGCGTCATCGCCGCGATCACGTTCGTGGCGACGATGATCCTCGTGGAAAGCCTGGCCGTCGGTCCGCTCGCCGCGAGCCAGCCGCCGGTCGCGGCCGCGCTGTTCTGGATCGCCATGGCCTTCGCCGCGATCCTCGCCACGAGCCGCTCGTTCGACCGCGAGCTCGAGGACGATGCGCTCGACGCGATCCTCGCACTGCCGCAGGGCCGCGACGCGGTGTACGCGGGGAAGGTCGTCGCCCTCACCGCGCTGCTCGCCCTCGTCGGTGTCGCCGGCGGCGCGCTCTCGCTCGTGCTCCTCTCGCTCGGTATCGCGCTGCCCGGACATCTCGTGCTCGTCGCGATCGCGGGCATCGTCGCGCTGCCGCCGGTGATGGTGCTGTTCGTCGCGATCGCGCTGCGCCTCCGCGCGCGCGGCGCGCTCGTCCCGATCCTCGTGCTGCCGGTGCTGGTGCCGCATCTCGTCGCGGCGACGAGTGGATCGGCGGCAGCGGCGTCCGGGGACGCCGCTGGAGCGATCGGCTGGTCCGGATTGCTCGTCGCGTTCGCGTTGGTGTATTGGGTCTTGGGCTTTACCATCGTCCCTACAGCACTGGAGTGATCAGCACGACCGCGAAGACCACGTCCGCCCTGCGCGCGCGCCCCCTCCTGGGTGCGGCGAGCGTCGTGGCGCTGTTCGTGGCCCTCTGGATGGCCCTGGTGTGGTCGCCGCCGGACGCCGGCATGGGCAACGTCGTGCGCATCCTCTACGTCCACGTCGCGAACGCCTGGCTCGCGTACCTGGCCTTCGTCATCGTCTTCCTCGCGAGCGTCGGCTACCTCTGGACGAAGCGGCTCGTCTTCGACGCGATCGCCGTGGCCTCGGCGGAGATCGGCGTGCTCTTCACCGGCCTCACCCTGCTCCTCGGCTCGATCTGGGCCGAGCCGACGTGGGGCGTGTGGTGGAGCTGGGAGCCGCGCGTGATCACGACCGCGGTGATGTTCGCGATGTACATCGGCTACCTGCTGCTGCGCAATCTCTCCGACGACCTCGACCGCCGCGCGACGCGCGCGGCGATCCTCGGGATCGTGCTCGTCGTCGACGTCCCGATCGTCCATCTCTCGGTGACCTGGATGAACGCGCTGCATCAGCTGCCGAGCGTCCTCCGGCCGGACCTGTCCCCGACGCTCGACCGCTCGATGCTCGCGGCGCTCGTCGCGATGACGATCGCGTTCACGTTCCTCTACGCCTACCTCATGTCCGCCCGGGTCGACATCGAGCTGCGGCGCCAGGCGCGGATCGTGGCGGCTCGCGGATGAACGTCGACAACCTCATCTTCATCGTCGCCGCGTACGTCAGCTGCTTCGGCGCGCTCGGGCTGTACCTGCTGTCGCTCCGGTACCGCCGGCGTGACGGTGAGTGAGCGCAGCTAGCCGGATCGGCGGACGCCGCGTGCTCGTCATCGCCGCGCTCGCGACCGCCGTCGTCATCGGATACGTGGCGAGCCAGACCCTCCAGACCGCCGCGGTCTACTACTACACGCCGACCGAGGCGAAGCAGCGCGGGTTCGCCACCGGACAGCTCGTGCGCCTCGGCGGCCAGGTCGTCGCCGGCAGCCTCGCCTACGACCCCGCCAGCCGCGACCTCCGCTTCACGGTCAGCGACGGCGTGACCGCGGTCAAGGTCATCGGGACCGGCGCGCCGCCCGGGCTGCTGCGCGATGGCGCGGGGGCGGTCGTCGAGGGCAGCTTCGCCGCGGACGGGACGTTCCGCGCGTCGCAGGTGATCGCGAAGCACGACGAGATCTACACCGCACCCACCGGCTCCGCGGTGCCGTCGCACCAGACCCCGGCCCCGTGAGCTTCGCCGACATCGGCGGCGGCGCGCTCCGCGCGGCGCTGCTCCTCGCGCTCTGGGGCCTCGCCGCCGCCGCATACGCCGCCTGGAGACGCGAGCCGCGCGCGCTGGTGAGCGCGCGGTACGTGGCGCTCGGCGCGTTCCTGCTCGTGCTCGTCGCGGACCTCGCGATGGTCGGCGCGCTCGTCACGCACGACTTCAGCATCGTCTACGTGGCCGAGAACAACGCCCGCGCGACGCCGCTCTTCTACAGCGCGATCTCGCTCTGGGCCGCGCTCGCGGGCTCGATCCTGCTCTGGACGCTCATCCTCGCGGCGGCCGTCGTGTACGTCGCCTGGCGCGGCACCCGGTCTCTCCCCCGCGTCGCGACCGTTGCCCTCGCGGTGCTCTTCGCGATGCTGGCGTTCTTCCTCGCGCTCGTGACGACGGCCGCAGCCGATCCATTCACGCGCATCGCCGCGGACAGCGTGCCGAGCGACGGCCGCGGGCCGAACGCCCTCCTCCAGAACCATCCGCTCATGGCGCTCCACCCGCCGCTGCTCTACCTCGGCTACGTCCTGACGAGCATCCCGTTCGCGTACGCGATCGCCGCGCTCATCCTCGGCGAGACCGGCGACCGCTGGCTCACCGAGACGCGCAAGGCCGCCCTCGCCTCGTGGGGCTTGCTCGGCGTCGGCATCGTCGCGGGCGCGTGGTGGAGCTACGCGGTGCTCGGCTGGGGCGGCTACTGGGCCTGGGACCCCGTCGAGAACGCCGCGATCATGCCGTGGCTCACCGCGACGGCCTACCTCCACTCGGTGATGGTCGAGGAGAAGCGCCGGCTGCTCCGAACGTGGAACATCGCGCTCGTCATCGCGACGTTCGCGCTGACGATCCTCGGCACGTTCCTCACCCGCAGCGGCGTCGTCAACTCGGTGCACTCGTTCACCCAGTCCGCGATCGGCCCGCTGCTCCTCGGGTACTTCGTCGCGGTGCTCGTGGTCGGCGTCGGCCTGCTCCTCTATCGCCTCAACGATCTCGGCGACCGCGGCTCGATCGGATCGCCGCTGTCGCGTGAGGCCGTGTTCCTCTTCCAGAACGTCCTGTTCGTCGCCGCGACGCTGACCGTGCTGCTCGGCACGCTGTACCCGCTGATCGCCGAGGCGGTCTCGGGGGCGCAGCTCTCGATCGGTGCGCCGTACTTCGACCGGGTCGAGGTCCCGATCGGCCTCGCGCTCCTCTTCCTCATGGGCATCGGGCCGCAGCTCCCGTGGCACGCGGCCTCGCGCGCGACGCTCGAGCGGCAGCTCCAGGTGCCGGTCGTCGCAGCCGCGGCCGGGGCGCTTGTCGCGGTGCTCGCGGGCATGACCGGCATCGCGCCGGTCCTCACGTACGCGCTCGCCGCGTTCGTGACCGCCACCGTCGTCCAGGAATTCGTCCGCGGCGTTCGGGCCCGCGGGGTCCTGCACCGCGAGCCGGCGGCGACGGCGTTCGTCGCGTTGTTCCGGCGCAACGGCCGCCGCTACGGCGGCTACGTCGTGCACCTCGGCATCGTGCTCGCGGTGGTCGCGATCGGGACGAGCCAGGCGCGCACCACCGAGCTCGAGCGCACGCTCGCGCCCGGGGACGCGCTGGACGTCGCGGGCTACCACGTCGTCTTCACCGGGCTGCGCGACGTCGCCGAGCCGCAACGGCTCTCGGCGGTCGCGGATCTGGTGATCACCGGGAACGGCGCGAGCGAGCGCCTTCACCCCGCACTGGTGCAGTACCCGAACAGCCAGCAGGCCATCGGCTCGCCGGGCATCGCCGCGGGCTCGCGCGACGACATCTACACGATCCTCGCCGCGTACGACGGCCGCGGCCACGCCTGGGCCACCATCCGCGTGCGGATCATCCCGCTCGTGTCGTGGCTCTGGGCCGGTGGCGCGGTCGTCGGGCTCGGCGCGCTGCTCGCCGCGCTGCCGCCGCCGCGGCGCCGGGCGGTGACCGCACCGGCGCCGGTCGCCGAAGCGGTCGGTGCCGAGTGACCCGCATCGCGCGCTACGTCGCGGTCGCGCTCATCCTCGGGCTCGCGCTGACGCTCACGCTCGCGTTCCGCCGCGACCCGCACGACATCCGCACCGGCACCGTCGGCAAGCCGGCGCCCGCGTTCACGCTCGCGTCGCTGTCCGGGAACGCGAAGATCTCGCTCGACGGCTACACCGGCAAGATCGTCGTTCTCAACTTCTGGTCGTCGTGGTGCATCCCGTGCAAAGAGGAGAATCCCGCCCTGACCGATGTGTGGGAGCGCTACCGCGGGACCGACGTCGTGCTGCTCGGGATCGTGTTCCAGGACACCCCCGACGCCGCGCGCGACTACACGGCGCGGCTCGGCAACACCTGGCCGAGCGCGGTCGACGATGGCGGCCGGGTCGCGCTCAGCTATGGCGTCTTCGGCCCGCCCGAGACGTACTTCATCGCCGCCGATGGGACGATCGCCGGCCGCCACATCGGCCCGATCGACGCGAAGACCCTGATCGCGGGGATCGAGACGCTGCGCCGAGGCGCGAAGCCGTGACGCGGTCACGGTGGCTCATCGTCGCGGCGCTCCTCGCGGTGGGGCTCGCGCTCGCCTGGTCCGCCCGCCCGCAGCCGCTCACGAACGCCGAACGTGTCGACCGCATCACGGCGGAGCTGCGCTGCCCGGTCTGCCAGGGCCTGTCGGTCAAGGACTCGTCCTCGGAGACGGCTCGCGCGATGAAGGATCTGGCGGCCCAGCGCGTCGCAGAGGGCCGCACCGACGACGAGATCCGGGCGGAGTTCACCCGCAGCTACGGCGAGTGGGTGCTGCTCTCGCCGCCGCTCGTCTCCGCCGGCGGACTCGTCTGGCTCGCGCCGCTCGCGGTCATCATCCTCGGCGCGCTGCTCGCGCTGCGCCACGCGCGCGCGCCCGCGGTCGCGCCCGATCCCGCGCTCACCGTGGACGAGCGGCGGCGGCTCGAGGCCCTGCTCGCGGCGGACGAGCCGTGACCGCGGTCGTGTTCGGCCTCGCGATCGCGGGCGGCGCGCTCGCCGCGCTGTGGCCGTGGCTCGTCCGTGCCAAGACGCCGGCGTGGCCGGCGGAGCCCGTTGCGGCGGCCGACGATGTCGCGCGCGCGGTGTCCTCGCTGCGCGACCTGCAGTTCGCGGAGGCCGCGGGCACGATCGCCCCGACCGATGCCGCGCGGCTGCGGGGGACGCTCGAACGCGCCGCGTTCCGGCCCGAGCGCACGACGCTGCCCGGGCGCGCGCCGATCCGGACGATCGCGATCGCGGCCGTGCTGTTCGGTGTGATCGCGGCGTACGGCGCGACGAGCCTGCCGCCATCCGCGGGCGACCGCGCGCCGGGCGAGCCCATCACCGGCACGACGCCGGCGGGCGGGCCGACGACGGCGGACCTCGAGGCGCGCGCGAAGGTCTCGCCGCGGGACACGCCGACGCTCCTCGCGCTCGCGGACGCCTACCGGCAGGACGGGCGCACGACCGAGGCCGTCGCGACGTACCGCGCCGTCCTCGCGCTCGACGCCAACAGCGTGCCCGCGCTCAACGGCCTCGCGCTGATCCTCGCGCAGGCCGGGCAGCCGGATGGCGCGCTCATCGCCGTGGACCGCGTGCTCGCGCTGCGGCCGAAGGACCCCGACGGCCTGTTCCTCAAGGGCCTGCTGCTGTACCAGCGTGAGGACTGGAAGGGCGCGGTCGACGTGTGGACGATCTATCTCGACGTCGGTGAGTTCCATCCGGCGGCGCCGATGGTCCGGTCGCTCTACGCCGGCGCGAAGGCCAAGCTGCCCTAGCCGTTCGCGCCCCGGCGCAACTCCGTGGCAGGGGCTAAATTCCCGCCCTCGGGCTGCCGATGTAGAGCGAGGGGAAGCACGTGGCAGGGACTGGCCGGATCCTCATCGTCGACAACGACGCCGATATCGCCGATCTCGTGCGCTCGGCCCTGGCCGAGGAGGGCTACGAGGTCGCGATCGTCGGCGACCTGTCGTCCACCGCGATCGCGGAGGCCATCGCGGTGGCCGAGCCCGATGCCGTGTTGCTCGACGGCTCGGGTGACGGTTCGACGTACGGCCGCTCGTGGGACGAGGCCGCCCGCCTGACCCGGCGCCGCCCGCGCATCCCGGTGGTCATGTTCACCGCGCACAAGGGCGACATCGCTGAGGCGACGGCGCGCCAGACCGAGCGCAGCGTGCTCGCCGACTTCGCCGCCGTCGTGTCGAAGCCCTTCGACCTCGACGAGCTGCTCGCCGCGGTGGACCAGGCCGTCAGCCGCGGCTGAGCGCACTCACGTCGGAGGCCGGCCGGCTCAGTCCACCTCGAGGTCGAGGATGTCGTGGATCGCGAGATCCCGCGCGAGGGCCGCGCCGGTGCTGATCCACAGATGCGTGCCCCCGCCGAGCGCGACGTGCTCGGCGCTCGGCGCGAGGTGCCGCCAGCAGCGATCGAGGAACACGACGGTCCGCACCGACGCGACCTGGTCCGCGAACCGGTCACGCGCCGGCCGCCCCGAGCCCGTCGGGCGCACTGCGGTGTACTCGGGCAGGTACAGGCGCGCGTGCTGGTAGTTCGCGCGGGCCACGATCACGGTCGACGCCGGGTCGAAGTGCGTGCGGATGTACGCGAACCGCTCGAGCATCGTCTCGTCCTGGTACGCGATCGCCGGCGCGCTGAAGTAATCGCCGCCGAAGACGAAGGGGATCCCCATCGCCAGCACGAGCGCGGCGGGACCGGCCGCGCCGATCGCTCGGATGCGATGCGGCACGAGCCGCGGCAGCGCGGTCACGCCGAGGGCGGCGACGATCGCGAGCGGCGCGGCGACCGAGAGCGTGTAACCCGGGTCGCCGATGTGGAAGAACAGGTAGAGGGCGACGGCCGGCACGGTGACGAGGACGAGCGGCAGGCGCAGCGTGCGGAGCGCGGGCTCGCGCGCGATGCGGAGCGCGCCGGCCGCGGCGAGCGGCCAGAGCCAGAGCAGCTGCCACTGCAGCGCGGTCGCAAGCAGCGCGGCGTTGTGCTCGAGTGCGACGCGCAGATCGCGCGTGACGCCGCTCGAACCGACCGCCTGGGTCCACACGAGGTCCAGATACCGGTCGATGCCGCCGGCCACGATGACCGTCGGCGCGGCCCAGACCACGGCGCCGGCGACACCCGCCGCGAGGACCGCCGCCACGTGCCGCGGGCCGCGGCGCAGGGCGACCGCGGCCCAGAACGGTCCGGCGATGACGCAGAGGTCCGGCCGGATGCCGAGCGCGAGCCCGAAGCCGAAGGACGCGAGCGCGAACGCGCGGGCCGGAAGCACGAGCGCCGCGACGAAGAGCCAGGCCGCGAGCGCACCGAGCACCGTGTAGGGGTAGGCGATCTCGCTCTGCTGCCAGGCGAGCGGCGAGAGCAGGAGGATCGCCGCGGCGGCGCGGCCGGCAGCGCGGCCGGCGACGTGCCGGCCGGCCACGTACCCGGCGCCGGCGAGCGCGACACCGCCGACCACGCTGAGCGCGACGAGCCCGGCGTTCGCGTCGCCGAGCAGCGCCGTCGTGACGCGGGCGAGCAGGACGTATCCGAGGTAGCCCGGCGGGTGCGGCAGCATCGCGGTCGGATCGAAGCGCTCGATCGCGCGCGCGTAGAGCACGGAGTCCCAGGCCCAGAGGACGTGGGAGACGAACGGCAGCCGCATCAGCGTGCCGGCAACGGCGATCAGGAAGAGGTCGCGACCCACCGAGGCGAGAGGCTAGTGGAAGGCGATGACCCGCGGGTCGGGGCCGGGTCCGCTACTGCTGGTCGCCGACCTCGGTGCGGATGCGCTCGATCGAGCCGTCGCGGGAGAGGCTGACGAACGCGGCGACGACCGTCGGGTCGAAGTGCTTGCCGGAGTCGGCCTCGATCGCCGCGAGCCCACGCTCGGCGCTCCAGGCCTCTTTGTAGGGCCGCTTGGAGGTCAGCGCGTCGTACACGTCCGCGACGGCCACGATCCGCGCGGCGAGCGAGATGTCCTCGCCCGACTTGCGGTCCGGGTAGCCGGTGCCGTCCCACCGCTCGTGGTGCTCCCGAGCCACCGCACGGCCGATCGAGAAGAACTTCGCGTCGCCGAGCATCGCTTCGCCGTCGATGCAGTGCTGCTTCATCGTCTCGAATTGATCCGATGAGAGCTCGTGCGGTGCGCCGAGGATGTCGTCCGGCGTTTGGATCTTGCCGACGTCGTGGAGCACGCTCGAGTAGCCGTACTCCTCGACCGTGGCCGGCGTCAGCCCGAGCTGCGAGGCGATCGCCTCGACGTACCTCCGCACGCGAAGGAGGTGCTGCCCGGTCGTCATGTCCTTGAGCGTGACGGCCATGAGGATGTGGCTCACACCCTGGAGGCCGGTGCGGCGCATCTCGAGGTTCGCGTTCTGCTCGGCGACCAACGAGCGCTCGAGCTCCCGACGGCGCTCGCGCTCGAGGCGCAGCAGCGTCGCGAGATCTTCGGCGTAGCGCGTGGCCTGCCGCTCGAGGAGGGCGAGCTCGCCGAGCTTCGATTCGAAGTCCTTGGCGAGCCGCTGCTCGCGCGCGTACACCGCGGCGAAGTCCTGTGCCATCCGCAGCGCCTGCGCGTTCGCCTGCTCCGAGACACGGATCGCCTGCTGCAGGAGCTGGCGGAAGACCTCCGGGGCCTTCGCTTCGACGTCGTGCTCGGAAAGGGTCGGGCCGAGCTCGACGAGCTCGACGTTCCGGCCGAGTCCGGTGTGGAGCGCGGTCGGCCGCTCGGCCTCCATGAGGCTGCTTACGAGGCCGGGGCGAGGATCGTGCGGATCGTGTCGATGAGCTCGAGCGGGCCGAATGGCTTCGTCAGGTACTGCGCCGCGCCCGCGGCGAACCCGACCGCGCGGTCGCTCTCGCTGTCGTGCGCGGTGAGCATCACGATCGGGATGTTCTTCGTGTCTTCGGACGCCTTGAGCTCGCGGCAGACGTCGAACCCGTTCGGGCCGGGGCCCATGTCGACGTCGAGGAGCATGAGGTCCGGCTTCTCGGCCCGCGCGAGCTCGAGGGCCTTCTGGCCGTTCTCCGCCTCGAGGATCGTCCAGCCCTGGGTGGACAGGGTGATGCGGACCATCTGGCGGATCGGCACGAGGTCGTCAGCGATGAGCAGCTTCGCCATTGCGTACGCACCTTTCTGTCGGAGTCCCGTGGGGACGGATGCCACTGCCATGCCGGAAAGGATGACCGAACTCTAGAGGGGTCCACACCCCCCGGCGGGGGACGTTCATACGACCTCCCTCGGACGGGCGGCCGCCTTCTCGCGGGTCCACGCATCCAGGGTGATGACCCCCAAACGGGCGGCCTCCGCCACGGCCTCGAGGCGGGAGTGGGCGCCGAGCTTGCGGAGGATGGCCTGGACGTGCGCCCGGAGGGTCGCGCTCGAGATCCCGAGCTGCTCGGACGCCTGGGTGGTCGAGGCGCCCTCGGCCAGGAGCTGGAGCACCTCGAGCTCGCGCGCCGTGAGCGGCTCGAGCGGGCGGGGCCGCGACTCGCGCTCGAGGAGCAGGCGCTGGAGCTCGCTCGGCGCGAACAGGATCTCGCCGAGCGCCGCGGAGCGCACCCCGTCGACGACCTGGTCGAACGGCCGGTCCTTGGTGAGATGTCCGACCGCGCCGGAGCGGGCCACGTCCGAGAGGGTCGAGACCGACGGGTCGCCGGTCAGGATGAGCACCGAGGTGTCCGGCAGCGTCGCGCGGACCGTGCGCGCGATGTCCGACCCCGTGCCGTCGGGCAGGTGGTAGTCGGCGAGCACGACGTCGGGCCGCAGCTCGGTCATGCGCTTCACCGCGGTCTGCACGTCATGGACGACGTCGACCACCTCGATCCCGTCCGCCCCGCGGAGCGCGACCCGCAGGAGCTCCGCGAACAGCCGCTCATCGTCGGCGATGAGCACCCTGATGGTCCCCGTCCCTGTTTCGATCGTCATGTCCCTGTCGCCTCCCCTCGGTCATTGGCCCGGATACCGCTGGCGAGCGCGGCGACGACCGCCGCATCGAGCTCGCCCTTCTGAACGGACTGCTGCAGGATCTGCACGGCCGCCTCGGCCGACATGCCCGGGCGGTCCGGGCGCGCGATGCGGAGCGCCTCGAAGCGGTCGGCGACCGCGACGATGCGCACTTCGAGCGGGATCTGCGGCGCCTTGAGGCCGTCGGGATACCCGCTCCCATCGAGGTGCTCGTGGTGCGAGCGCACGATCGGGAGCAGGCGCGCGAGCGGACGGAACGGCGCGAGCAGCTCCTGCCCGAGCGCCGGGTGCCGCTCGATCTGCTTGCGCTCCTCGGGCGTGATCTCGCTGCGGCTCCGCAGGAGCCCGAGCGGGAGCTTCGTGTTCCCGATATCCCGCAACAGCGCGCCGACCCGGATGGTCTGGCACGCCGCCGCGTCGAGCCCCAGGGCCTTCGCGATCGCGACCGCGCGGTTCGCGACGCGCTCGCTGTGTCCGGCGGTCGAGCGATCGTGCGACTCGAAGGCCATGGCGAGCGCGATGAGCGCCTCGGCCGCGGCATCGACGTCGCGCCCGAGATCGCGTTCCCGGACCGCGAGGTCCGCGATCCGCACGAGCTCGTCATTGAGCGCGACGGTGTCGGGGCTCGTCGGCGCGCCCGCGGCGGCCACCCGCAGGACCGCCGGGCCCTCGTTCCCCATCTGGCTCGCGACGCTCGCGTCGGCGTCGACGACGAGCAGATCGACCGCCCGTCCCTCGGCACCGGCGGCGATGATCTCGAACGACGGTCCGAGGATGCTCTCGGCCCGCTCGCGGCGCGCCGGCTCGGAGAGCGCGACGATCGCCGTCGGCCTTCCGCTCCGGACCGTGTCCGCCGGCTTCGCGAGCCGCGGGCCGCGCACCCGCCGGGACTGGCTGAGGACCGCGTCGACGCGCGCGAGGAGCTCGGCCGGGTGGAACGGCTTGGTGAGGTAGTCGGACGCGCCGCACGACAGGCCGCGGACCTTGTCGAACACGTCGCCGCGCGCGGACAGGAAGATGACGGGGATATCCGACGTCGCGCTGTCGCTCTTCACCTGCAGGCAGACGTCGTAGCCGTCGGTATCGGGCAGCCCGACGTCGAGCAGGACGAGATCGGGATGGAGCTCGCGGATCAGGGCAAGCCCATCCCCGCCGGTGCGGCCGACCGACACGGTCATGCCGTTGGCCTGGAGCCGCCGCTGGAGGACGTCGGCCGACGCCGGGTCATCCTCGACGACCACGACGCTGGTCTCATTGATCACGGTCACGACCTCTTGGCCTCCCCCAGCAGATGCCGCATCGCGACGACGAACTTGGACGGACGGTTCGCGGGCGCCCGCTCGCGGAGGTACCCCTGCAGCTCCTCGGCCCACGACGGCAGCTCGCCGACCCACTTCATCTCGATGACCACGTCCGTCTCGCGCGACAGGATCGGCCCGATGCGGATCGGGATCGCGTCGTCGCCGTTGGTGGTCCACGGTACCGCGAGGTAAATGAGGTTGTGGTCCGCGGTGATCCGGATGCGATCCTCCGGCGCGGCGTACGCGAGGCGGTTGTACTGCGTCACGACGACCGGCCGCGCCCCATCGCGGATGAGCTGCGCGGCGCTCTGGCCGAGCCCCGCCGACGCGTCGGTGAAGTGCGTCTCCCCGCGAAGGACGGCCGGCACGAGGTCGCCAGCGATCTCGAACCGCTCCTTGCGCGACATGTCCTCGGTGTCCTCCTTGAGCTCGAGCCACAGCCGCGCGCTCGTGAAGGCCTCCTCGGGACGGGTGCGGTGGTACTCGCGGAACCGCAGGCGCAACGCCTTGCCGGCCTCGGCCGCGCGGTAGACCGACCAGTCGTTCGTGTCGCAATACGCCGTCGTCGACCACTGGTACGGCCGGTCGTCCTGCGCGAGCTGCAGGTGCGATCCCGCGGTGCGCATCACGAGGCGCGCGAGCTCCTCGCTCGCGATGTAGCGATCCTCGTG
>DASWFN010000273.1:0-1865 GCA_036394215.1 Candidatus Limnocylindria bacterium
CTCCTCTGGGCGGATGAGCCGGGCCACGTCGTTCGCGGCGCGAACGAGCGCGTCGTCCCGCAATCTACCGGCGAGCGCGCCGTGGAGCCGCCGCGCCTCGTTCGCCCGCGCGGGGCTCTGCACCGCGATCGCGTTCAGGACGCGATCGAAGTCCGTGCGCGGATCGAGGCCGGCCTGGCGCGCGAGCGCGCGGTGCAGATCGTCGCGCAGGCTGCGGCGCGCGATCTCGCCGTGCCCGGAGCGGCGAACGAGCCCGGCGAAGCCGCGGATGTACTCGAGGCTCGACCGCGGCGGCCGCGGGTCGAGCGGCAGCGCCCGACCGAACCGGCGGCCGGTCAGCGCGGTGTACGCGAAGATCGCGGCGAACGCGGCGATGAGCGCCCGCCCGAGCCAGGTCTGACCGAGCAGCGCGGTGAGCTCGGGCGCCGGCCGCGAGCCGTGGTGATATTCGTCGAACCCGACGCGCGCCGCGCCGCCGGTGAGGGCGAGCGCGAAGCGGCCGTTGTCGGCGAGGCCGATGCCCGCGTTCACGAACGGTCCGAGGGAGCCGATCGCGAAGACCCGCCCGCGCCCTTCGGACGCGAGCCCGACGATCGGCGCGCCGTCGGAGAACACGAGCGGCGTGGCGTCGTCTCGCGGCTTCAGCGCCAGACCGAGGTCGATGTTGAGCGTGCGCACCGGCGGCGCCGCGAACGCGGCGCTGCGCACCGGCACGTCCCCCGCGCGCACCGAGCCGCCGCGCGGCGGCAGGCCGAAGTCGTCGAGCAGCCGACGCTCGTTGAGGCCAAGGTCGGTCGCGATGACGAGCGTGCCGCCGGCCCGCACGAACTCGTGCAGCGTGCGCAGGTCGGCGCTCTCGAGCGGGTCGATCGTGCCGAGGAGGAACAGGACGGTGACGCGCGCGTCGGCCGGCGCGAAGTGATCGCCCTCGACCGGTACGACCGTGACGCCGGAGCCCTCGAGGTACCGGCGCAGCACCGACGCGCCGCCGGCCGATCCGTCGTAGATCGACGCCGAGCGGCCGAGCGCACCCGTACCCGCCGTGGTGCCGCCGCCGTTCGACGCGACGGCCAGGACGGCGAGCGCGACGAACAGGACGAGCGCCGCGATCGCGAGCGGATCGACGCGCTTCATCCGACCGCCTCGAGCGCGAGCGCGCGGGCTCGGGCGACGTCGGGCTCGGCCGCGTCGCGCAGGCCGAAGCACACCCGCTCGTGCAGCGTCACGAGGTCGCCGAGCGCGCTCGCATGCGGAAGCCGCGCGGCGCGGCGCAGCAGCTCGTGATCGGTGAGCGCGGGGTCGTAGCGCAGCGCCTCGCGCGCATCGAGCGCGTTCAGCGCGAAGAGATAGAGCGAGTGGATCGCGTCGCGTGGCCGTCCGCCGCGCCGGGCGGCATCCGCGGCCCGGAGGTGCGTCTCCGGATCGGCGCGCCGCTCGCCGCCGGCGACGCCGAGCGATGTCTCGCGGCGGATGCGCTCGCGCGTGCCGCGCACGAGGATCGCGGCGACGGCGAGCGCGACGAGCAGGCCCACGACGGCCTGCGCGTTCAGCAGGACCGCCGGGTCCGGACGGCCGACGAGGTCGTAGAGCCACTGGCCGGCTCGGCGCAGGAGCGCCGCCCCGATCGCGCCGAGGCTCACGCCCTGCGCCGCCTGCTGCTGCTGGGTGATCGACCGCAGCGTCGCATCCGCGGCAGACGCATCGGCGCGGCGCGCGATGGCGGTGCCCGCGAGCGTCGCGTAGCGCTCCAGCTCGGCGGAGGCGGCGTCCACGCGATCGGACGTGAGCCGCTCCGCGAGCGGGCCATCGTCGATCGCGAGCGGGCCATCGGGGAGCTGGACGGCCGTCGTCTGCCGAACGAGCTC
>DASWFN010000274.1:0-4454 GCA_036394215.1 Candidatus Limnocylindria bacterium
ACACCGCGCAGCGCTTCCGTGGCGGCCGTCCGCATCTCCGTCGACGGGAACGACTGTGCCGATGACGCGGCCGCCGGGCGCGGAGCGTTCTTCGACGCATCGTCGATCGCGCGGCGGAGGGTGTCGCGCTCGACGCGCAGCGCCGCGAGCTCCTGGGCCTGGGCCGGCTGCAGCGCACGGGCCTCCTGGGCGATCGCCTCGGCCGTCACGTGGGCCCGCTCGCGGATCTGGTTCGCGGCGCGGAGCGCGGCGGAGAGCGAGTCCTGGACCTGCGAATCGAAGTCCTCGTAGACCGCGATGCGGCGGCGGGCGGCTTCGAGATCTCCCTCGAGCTGCGCGACCCGGAGCGAGAGCTCGCGGACGCGCGCGGCCAGGGAGCCGATCATGTCGTCAGCCGCGAGCGGCGTGCTGTCTCCGGGTCGGCCGTCTTCAGCCACGGGTCACCCTTCCATCCGCCGTGCTCCCCGGTCGTCCGCGCGCGAGGAGCCGCGGAATCAAGACGCGTGTCGCGGAACGCGACCGTTCGTGGGGGCAAGCGTACACAAGGCAAGCAACGAAATACAGGGAAAAAGGTCGCTGAACGGGCGCAGCCCTTCGGACTAGAAGAACCCGGCGAGGACCCGGCGACCCTCATCGGAGCGCAGCAGATCGAGGAGCGCGCGCGCGCCCTGGCGCACCAGCGATTCGTTCGCGCGGACGACGACGTAGACCGGCCGGCGATACGCATACCTCCCGGTCGCCACGTTCTCATGCGTCGGTGCGACGCCCTCGATCGTGATGGCGCGCGGCGCGTTGGCCTCGCTGCCGACGTACGGCGCGGAGAGCATCCCGATCCCGCCGGCGCTGGCGGCGAGCGCGTTCGCCATGGCCGAGGCGTCGGGGACGCTGATCGCATCGGCGCGGTACTTGGCCCCCGCGGGCACGAGGAGTGGATCAAGGGCCGCGCGGGTCGGCGAGCCCTCCTGGCGGACGAAGACGCGGATCGGTCCGGGCGCGCCTCCGACCGCGGACCAGTCCGTGATCCGGCCGCCGAAGATGCCGCGCAGCTGCTCGGCGCTGAGACCCACGACCGGGTTCGTCCGATTCACCGCGATGAGCTGGCCCATGTAGCCGAGGCCGGTGGCCGCGACCATCGTGCGGTCCTCGGCGGTCAGCTCCCGCGTGATGAATGCGACGTCGGCGTCGCCGGTGGCGACGAGCGAGATCGACGCGCTCGATCCGACCTCGGACACCGTCCAGGTCATGCCCGGATGCGCGGTCGCGAGCTGCTTCGTCAGCGCCTCCGCGAGCGGGACGGCGGCCTCGCCGGTCGCGGCGATGTACGTGCCGGCCAGCGGATCGGCGCTCCGTACGGCGGGACCGCTGCAGGCGGCGACCGCGAAGCCGAGCACGAGCGCCGTCGCGAACATTCGCATCAGCAGATTGAACGCAGCGGCCATCGTCCGCCCCTCACCCTATCGGGTGACCCCTTTCGTCGGGGTCAGCGGACCGGCTCGGCGCGCAGATCGACCTTGCCCGCGGCGTTCAGCGTCACGAACGCGTCCACGACGGCCGGGTCGAAGGCCGTGCCGCTCCCGGCGATCACCGCGGCGATCGCCTCGGCCGGCCGGAGGGCGGCGCGGTACGGGCGCTCGCTCGTCATGGCGGTGAAGGCGTCGGCGACCGCGAGGATCCGGGCCCCCATCGGGATGTCCGTCGCGGCCAGCCGGTCGGGATACCCGGTGCCGTCCCACCGCTCGTGGTGCGCGCGCACGAAACGCGAGGCGTCGCCGAGGTAGCTCAGGGTCGCGAGGATCGTCTCGCCAAGGAGCGGGTGCCGGTGCACGATCTCACGCTGGTCCTCGCTCAGGGCACCCGGCGTGTCGAGGACGCGCCGGTCGATGCCGAGCTCGCCGACGTCACGGAGGAGCGCGGCGACGTAGATGGCGTCGCGGCCGTCATCGTCCACCGCGAGGGCCTCCGCGAGCGCGCCGGCGACCGCAGCGACGCGCTCGCCGGATCCAGCGAGCGTGGGCTGGTTCCCCTCGATCGCGAGGCGGAACGCGTCGATGATCCGCGCGCGCGACTCCGCCTCCGCCGCGCGGGCGAGGCCGCCGGTGTGCGCCGCGACCGCGGCGAGCCGGAGCTCGAGCGCGTGGGCCGGCGCGGGCATCGCGATCCGCTGAGCGGTCCCGTGCGCGCTCGCGAGCAGCGTCGCGGCCTGATCGCACAGCTGCACGAGCAGCTGCAGGTTGCCCGACGACAGGCCGTCGCGCTCGGGCTCGTGCACGAGCAGATACGTCGCCTGGCCACCCACGGGAAGGAGCGCGGTCGCACCGACCCTGAGGAAGTCGGGCAGCTTGATGCGACGCTCCGTCGCGCCGTCGGTGACGACGACCGCCACCCCGCGGCGCCGGGCCTCCGAGACGAGCGCCGCGCAGCCGCGCTCGATGTCGGCGCCGCCGAGGCCGAGGGCGAGCATCACCCGGCTACCGCCGTTCGGCACGTCCTGGAGCACGGCGACGCCGTGCGCGGACGCGATGTCCCGCGCGCTACGCGCGAGCCACGTCGCGACCTGCATCTCCGCGCGGTCGATGCTGTGCGCCTCGAGCACGCCGGCGAGCGCCTCGCGCTGGGCGTCGATGGCCTGCCCGCCTCGCAGCCGCACCGCCGTGGTCGCGACCTGCTCGGCGACGCGCGCGAATTCGGCGCGGCGCTCCGCCGTCAGCGGGCGGCGTCCCTGCGCCGCGAACACCGCGAAGCCGACGAGCCGGCGCGCATCGCGCAGCGGCAGCACGAACGGATGTCCGCTCCGGAGCTCATCGGGCGCGCTGCCGTCGGTGGCGAACGCCGCACTTCCCGCGACGAAGGCGCCGTCGGCTCCGGCAAGTCCGCGCAGGGTCTCGATCTGCGGTCCGGCGATGCGGAAACGCGCACGGCGCTCGGGGTCGATCGCGTTCGCCTCGATCGCGCTGAAGGTGCCGATCCCCCGGTCGTCGAAGAGGAGGGCGGCGGGCGACTCCTGTGGCAGATCGAGCGCGCGCTCGGCGTACGCGAACAGGATCCGCGCGAGCTCCGAGTACGAGATCGCCGCGGTGATCGTCGCGATCGAGGCATAGGCCGACTCGGTCCGGCGCTGGAACCGCCGGAAGCGCGCACCGAGCGCGCCCGCGAGCATCGAGACCGCGAAGTACAGGGCGCCCCAGGCGAGCCCGCCGACGATCTCCTCGAGCGCGGTACCCGGCCGCAGCACGCCGATCTCCACGACGATCGCGGTGCCCATGGCCGCGAGGTAGAGCAGATACGTCCGCGGCATCGCGACCGCTCCGAGGACGATGGGCCAGAGCAGCAGCGCCGGCGCGAGCGGCTGGTAGCGGCTGAAGAGCGCGACGCCGACCGCGAGCGCGAAGAACTCCGCGACCGTGCCCGCGGTGGCCGCGACGTTGCGCCGCGCGCGCCGCGCGGCGAGCTCCTCGATGGCCGCCGCGACCGCGAGCGCGACCCCGAGCGCCAGCGCGCGGGCGGGGATCTCGGGGCCGGCGACATCGGTCTCCTCGGCGACGCCCACGAACACCAGGACCGCGAACGCGAGGACGACCCGGGCGCGGAGGTGGAGCGCCGCGAGGGCGAGTTCGGCCTGGGTCACCGGTCGGCGGCCGTCGTTCGGTCGGGCATCGCCTCCTAATAAAAGGAGTGCCGGCCGCGGGCGCAATGGCCCGATGGTCCGGCGGGCCGCCCGTTCGCGACCACGAACGGTCGCAGCCGCGGGCACCGACCGCCGGCGGCGAAGCCCGGGCCGAGCCGGTGTCCCTAGAATGCGGGCGAATGGCGATCCGTGTGCTGCTCGTGGACGACCACGAGCTCGTCCGGCAGGGCATCGCGGCGATGCTCGCGAAGGCCGACGACCTCCAGATCGTCGGCGAGGCCCGCACCGGCCGCGAAGCGGTCGAGTATGCCCGCCGCGAGCTACCCGACGTCATCCTGATGGATGTCCGGATGCCGGACATGGACGGGCTCGAGGCGACGAAGAAGATCAAGGAAGAGCGCCCGCGCACGGCGGTCGTCATGCTCACGATGCACGAGAACCCGGCCTACCTCCGCGAGGCCGTCCGGGCCGGGGCCGCCGGGTACCTGCTGAAGGACGTCTCGCGCGAAGAGCTCGTCGACGCGATCCGCCAGGTCGCGACCGGCGGCGCGTTCATCGAGTCGCAGATGCTCAAGGGCATGCTCAGCGAGATGAAGCCGCAGGGGCCGGTCCCCGCCGCGGCGCGCAACCTCACGAAGCGCGAGCGCGAGATCCTTGCGCTCGTGGCCGAGGGCATGAGCAACCGCGAGATCGCCGAGCGCCTGGTGCTCTCGCCGGAGACGGTGAAGAGCCACGTGGCCGCGATCCTCGAGAAGCTGGGTGTCTCCGACCGCACGCAGGCCGCGATCTACGCGGTCCGCAACGGTCTCGTCGAGGGAATGACCGCCTA
>DASWFN010000275.1:0-6472 GCA_036394215.1 Candidatus Limnocylindria bacterium
GCTGACCTTCATCGACCTGCGCGATCGCTACGGCATCACGCAGATCGTCGCCAAGACCGGCGAGCCCGCCCACGACGCGCTCGGTGCCGTCCGGAGCGAGTGGGTGATCAGGGTCACCGGCACCGTCCGCGAGCGGTCGAAGGAGACCGTCAACCCGAAGCTGCCGACCGGGGCCATCGAGGTCGCCGCCGAGACGGTCGAGGTCATCAACGAGGCGAAGACCCCTCCTTTCTATGTGAACGAGGAGACCCCGGTCGACGAGAACCTGCGCTGGAAGTATCGCTACATCGATCTGCGGCGGGAGGGTCCGAAGGATCTCATGCGGCTCCGGCACGAGGTCGTCGCATACATCCGGCGGCACCTCAGCGAGCGCGGCTTCTGGGAGATCGAGACGCCGACGATGATCCGCTCCGACCCGACGGGCGCGCGCGACTTTATCGTGCCCTCCCGCTACTACCCCGGGAAGTTCTGGGCACTGCCGCAGTCGCCGCAGCAGTTCAAGCAGATCCTGATGGTCGGCGGCATCGACAAGTACTTCCAGATCGCGCACTGCTACCGCGACGAGGACCCACGTGCCGACCGGGTGTACGAACACACCCAGCTCGACCTCGAGATGTCGTTCGTCGAGCGTGAGGACGTGATGTCGACGCTCGAGACGCTCTACACGGAGATCTTCAAGACCTTCGGGAAGAAGCCGCTGGCCGAGATGCCGGTGCCCAGGCTTACATACTCCGAGGCGATCCGCCGGTTCGGCATCGATCGCCCCGACATGCGCTTCGCTCTCGAGCTCGTCGACCTTACCGACGCGCTCCGCGGCACGGCATTCAACGCGTTCCGCTCCGTCATCGACTCCGGTGGCGCGGTCCGCGGTCTCGTGCTGCCGGGCAAGGCCGACGCGACGCGCAAAGAGATCGACGCCTGGCAGGCTCTCGCCAAGACCAGGGGCGCGAAGGGGCTCGCGTCGTTCGCATTCGCCGGCGCGGAGGTCCGTTCGCCGATCGCGAAGTTCCTTACGCCCGAGGAGCTGACGGCGATCAAGAAAGCATCGGGGGCAACGGACGGAGACGTGCTGCTGGCCGTCGCGGACACGTATCACGCCGCGAGCACGTCGCTCGGCGTCCTGCGCGAACGCCTCGGGCCGGAGCTTGGCCTCGCCGACAGCAACAAGCACTACGCGGTGTGGGTCACCGAGTTCCCGCTTGTCGAACGAACCGCCGAGGGCGGCTGGACCTTCTCACATAACCCCTTCTGCGCGCCCCTCACTCCGGAGGATCTCGGGCTCCTGGACACCGACCCAGAGAAGGCGAAGTCGATGCAGTACGACTTCGTGATCGACGGCAAGGAGATCTTCGGTGGCAGCGTGCGGATCCACCAACGCGTGGTCCAGGAGCGCGTGTTCCGCCAGATGGGCGTCTCGAAGGAAGAGGCGGCGACGCGCTTCGGCGCGCTGCTCGACGCACTCGAGTACGGCGCGCCCCCGAGCGGCGGAGTCGGCGCCGGCATCGACCGCCTCGTCATGACGCTGGCGGGCACCGAGAACGTACGTGAGGTGCAGTCGTTCCCGAAGACCCAGACCGGCTACGACCCGCTGCTCGACGCGCCGGCGGAGGTCGATCCGAAGCTGCTCGAGGAGCTCGGGCTGCGGGTCGTCGTCAAGCCACCCAAACCGTGAGCGTCGCGACCATCGCGACCGAGATCGAGCGGCTCGCGGACGAGACCGGCGGCGTCGTCGGCGTCGCCGCGACGCAGCTCGCCACCGGCCGGCACATCGGCTACCGCGAGAGCGAGCTCTTCCCGACCGCGTCCGTCATCAAGCTGCCGCTGCTGGTCACGCTGCACGAGGACGCGATCGCTGGTCAGATCGACCTCGGCGAGCGCGTCACGTACCGCGACGAGACGAAGGTCGCCGGCTCCGGCGTCCTGCAATATCTCGATGACGGTCTCGACCCGACGTTGCGCGACCTTGCGGTCCTGATGATGTCGGTGAGCGACAACACCGCGACCGACCTGCTGTTCGATCGGGTGGGGAAGCGGCGCATCGAGGAGACGATGGATCGCCTCGGTCTGCCGAGCATCCGCGTCCCGTTCGATATCCGGGAGATGCTCATGGAGCTCGTCGACATGGACCACTCGCGGCCCGGCGGATACGACGAGCTGCGCCGGTTGCTGCGGCTCTCGGTCGGGAGCGGCGGCCGCTCGATGATCCCCGATCAGGCCGACCGCACATCGCCGGCCGACATGTGCCGGCTCCTGGAGCTCATCGAGTCGCGGGCGATCCTCGACGACGATGCCTGCACGGCGATCATCGAGCTGATGAAGCGGATCCAGTCGGCGACGCGGATCCCCGGGCTCCTTCCGAAGGGGACCGTGGTCGCGCACAAGACCGGCTCGTACCGCCGGCTGCGCAACGACGTCGGCATCGTCTACGCGCCGAACGGCCCGTACGCCGTGGCCTTGTTCGCGCGCGAGCTCGCGCGCGACAACATCGACGAAGACGCCACGCTCGCGCGGATCTCGCTCGCGATCTATCGGGAGTTCGCGGGCTAGACCCCACCCTGACAATATCGGCGTGCCCCACGGGGTCATGCGGTCCTATCTGTTCGCGGACCTCCGTGAATACACGGTCTTCGTGGAAACGCAGGGTGACGCGGCCGCCGCCCGGCTGCTGCGCGCGTTCCGGGCCCTCGTCCGTGCCGAGGTCGGCGAGCGCCGGGGCGCCGAGATCAAGACCGAAGGCGACAGCTTCTATGTCGTGTTCCGGACACCGGGCGATGCGGTGCGCTGCGCGATGGGGATCGTCCGCCGCGCCGAGGCTCACAACAAGCGGCACCCGGATCTCCTTCTTCGCATCGGGATCGGCGTCAACAGCGGCGAGGCGGTCGAGCTCGGCGGCGGGTACGTCGGCTCGGCGGTGATCCTGGCCGCGCGGCTCGCGCAGCAGGCGGAAGGCGGCCGGGTCCTTGTGACCGACACCGTGCGCTCGCTGCTGCGGACCGGCGCCGTCGCGCCGATGCGCGACCTCGGTCCGTGGAAGCTGAAGGGCGTCACCCAGTCGGTCCATGTGTACGAGGTCGAGACGCAGGCCGCGAGCATCCCGCGCTCGCTCGGCCCGACGCTCCGCGTGCCGCCGGTCCTCCTGCCCCCGCCGATCCGCGGCGCGACGGGCCTCGTCGTCTGTCCGGAGCTCGTGCAGCGTGACGATGCCCTCGCCGCGCTCGGCGAGCATCTCGCGGCTGCCGCGCGCGGCGAGGGTCGCGTCGTCGCGCTCACCGGCGAGGCCGGGGTCGGGAAGAGCCGCGTGGTCCGCGAGGTCGCGCGTCGCGCAGCTCAGGAGAGCTTCTACGTCTTCGGCGGGCGCGCCCATGCGTCGGCCGCGCGACCGTACGAGCCGTTCGTCGCCGCACTGCGGCCATACGTCGAGGCCCGCGGCACGGACATCCTTCGGCGGCTGCTCGGCACGCTCGCGAGCGAGCTGCGCACGCTCCTGCCCGAGTTCGAGATCTCACCCGCCGACGACGAGCGCGTCGCCGACGAGGAGCGGCGTGAGCGCTTCTTCCGCGCGGTGCATCTGCTGCTGGAGGACGCCGTGGCCCTGCGGCCCGTGCTACTCGTCCTCGAGGACCTGCACGAGACGGATGCCGCGACGCGGGACCTGTTGGCGTTCCTCGCCGCGACGCTCCACGGAGGGTTCTGCATCGTCTTCACCTACCGCGAGGAGGAGGTCGGGGCGACGCATCCGCTCCGGCGGGTGATCGCGGATCTCGATCGCGAGCGACGGCTCGCGTGGCTCACCCTGCCGCCGCTCGACATCGCCGGCGTCGGCCGGATGAGCCGGGCCCTGCTGGGCGAGCGCGTCACCGATGCGCTCACCCAGGCGGTCTTCGAGCGCAGCGAGGGCGTGCCCTTCTATGTCGAGGAGCTGCTCAAGACCGCCATCGACGATCCCGAGACGCGCCCCGACCGGCTCGCGCTCCCCCGGACGGTGCGCGACTCGGTGCAGATGCGGGTCGCGCGGCTGGCCGAGAGCCGTGGCCACACCGTCGCGGATCTCCTCGAGGTCGTCGCCATCGCCGGGGTGCCGGTCGGCTACGAATTCCTCATCACGCTGTCGGGGCGTCCCGAGCACGAGGCGGCCGACGATATCGCCGCGTGTCTCGACGCGCAGCTCCTCGAGCGTCCGCCGACGCAACAGGAGATGTACCAATTCCGGCACACGCTCACCCGCGACGCGATCGACAGCGCGATCCCGCTCTCGCGGCGCCGCCGACTGCATCAACGCGTCGCGGATGCGCTCGAGGCCCTCGACCCGAGCGACGAGCGTGGCGCGGCCCTGTCCCTCCATTTCGCCGCTGCCGGCGATCTCAACAAGGCTGTCCGGTACGCCCGCGCGGGCGCGCGAGCCGCGATCGCGGTCGGCGCGTACAGCAGCGCGATCGACCTGCTCACCGCCGCGGCCGAGCATGCCCGCGTCGCCGGCGACGAGCGCGAGGTCCTCGACGAGCTTGGCGCTGCGCTGCACGCGGCCGGCCGCGCCGGCGAAGCGGAGACCGCGATCCTTCGCGTACGCGAGCTCAGCGCGGACCCGCAGGCGATCGCCCGGCTCGATGTGCGGCTTGCGGCGGTGCTACGGATGCAGGGCCGCCGGGCCGAGGCGATCGACTCGGTCCGGCGGGCGATCGCGGCCCTCGAAGGGACGGGCGGCGAGGCGCTGGCCGAGGCGCGGGTGACCTACGCGGATCTTGTGTGGGCCGAGAACGACGTCCCCCGTGCGGCCGAGCTCGCGGCGCAGGCGTTGGAGAGCGCGCGCGCCGAGGGGACCGACCGCATCGTCGTGCGTTCACTCACGGTGCTCGGTTCGGCGCTCTCTCGGGGCGGCGACGCCGAAGGCATGTCGCGGCTACGGGAGGCCATCGCGCTCGGACAGGCGCGTGGTCTGGGGAACGAGCTCGTGGACGCGTATGTCGAGCTCGAACGCGCGGAGCGTGCCGTCGGCGACTGGGAAGCCGCGATCGCGACCGCCGAGGCAGGGCTGAAGCTCGCGCGAGAGCGAGGGCACGAGTTCGCGCAGGCACGGCTCCTGTCGCAGCTCGCGTTCAACTACGTTTCGCGCGGTCGCTATGGCGATGCCCGCACGGCGGCCGAACAGGCCGTCGCGCTCGCGAGGCCGGGCACGGTCGCCGCAACCACGGCGATGACGAGCCTCGCGCTGGTGCTGACGAGACAGGGCGAGCCGTCGGCCGCGCTCGGCGTGCTGGACCGCATCGCGCCGGAGATGCAGCGAGCTGATCCCGATCAGATCGCGAACTATCTCGGGGAACGGGCGAGCGCCCTCCTCGGGGTAGGTCGGCTCGACGACGCTCAGCGCACCGTCAATGAAGGACTCGAGCTGCACCGCACGCGCACGGGGTCCGGCCTGACAACGTTCCTCGTCGCCCTCGACGTAGCGGAAGCGCGACGTGATGACGCTGAGCTCGAGCGATTGATCGCGCTGTTCGCGCGTCAGTTCGCCGGACGGGATACTCCGACGGTGCGCGTGCTGCAGCAGGAGATGGAGTCGGTGCTCCTGCATCTTCGTACGGAGGACGCGGCCTCCGCCTTCGAGCGTGTCGCCGGAGAGTACGCGGCGCTCGGCGTGCCGATGCGTGCCGCGTACCGGCGGGCGTGGTCGGCGATCGCACTCCGCGACCAGGGTGGAGCGACGGCGCTCGCGCGGCGCCGGCTGCAGAGCGCGCGCGCCGAGCTGAGGACGATCGGGGCGCAGCGGTACGCCGCCCTCGTCGATGCCGCCGTCGCAACCCGCCGGCCGGCGGCGCGGCGGCCCGCCCCGGGGCTGCTCGATGCCGCGGAGCTTCGGATCGCGTTGCTCATCGCTCGCGGCTACACCGATGCACGGATCGCGCGGACGCTCCGGCTGACGCCCACGCGTACCACGAGCGTGGTCAACGAGGTACGGCGCAAACTCGGTGCGACGACGCGCGGCCAGATCGCGTCATGGGTCGTGCAGCGGGGGATCGAACGCCCGAAGGCGGCCGCTCGAGCCTAGTAGTCCGGCACCATGCAGACGTTCGTGGACGTGCGAGCCACGTAGCAACAGTCACAGGACTCGTCGTGGTCGTGGTCGTCATCCGGGTGCACCTGACGGACCTGGTTGACCCAATCACCGATCAGCCGGGTCTCGCGGCCGCGCTCGTGCCGGTGATTCTCGTCGTCGAAGCCGTCGGTCCACATGGCATGGATATCGGCGAGCATGTCGATCTCGCCGAGCGAAATGTGGACCTTCTCCACATGCAGGCCGGGGATCGGCTTGATCGCGAGGATCGCGCGGTAGGCGGCCCAGATGTCGCGGCACGGCTTGAGGTAGATCGCCACGTGCGCCGCGATGCCCGTGGAATGGGACATCAGCGGGTTGATGTCCGAGTGCCCGCAGGCCGCGTAGTGCTTCAGGTGGTCGCCGCCCTCGATGATGTCGCCG
>DASWFN010000276.1:0-2034 GCA_036394215.1 Candidatus Limnocylindria bacterium
ACGCTCGAGGTGGGCAAGAAGGCCGACGTGATCGTCCTCGATCCCGAGAAGCTCGCCGGCCCGGCCGGCGATCCCGCCACGCGGATCGTGTACGGGGGCGGATCTCGCGCCGTGCGCGACGTGATCGTCGACGGTCGGATCATCGTCCGCCGCGGGATCCCGGCGACGCTCGACCCGGATGCGGTGCGTGCGTACGCCGCGGAGGCGCTGCCCGCGCTCGCGGCGCGAGCCGGGATCTAGTGGCTCGCTAGCGCAGCCACGTCCGCGGCGACACCAGTGACACCGTCGTTGGCCGGTCGACGAACGCGTCCTCGATCCGCCGCACGGTGAAGTCGCTGATCGGGCGCGGCAGCGCGCCTCGCGTCGACCAGCGCACCGCACTGATCTCCGCCGGCTCCGAGACCGCTGGCTCGGGCGATCCTGCTGTGAGCCGTGCCCGGAAGACGAAGTGATGACCGCCAGCGGTGCCCCAGCCTGGCTCCCAGTACACGCCGGTGAGCCGTTCCAGCTCGATATCGGCGCCGGTCTCTTCGCGCACTTCGCGGCGCGCCGCGTCCTCGACCGACTCGTGCACCTCGAGGACGCCGCCGGGAATCTCCCAGTTGAGCTCCCCGTAGTCGTGGCGCACGAGCAGGATGCGTCCGCTGGCGTCGACGATCACGGAGGACGCCCCCAGTGGAACCGGTCCGCTGTGCGTGTGCACCGGCAAGCCGGCGGCGCGCCACGCGACGAATCCACCGATCACGTCGGTCGTGTTCGCGAAACCGAGAGCCCGGAGGCGCTGTGCGGCGAGGCTGGACGAGTACCCCTCGTGGCAGATGAGGACCAGACGGTCCTCGCGTCCCGTGAGCGCCGGTGCTTGATGGCCCGAAGCCGGGTCGACGCGCCACTCGAGGACGTTCAGCGGCTCGTGCACCGAACCGGGGATCCAGCCGTCGCGCGCGCGCAGATCGGCCGCGCGCACATCGATGAGCGTCCAGCCCTTGGACATCGCCGTGTCGGCCTCCGCCGGCGAGAGCCGCTTGCGCTCGCCCTGTGCCGCGGCGAGGACGTCATTGATGTTGCGGCGGGTCACGCTCCTATAGTCCAGCACCGTGAGGGTGGATGTCGCTCGCGATCTCGATTCGGCGCTCGCGCTCCTCGCGGAGCGTCCCGGGACCGAGCTCATCAACGGCGGGACGGATCTCATGGTCGAGATCAACTTCGGCCGCAAGCGGCCGGACGCGATCATCGCGATCGATCGCATCGCCGAGCTGCGCGAGCTTTCGGTCGACGGTGCGGTGCGGATGGGGGCCGGCGTCACGTTCACGACGATGCTCGAGCGCGACTGTGGCTCGATCGCGCTGCGGGAGGCCGCACGCACCGTGGGCTCGCCGCAGATCCGGAACGCGGCGACCATCGGCGGCAACGTCGCGACCTCGTCGCCGGCGGGGGATTCGCTTCCGGTCCTTGCCGCGCTCGAGGCACGCGTGTCTCTGCGCTCCAAGCGCGGATCGCGGGTCGTGCCGTTCGCGGAGTTCATGACCGGCCCGAAGAAGAACGTCCGCGCGCCCGACGAGCTCGTGACGGCGGTCGAATGGGACGATGCCGGGCCGGCGCAGGTGTTCATGAAGGTCGGTACGCGCAACGCGATGGTCATTGCCGTCGCCGGCCTCGCGCTCGTCGCCGACCGCGCGCGGAAGCGGATCGGTGTCGGACTCGGATCGTGCGGCCCCACGATCCTCCGCGCGCCGGACGCCGAGGCGTTCGCCGTCGGCCTCTTCGACGAGTCGGGGTGGCGCGCGTTCGCGCCGAGTGACGCGGCCTGCGCGGAGTTCGGGGCGAAGGTTTCCGCCGCGGCCCGGCCGATCGACGACGTCCGCGGTACCGCGGCCTACCGCCGCCACGTGCTCGCGGTGATGGGCGGCCGCGCGCTCGCGCGTGTGGCGAAGGCGGCCTGATGCGCATCGAGCTCACCGTGAACGGGCAGGGGCGCGCCGCGGACGCACGCGACGGCGAGTCCCTCCTCACCTTCCTGCGCGAGGAGCTCGAGCT
>DASWFN010000277.1:0-37324 GCA_036394215.1 Candidatus Limnocylindria bacterium
GAGCGGCGTGCGGCGCTCGCCGACATCGTGCCGAAGCGCGGGCCGCTCCGGCTGTCACGGCTGCTCGGCAGGAACGGGGCGAAGGCCTACGCCCTCGCCCAGGAGAAGGGCTGGGAAGGGATCATCGCGAAGGACGAGACCTCCATCTATCAGCCCGGCGTGCGCTCGCGATTGTGGCTGAAGGTGAAGGTCCGCAAGGAGTCGGAGTTCGTGATCGGCGGGTACACCGCGCCGGCCGGATCGCGCGCGCATCTCGGCGCCCTGCTCGTCGGGCTCTACGACGGCCCGAGGCTGCGCTACGCCGGCAAGGTCGGAAGCGGGTACACCGGCGAGTCGCTCGCCGAGCTCGCGCGGCTGCTCGCGCCGCTCCGCAGGGAGACGTCGCCGTTCACCGACGCACCGCGCCTGAAGAACGCGACCTGGGTGAAGCCGCGGCTCGTCGCCCAGATCGCGTTCGCCGAGTGGACCGCCGATGGCAGGCTGCGACAGCCGGTGTTCCTCGGGCTGCGCCGCGACAAGTCGCCGAGGGAGGCTCGCTGGGACGAGCGCGAGCGTTAGTCCTTCAGGGCCGAGATCTTCGCCTCGATCCGATCCTTGTTCGCCTGACCGCGGTCGGCGTGCTCCTTCTCTCCGAGCCGCTCCTCGGTATCGGCGGCGCTGCGCGTGGGCGGCTGGCCTTCCTGGTTGCGGGGCGTCTCTGTCTTGTCCATGGCCCCGGCCAGCCGCACACCGCGTGCCCATGGGCCCAGGGGACCCCTGGCACGCACCGTGCGCTCAGTTGCTCCATGAACAACGACAAGCCCGCCACGCCCCGGACCGAAGACTTCGGCAAGCCGAACCTCGAGACCGAACGCATCGTGGAACAACAGGAAGGGATCGTCGCGAAGAAAGGCCCGGTGAAGGACAGCGACCGCCCCGAACCGAACGTGCCGCACCCCGAGGACCTCAGCATGATGGACAGCGCCAAGACCAAAGGCCGCTAGTCCTTTCTAGACTCGTCGGGTGGACGCACCCGGCCTGAACGTGCCGTTCCCGCCGATGGAAGCGGAGCTCGTCGACGAGCTGCCGAGCGGTGAGCGCTGGCGCTACGAGCCGAAGTGGGATGGCTTCCGCGGCGTGCTCGAGAACGACGGCGGCGACGTCGCACTGTGGAGCCGCAATGGCCGGCCGCTCCTGCGCTACTTCCCTGAGCTTCGCGCGGTCGGCGACCTCCTTCCGCCGCACTCCGCGCTCGACGGCGAGATCGTGATCGAGCGTGAGGGCGCGCTCGACTTCGACGCGATGCAGATGCGGCTCCATCCCGCGGAATCGCGCATCCGCAAGCTCTCCAAGGAGACGCCCGCGACATTCATCGCCTTCGACATCCTCCTCTGGAACGGCGAGGCGATCCACGATCGCCCGCTCGCGCAGCGGCGCGTCGAGCTCGAGAAGCGTGCGACGGCGTTCACGCTGTCGCCGCAGACGACGGATCGGACGCTCGCGCAGCGTTGGCTCGAGCGGCTCGAGATGATCGGCCTCGACGGTGTCGTCTGCAAGCGCGCGGATCTCGCGTACAAGCCCGGGTCGCGCGAGGCGGTCGTCAAGGTGAAGCACCACAAGACCTGTGACTGCGTGATCGTCGGCTACCGGAAGAACGGCTCGCGGGTCGCATCGCTGCTCCTCGGTCTCTACGGCGACGACGGCACGCTCGACTTCGTCGGCCACACCTCCGGCATCACCGGAACGCTGCAGAAGGATCTGCAGCAGCGGCTGCCGCCGCTCGTCGAGAGCGGCCATCTCGGGGAGGGCGGGCGCATCCCCGGCGGGCAGAGCCGCTGGTCGCAGGGGAAGGATCTCGAGTGGGTCGAGGTCCGGCCGGAGATCGTCTGCGAAGTGCGCTACGACAAGATGGAGTCCGATCGCTTCCGCCATGGCACGCGGTTCCTGCGCTTCCGGCCCGACAAGGACCCCAAGCAGTGCACCTGGGACCAGGTGCGGCCCGCGCGCCGCGACGGCGACCCGACGATCTCCGGCCTGCTCGCGGCCGCGGGCTCGCTTCCCCGGTGACTGGGTGGACAAGCGGACCGGGGTTACCCTCCGTCACGTGACCGCGAATCGCGATATCCACGTCCTCGTCGTGGACGACCAGGAAGCGATCCGCGAGACGCTGCAGACCGCGCTGGACGACGAAGGCTTCACCGTCGAGTGCGCCGCGAACGGCCGGGAGGCGCTCGAGATCCTCGAGCGCTGGCGACCCTGCGTGATCCTGCTCGATCTGATGATGCCGGTCATGGATGGCTGGGCGTTCTGCGCCGAGCAGAAGCGCACCGGGGACACCACGCCGGTCGTCCTGCTCTCCGCCGCGGGCAGCCTGAAGCAGCAGGCCGAGGACCTGTGCGCCGCCGCGTTCATCCCGAAGCCCTTCGACCTCGACCGCGTCGTCGATACGATCGAATCGGTCTGTTAGGGCTTCGCCGCCTTCAGCTTCAGCGTCTCGAACAGCGGGATCAGGCTCTTCGGCTTCTCCCACATCCCGGCCATCAGGTCACCGACCTTCTCGATGCGCGCGCGCATGGTCTCGAGCGTGAAGTCCGCGGCCTCGACGTCGGGGACCTCGTCCCAGCGCAGCGGCGCGGACGCGCGCGCGTCCAGGGTCGGCCGGATCGAGTACGCGGACGCGATCGTGCGGTCGCGCGCGTTCTGGCCGAAATCGACGAACACGCCGGTGCGATCGGCCACCTTCCACGTCGTCGTGGCGATGTCCGGGACGCGCCGCTCGACCTCCTGCGCGAACGCTTTCGCGAACCGGCGGACCTCCGGGAACGGCAGCTCCGGGAGGATCGGCGCGAGGATGTGGATGCCCGTGGACCCTGACGTCTTGGGCCAGCTGTCGAGGCCGAGCTCGTCCATCACGTCCTTCACGACGAGCGCGATGGTGCGGACGTGGGCCCAGGGGTCGCCGCCCCGCGGATCGAGGTCGATGAGGAGGTAGTCCGGCCGCTCGACGTCCTCGATGCGCGACGACCAGGTGTGGAGGTCGATGCATCCGAGGTTCGCGATCCAGGCGAGCGCGGCCGCGTCGTTGACGACAGGGAAGTCCGCGGTCCGGCCGCTCGGGAACAGGATCGTGAACGTCTCGAGCCAGTCGGGATGCGGCATCGGGACGCGCTTCTGGTAGAAGAACTCCCCGTCCACGCCGTTCGGGTAACGCAGCATCTGCATGACCCGCCGCCGCACGTGGGGCAGGACGTACGGGGCGACAGAGACGTAGTGGTCGACCAGGTCACCCTTGGTCAGCCCCCGCTGCGGGAAGAAGATCTTGTCGCGGTTCGTGACGGTCACGTCCCGTCCGGCCACCTGCACGTATGCAGAATGCCGCATCATGCGGCTGCGCGACGGGAGGTCTCGATGATCCGCCGCTTCATCAGCCGGGCGCTGCTCGACAAGTGGGACTGGGGCATCGGCATCGCCGACTTCTACTCGGCGATCAGCCGCGCCGTCATCCGCCCGAAATGGCTGCGCAGCTTCCTGCACGGTACCTGGCTCGGCCATCCGCTCCACCCGCTGCTCACGGACGTGCCGATCGGCGCGCTCACGATCGCGCTGATCCTCGATCTGCTGGGGATCTACGAGGGCGCGAACGTCGCGACGCTCCTCGGGTCCGCCGGCCTCGTCCTCGCCGCCATCGCGGGCGTCGTCGACCTCGACGAGACCGACGGCAAGGCCCGCCAGTACGGGGGTGTCCACGCCTCGCTGATGCTCGTCGCGATGGTCTCCTACGCGTTCTCGCTGGTCATCCGCTACGGGTACGCGCCGGGCGAGACGTACCAGTCCGTTCTCCTCGCGGCGTTCGGCTACGCCTTCGTCGTCTCCGGCGCGTACGTCGGGGGCGACCTCGTCTTCGCCTTCGGCAACATGGTCGACCGCCACGCGTGGCGCGGCGGCGGCGCGAACTGGACCGCGCTCGACGTGAGCGAGATCCCCGAGCGCCGGCCGACGAAGGCGAAGGCGGGCACGCAGACGCTGATGCTCGTGCGCGAGGGGGACCGGATCTCGGCGCTTCACGACGTGTGCGCGCACGCGGGCTGCTCGCTCTCGGATGGGACGATCGTCGGCGACACCATCCAGTGCGCCTGTCATGGCTCGCGGTTCAGGCTCGCCGACGGGACCGTCGTGGCCGGGCCGGCGACGTTCGACCAGCCGGCGTACGAGGTACGGCCGGCCGAGGGAAAGCTCGAGGCCCGCCGGGTCCGCCAACGCGCTCGCTAGTCTGCGAGGCGTGGGACTGGTCTTCGGGTGCATCGCCCCGCATGGCGGCATCGCGATCGCTGAGGCCTGCCCACCGGAGCGGCGCGATCTCGCTGCCGCCACACGTCGCGGCATGGAAGAGCTCGGACGGCGCTTCGATCGCGCGGCGGCGGACGTCGTGGTGGTCCTGACGCCGCACAACATCCACGTCGAGGGCGCGATGGCGGTCATCACGTCTGGGACGATCGCGGGCGCCCTCGAGGGCAGCCCGCAGATCGCGCTCCGCACGCCGGTCGATCGCGGACTCGCGACGGCGGTCCGCGACGCCATTGCCGTCGAGGGCATCCCGGTCGTCGGCGTCAGCTATGGGGCGAACGACCAGGCCGCCGCGACGTTCCCGATGGACTGGGCCGTGCTCGTCCCGCTCTGGTTCATGGGCGGGCGCGCGACCCCGCCCGTGCCCGCGGTCGTCGTCGCGCCGGCGCGCGACCTCCCGTACGAGCGTCACGTCGCGGCCGGCCGCGCCATCGCGCGCGCGGCCGAGGCATCAGGCAAGCGCGTCGCGCTCATCGCGAGCTGCGACCACGGCCACGGCCATGACGCGAATGGCCCGTACGGCTTCACGCCGAAGTCACGCGAGTTCGACGAGCGGGTCGTCGCGATCGTGAAGCAGGACGACCTCGGCGCGCTCCTGCGCATGGATCCCGCGCTGCCGGTGGAGGGAAAGGCCGACAGCTACTGGCAGATGCTGATGCTGCACGGCGCGCTCGGCGATCGGTGGACGGGCGAGCTCCTGAGCTACGAGGCGCCCACGTACTTCGGCATGCTCTGCGCCTCGTACGTGCCGCGCTAGGCGCGCGCGAGACCCGCGGCGACCGTGGTGTGCGCGGCCGCATCGCGGAGCGTCGCGTTCACGAACCGCTTGCGGAGGAGCGAGCGCGCGGCCGGGATCGCGCTCGATCCACCGGTGCAGACGATCTCGATGATCTCGTCCGCGTGCACCCCGCTCCGCTCGAGCACCGTCGTGATCGCGGCATCGACGCGCGCGAGCAGCGGCGCGATCGCGACCTCGAACGCGCGCCGTGACGCCTGCTGATCGATGTCGACCGCGCCGCGGTGAAAGCTCAAGAGCGCGAGCTGGACCGCGGAGAGCTCGATCTTCGTCGTGTCCACCGCCGAGAAGATCTCGTACCCGAGCTGCAGCTCGATCGCGCTGCGCAGCGCCGCGAGCTCGCGCTTCGGCGCGCCCAGCGACTGCAGGTCATCGAGGGCCTCGAGGATCGGCTTCTCGTTCAGCGCCGACAGCGCACGCCAATCGCCGATGGCGGACGTGATGAAGCGGGGAAGGATGAGCCCCTTGGGTCCCCAGGCCTTCTCCGCGCCGAGGTGTGGCGCGACGAGCTGATCGATGAGCAGCTGCGTGAACCGATCGCCGGCGACGTCGACGCCCGCGGTCCCGAGCACCGCGATCTCGCCTTTGTCACGGCGCGTTACACAGAGGTCGAGCGTGCCGCCGCCGAAGTCGAAGACCAGCGTGAGGCCCGCCGGCACGTCGGCCGCGAGGGCCGCGGCCACCGGTTCTTCCACGAAGCGGACGTCGCGCAGTCCGGCCAGGCGCGCGGCTTGCTCAAGACGGGTCCGTGCACGCTCCTCGACCTCGGCGCCTCCCACGAACTCGACCGGACGGCCGACCGTCGCGGACGTCGGTCGGGTGCCGGTGAGCTCCGCCACGCGCTCGAAGATCCCGTTGAGGATCATCGCGATGAGCTCCTCGAGGCCGCGCTCGTCGCCGAACACGTTCGTGCTCGACAGCAGCGGATCGCCGAGGAAGGTCTTCAGTGATTGGAAGAACCGCCCCGGCGATGAGACGTCGGCGAGGATGGTCGCCTCCACGGTCTTCTGCCGCGGGTTGCTCGAGACCATCGTGATGCCGAGCGGCCTGTACTCGCGCTGCACCGGACCGCGGGCGCGGTTGTCGGCGAGGAACGACCGGATCGCCGGATGACCGATCTGCACGGAGCCGTCGCGACGCACGTACAGCACGCTCGGCAGCGTGTCGCCGCCGCTCGGGTCGATCGGCAGGAGGCGCACGCCGTTCTCGTCGGCGACGGCGACGGCGCTGTTGGAGGTGCCGAAGTCCAGCCCGAACCGCAGCTCGCTCACCGCAAGAGGATGCCCGAATGAGCGGTACCGGCGCGCGCCCGGCCGTCGTGGTCGCCGAAGACGACGACGACATCGCCTCGCTCGTCGCCGAGACGTTGCGCGCGGACGGCATCGACCCGGTCCTCGTGTCGAACGGCGCGCTGGTCGTCGACGCGGTGATCGATTCGGGCGCGCGGCTCCTGATCCTCGACGTGCAGCTGCCGGGAGCGAGCGGCATCGACGTCTACGACCTCGTGCGGAATCAGCCGGCGCTCGCGAACATCCCCGTCCTCTTCGTGACCGCGAATCCCGAGCTCGCGCGCGGCACGATCCGCGGACGCGCACCGCGCGAGGTCATGGCCAAGCCCTTCGATGTCGGAGCGCTCGCCGACAAAGTGCGCGAGCTGCTCCGCGCCGAGATCGCAGCGGCCTAAGCCGGCCTAACCCGGCCCAAGCCGGTCCAAGCCGGCCGAAACAGGCGAGGCTGGGCTTCGCCCAGCCGAGCCCCGGTGTGCCGACGCAGCACAGAGGGCCCCAGAGAGCGGAGCAGGCGAAGCCAGCGAAGCTCTCAGGGTTTATTAGAACGGCGGCCAGGGCACCGCCATCCGGTAGGGGTCCGGCTGCGGAAAGACCTTCGTGCGGATGAGCCGCTCGAGCCGCAGCTCCAGCGCGTGCATCTCGGCGGGCGCGATGAGCGCACCGAGCTGCTGACAGAGCGGACCTTCGAGGGCGACGCGGAGCGCTCGCAGCACGTCGAGCTCTTCGGGGGCGATCGGCTCGCCGCGCCAGTCCCAGAGGATCGTGCGGAGCTTCGGCTCCGCCGCGAAGGTGATGCCGTGATCGACGCCGTACACGTGGCCGTCGGCCGTGGGAAGCAGATGGCCGCCCTTGCGGTCCGCGTTGTTCACCACGGCATCGAACAGCGCGATCCGGCGCAGCCGCGGGTCGGGCTCGCCGACCATCTTCCACACGTCGGCCTGCTCGTCGACGTCGATCCAGAGCTGCACCATGCCGGCGCCGAAGGGGCCGTCGTCGCGCGTGACCGTTGGCGGCACGATGCCCCAGCCGGTCGCCTCGGACACGAGATACGCCGCGCGCTCGCGCTTCCAGAGCGTCGCGTCGGGAAAATCCTCGAGCGGCCGCTCGCCGCGCACCGGCTTGTACACGCAGGACGCCTCGACGTCGCCGTCGCGGACCGTACCGAGGAAGCTGGCATTCGACGCGGTGACGATCCGTCCCCGCAAGATCAGCTCGCCCGTCTGGAGGAGCGTGAGCGCTGCGTCGCTGTCGAAGGTCGTCATCGGTCGATACTCGCACGGTGACCAAGCGGGTGGCCGTGATCGGGGCGGGCGCAGCGGGGCTGGTGAGCGCCCGCTGGCTGGTGGCGGCCGGGCTCGAGCCCATCGTCTTCGAGCGAACGAACAACATCGGCGGGATCTGGCGGCCGGACACCGGCCTCGCCTATCCATCGCTACGGACGAACACGTCGAAGCAGAAGACCGCGTTCTCCGACCTTCCGTTCGACGGCGATCTTCCCGATCACCCCGGCCGTGAGGCGGTCCTCGCGTATCTCGAGCGCTATGCCGACCTGACCGGGGTGCGGGCGCGCATCCGGCTCGGCCGCGACATCGCGGCGGTCGGTCCGAGCGGCGCGGGCTGGACGGTCGACGGTGAGCCGTTCGACGCGGTCGTGGTGGCATCGGGTCTCAATGGGCGGCGGTACGTGCCCGAGCTCGCCGGCCGCGAGACGTTCCGCGGCAGGATCGTGCACGCCGCCGACTACGCCGGCCCCGCACCGTTCGCCGGGCAGGCCGTCGTCGTCGCGGGTGCCGGATCGAGCGGCTCCGATATCGCGGTCGAGCTCTCGGGGACCGCGCGCTCGGTCCAGGTCGCCGTGCGCGAGATGCCGACGTTCGTGCCGCGTCATCATCGCGGGCGGCCGTACGACCACCGCGCCTCGCGCCTCAGCCGCATGCTGCCGGCGGCCATCCGCCGATGGAGCGCACGCCGGGTGGTGCGAAGGGAGTACACGCGCCGCGGACTCGTCCTCGATCGCGTCAGCTTGAAGAGCACGCAGGGCACCGATTTCCTCGACGCGCTCGCGTCGCGGCGGGTCACGCTGCGGCCGGAGCTCGTGGGCCTCGACGAGCGCGGCGCCCGGTTCGCGGACGGGACCCGCGCGGATGCCGACGCGATCGTCCTCGCGACCGGCTACCGGTCGGAGTTCCCGTTCCTCCCGCAGGGTGTCCCGGAACGGATCGACGGGGCCCTCGCGCTGTATCGCCTGGTGTTCCCGCCGGGGATCGACGGCCTCGCCTTCGTGGGGATGACCCGGGTGTCGGGGCCGGTCTTCCCTGTCGCCGAGCTGCAGGCCCGCTGGGCCGCGGAGGTCTTCGCCGGGCGCGTCGCACTGCCGCCGCCCGACATGATGCGCCGCGAGATCGAGACCCGCGTCGCGCGAGCGCGCGCGGCGCGTGACGACCAGATGCGCGTCGAGCTTCTGCCGTACCTCGACGACATCGCCGGCCGCATCGGGGCGAGGCCGTCGGTGTGGCGGCATCCGCGCCTGCTGACTTCGCCGGTCTGCGCGCGCGATTATGTCCGTACACTTCGCGGGCCGTGAACGCCAAGCAGCTCGCCGACGAGCTCCGTCCCAAGGTGCGCGCCTCGATGGGCGACGTGCGCGAGGGGCTCGAGCGGCTCGTGCGGATCCCGTCGATGAGCGCGACCGGATATCCGGCCGAGCCGGTGCGCGAGACCGCGAGGCTCACCGCGGAGCTGTTCGCGGCGGCGGGCGTGGATGCGCGGGTCGTCGAGAAAGAAGGTGCGCATCCCGCGGTCGTCGGCCGGGCCGAGGGACCGAAGGGATCGCCGACCGTCCTGCTCTATGCGCATCACGACGTGCAGCCACCAGGACCGCGCGACCGCTGGACGACCGACCCGTTCGAGCCGACCGAGCGCGGCGGCCGCCTCTATGGCCGCGGAGCCGCGGACGACAAGGCCGGTATCGCCGCGCACCTTGCCGCGCTGCGGGCGTTCGGCGGCAAGCCGCCGTGCGGCGTCGCGCTGTTCATCGAGGGCGAGGAGGAGTCGGGGTCCGCACACCTCTTGGACTTCCTTGCCGCCGAAAAGGGCACCCTGCGCTGCGACGCCGTGATCATCGCGGACTCGTCGAACTGGCGGATCGGCCAGCCTGCGATCACGACGACGCTGCGCGGCAACGCCCTCGTGACCGTGGAGGTCCGCGTGAGCGATCACGCGGTCCATAGCGGCGGCTACGGCGGTGCGGTCCCCGACGCGCTCATGGCGATGGCGCGGCTGCTCGCGTCGCTGCACGACGATCAGGGCCGCGTCGCGGTGAAGGGGCTCAAGGTCGATGAAGCGGACCCGCTCGATCTCACCGAGGACGAGCTCCGCGGCTGGGTCGGGACCCGGCCGTCGGTGAAGCTCATCGGAGACGGTTCGCTTACCTCGCGCCTCTGGCGCAAGCCGTCGCTGTCGATCATCGGGTTGGACGCGACGCCGGTCAGCGAGGCGTCGAACACCCTGTGGCCGGTCGCGAAGGCGCGCATCTCGATGCGCGTGCCGCCGGGCCAGGATGCGAAGGCCGCGCAGGATGCGCTCGTGAAGCACCTCGAGGCGAGCGCGCCGTGGGGCGCGGAGTTGAAGATCACTCGCGGTCCCACCGGCGAGGCATTCACCGCGTCGACGAGCGGCCCCGCGTATGTCGCCCTGACGGAGGCGCTCGGTGCGGCGTGGGGCCGCGAGACGATCGACATCGGCCAGGGCGGCAGCATCCCGTTCCTCTCCGACTTCGCGCGCGCGTTCCCTGGTGCCGAGCTCCTCGTCACGGGCGTCGAGGATCCCGAGTCGAACGCGCACTCGGAGAACGAGAGCCTGCACCTGGGCGAGTTCGAGAACGTGGCCGTCGCGGAGGCGACCTTCCTCGGCCTCTTCGGAGCCGCGAAGCGGAGCTGATGCTCCGCTCGATCCTCCGGCTTCGCTGCCCGCGCTGCCATCGCGGCCGCCTGTTCAACGGCGCGATCTCGATGCCCGAGCGCTGCGAGGAGTGCGGCCTGTACTACGAGCGCGAGCACGGCTACTTCGTCGGCGCGATGGCGCTCAGCTACGGGATCGCGATCGTGCTCGTCGGCGTCATCTTCTTCGCGCTGCTCTGGCTGACGCGGTGGTCGCTGGAGTGGGTGCTGCTCCTCACGAGCCTGTCATTCTTGCCGCTCGCGCCGCTCTGCTTCCGGTACGCGCGGGCCATCTGGATCCACCTCGACCGCCGGATGGATCCAGATGACCCGAAGGATCGCTAGCGAGCGCGACCCGGCTCCTCGACCCGCCACCCTCGATGGTGCCGCGCCAGGCACCGGTCTCATGGACCGGGCATGCGCTCTGCGGTGTGACGGTCGCATGGCATTTCGCGATCGCATCCAGGCCGGTCGGTCGCTCGGCGAACGGCTACGCGACGAGGGGCTCGACGACCCGGTCGTGCTCGGGCTGCCGCGCGGGGGCGTCGTCGTCGCGTCGGAGGTGGCCGACGCCCTCGGCGCGCCGCTCGACGTCATCGTCGCGCGGAAGCTTGGCGTGCCCTGGCAGCCCGAGCTCGCGTTCGGCGCGGTGGCGCCCGGTGTCGTCGTCCTGCGCGATGACGTCGTGCGCGCCGCGGGGCTCGACGACCGCGAGATCGAGGCAGCTGCGGCCCGCGAGGGTGCGAAGCTCGAGGAGCTCGCGCGCCGCTACCGCGGCGGCGCCGACCCGGTACCGCTGCGCGGGCGCACAGCGGTGCTCGTCGACGACGGGCTCGCGACCGGCGCCACGGCGACCGCCGCCGCGCGGTCGGTGAAGGCGCAGGGTCCGAAGCGCGTCATCGTCGCGGTGCCGGTCTGCGCGCGGGAGACGGCGGAGCAGCTCCGCCGCGAGGTCGATGACGTCATCTGCCTCGGCGAGCTCGACAACTTCCGGGCCGTGGGCCTCTACTACGAGGACTTCGGCCAGGTCGAGGACGATGAGGTCCGCGCTCGCATGACGAGGACGCGCGGTGCGGCTGCAGGTCACTGACGGCGCGATCGAGGGCGACCTCGTCGTCCCCGATACCGCCCGCGGCGTCGTCATCTTCGCTCACGGCAGCGGGAGCTCGCGGCACAGCTCGCGCAACAAACGCGTCGCGGAGTCGCTCAATGCGGAAGGCTTCGCGACGCTGCTCTTCGACCTGCTGACGGCGGACGAGGAGAAAGAGGATCAGTGGACCCGCGCGTTCCGCTTCGATATCGCGCTGCTGGGTCGGCGTCTCGTGTCCGTGACCGATGCGCTCGCGTCCGACCCGCGCGCGGGTGAGCTGCCGATCGGCTACTTCGGCGCGAGCACCGGCGCCGCGGCCGCGCTCGTCGCCGCAGCGGAGCGTCCGGCGGTCCGCGCCATCGTGTCCCGCGGCGGCCGGCCCGACCTCGCGGGCGACGCCCTCGGGCGGGTCGTCGCGCCGACGCTGCTCATCGTCGGCGGGCGCGACCCCGAGGTGCTCGAGCTCAACCGGCTCGCGATGGCGCGGATGCACGCGCCGACGGAGCTGGTGATCGTTCCGGGCGCCACACATCTGTTCGAGGAGCCGGGCGCGATCGAGGAGGTCTCGCGGCTCGCGGCGGAGCACTTCCGCCGCTACCTCTAACGTTCGCTGATCGACCCGATCCGCTCGCGCCGCCTGGATCTCGTCTCGCTCTCACCCGCGCTGCTCGATGCCCTCGTCGCGGGGGACCGCGAGGCAACGCGCCGGCTCGCTGACTTCGCGGTCCCGGACGCGTTCCCCGGAAACGACCTCGGCCTCGTGCGCCTCCGGCGCGCCCAGGTCCAGGAGCGGCCCGCATGGCTCCCGTGGTCGCTCCGCGCGATCGTCCTGCGCGAGCCCGAACGCGTCATGGTGGGCTTCGCGAACTTCCACGGCCCACCCGGCGTGAACGACCTCGGCGCGCCCGGCGCCGCGGAGACCGGGTACACCGTGTTCAGCGCATATCGCGGCCGCGGATTCGCGACCGAGGTCGCGCAGGCGATGATGGACTGGGCCGCGCGCGAGCACGGCGTCCGCCACTTCATCTCGGGCGTCACGCCGGACAACGCGGCGTCGCTCCGCGTGAACGAGAAGCTCGGATTCCTGCGCACGGGCGACCTCATCGACGGCGAGATCATCTTCGAGCTCAAGCGCCGCTGATGCGCTGGTGGCGATTCCTCCTCCCGGACCTCACGCCGCTCCGCGCATCGCCGGCGTACCGCCTGTTGTGGCTCGGTCAGCTCGTGTCGATGAGCGGCAGCCAGCTGCGGCTGGTCGCGCTCCCGTACCAGGTCTTCGTGCTCACCGGCTCCTCGTTCGCGGTCGGGCTCATCGGCCTGTTCCAGGCCGTACCGCTGCTCCTGCTCTCGCTCTTCGCGGGCGTGATCGCCGACGCGGTGGACCGGCGGCGGCTGCTGCTCATCACCCAGGTCGGCCTCGCCGCCGTGTCGCTTTCGCTCGCCATCGCGACGCAGCTCGAGCTCGCGTCGGTGCCACTCTTGTACGTCCTCACGGCCGCCGGCGCGTGCTTCTCCGCGCTCGACAGCCCGACGCGGGCGTCGCTCGCACCGACGCTCGTCGAGCGCCGCCACATCCAGGCCGCGATGGCCCTGAACCAGACGGTCTTCCAGCTGTCGATCGTGTTCGGCTCGCTGCTCGCGGGCCTCGTCATCGCGCGCTGGAGCATCGCGGTCGCGTACTGGATCGACGTCGCGTCGTTCGCCGCGGCGTTCGTCGCGGTCTGGCGCATGCGCACGCCGCCGCGCGTCCCGACGCCTCGCCAGCCGGTCGTGCGGTCCCTCGTCGAGGGCCTGCGCTACCTGACCGTCACGCGCATCCTCCTGGCGACGATGGCCCTCGATTTCCTCGCGACGTTCTTCGGCTCGCCTCGCGCGCTGTTCCCGTACTACGCCGAGCGCGTCTTCCACGTCGGCCCGGAGGGCCTCGGGCTGCTCTACGCCTCGATGGGTGTCGGCGCGCTGGTCGCCGCCGTCGCGTCCGGCTGGACGTCGCGCGTGAAGCGCCAGGGGTTGACGGTCCTCATCGCCGTGACCGTGTGGGGACTCGCGATCGCCGCGTTCGGCGTCCTCGACGAGGGGATGTTCCCGCTCGCGCTCGTGCTGCTGGCGATCGCGAACGGCGCCGACGTCGTCAGCTCGATCTTCCGCAGCACGATCCTGCAGCTGGTCGTCCCCGACGCCCTCCGCGGGCGATTGAACGCGATCAACATCATGTTCGTCGCCGGCGGTCCGTACCTCGGGCAGTTCGAGTCGGGCGCGGTCGCGCTCTGGTCACCGATCGGGTCGGTCGTGACGGGTGGGCTCGCGTGCGTCGCGTCGGTCGTCGCGGTCGCGGCATGGATCCCCGAGATCGTGCGATACCGCTCGCATCGCGACGAGGCCGCGCCGGCGGTGCGCTAGATCGCGAGGTGCCGGCGGGCCTTGCGTCCAGCGGCGTAGAGGTTGGCCACGACCAGCCCGATGAGCATCACCAGGAGGAGCCAGCCGGTCGCGTCGCCGATCGATCGCGCCGCGACCCACGCGATCGCGAGCGCGATCACGATGCCGATCGCGAGAGAGCCGTCGTCCACGACGAGCCCGAAGAGGGTCTCCCAGACCGCGCGCAGCATCAGATGTTCCGTCCGGCGATCTCGGCGCCGTCGGGCAGCATCGCTCGGAGCATGCGCGCCGCGAGCCAGCTCGTGACGAGGAAGATCCCGAGGATCGGGAACAGTGAGAGCGCGTCCCCCGGCCACGTCACGCCCAGGCCCTCGGCGAACCAGAAGACACCGAAGGACGAGAGCATCGCGCCGACCCCGAACTTCATCCAGTTCTCGGGGACCATCGTGAGCGGCCTGCGGACCGCGGCGCCGATGGCGATGACGACGATGCCGGCGGCGATCGCGCCGATCACCGCCGAGGTCATCGCCGCGCCGCCATGCGCGCCGAACGCGATGACGATGAACGCGACCTCAGTGCCCTCGAGGAGCACCGCCTTGTACGCGACGACCGCGCCGACGCTGTCGAACTTCGTCCGCTTCAGCCCCTGCTCGCGCAGCGCACGGAGCTCCTCCTGGAAGATGCGCTCCTCGTCGTGCTGCGCGACGATGCCCGCGAAGCGAAGGATCGCCTTCCGGAGCCAGCGCAGGCCGAAGAGCAGCAGCAGCGAGCCGACGAACATCTTCAGCGCCTGCTCCGGGACGACGGTCGCGAGGGTCACGCCGAGGAGCGCGACGATCACGGCGAGCGTCCCGATCGCGGCCAGCGTCCCGTAGAGCGGGGCGCGCCAGCCGCGCGTGACGCCGACGGCGAGCACGATGGTGAGCGCCTCGACGAACTCGACCGCGCTCGCGATGAAGGCCGGAAACGCCGCGACGGCGATCGCCAGACCAACGCTCATGCGGTCAATGATTGCGCATCGGCGGGTCGTTCGGTATTCGTCATACCGACGGCGCCGCCCGGACGAGCGGGTCAGCGCGGGATGCGCGCTACGGTTGCGATGTGAAGCTGGGTGAGGACGTGCGCGCCTTCCTCGACGTCCCGCGGTTCGCGGTCATGGGGACGGTGAATCCGGACACATCACCGCACCTGACCGTGGTCTGGTACGACCGCCGCGGCGACGAGCTCATCGTGAACACGACGCAGGAGCGCGCGAAGGCGCGCAATCTCGAGGCCGATCCACGCGTGTCGATCCTGGTCGGCGAGGCCGAGCGCTACGTGCGGCTCGATGGCGTCGCGAAGGCGGTCGCGTTCAACGACGAGGCGCTGCGCGACATCCACGCGCTCGGCGTCCGCTACGACGGCCGGGAGGCCGCGGATCGCCAGATGGTCGTGTGGGGCAAGCAGGATCGAGTGACGTACCTCATCCAGGTCCGCCATCGGTACACGTACGGGTTCGACTAGCCGAGCGGACGGCGAGCTGCGGCGGCGAGCAGGGGTACGCCGGCGAGCGTGAACACCATCGCGGCGGGGAAGATGAGGAACGGGTCCCGGCTGACGATGAACGTACCGATCCCCGGGCCGACGATGAACGCGAGGTTGAGCGGGAGGTACGCGAACGTCATCACTCGCGCGCGGGTCGCATCCGTCGTGGATGACGCCAGCACGTTGAAGCTGAGGCTGAACACGCCGCTGCCGAGGCCGCTCACGATCGCGAATGCGATGACGAACGGCCAGTAGTCCCGCGCGACCCACGGCAGGAGCCAGAGCGCGCCGTCGATCACGGCCGCGACGTAGAGGGTGCGCCAGTGCCCGAACCGATCGGCGAGCGCGCCGATCGCCGGCGACGCGACGAGCGTGACGAGCCCGCTGGCACCGAGCGTGATGCCGACAGCCGTCGCCACGCCGTCGTCGCCGTGGATCCGCTGGACGACGATCGGCACATAGGCGAACGTCAGCAACCAGCCCGCGAACAGGATGAGGAGCGCCGGGAACAGCGCGCGCAGCCGGGGCGAGCGCCAGATGAGCGCCAGCCCGTCGAACGCGGAGCGGAAGATCGGCGGATGCGCGATCGGCGGCACGAACGCGTCGCGGTACCCGATGGTGAGTCCGGCGACGACGAGCGCGAGCAGGATCGCGTCGATCGCGAGGACCACGTTGAAGCCGTAGCGATCGACGAGCGGGCCGCCGACGAGCGGGCCGATGAACGCGCCGAGCGGGCCCGCGCCGTTCACGACGCCGAACGCGAAGCCGAGGCGTGCCGCGGGAGCGGACTCCTGCAGCGTCGTCATCATCAGCCCGCTGTTGCCGAGGTTGAGCGCGGTGAGGCCGCGGGCGAACGTGAACATCCAGACGTTGCGCGCGAACGCGGCGATCGCGAGGCCGCTGCCGGTCGCGACGAACGATCGGATGATCAGCGGCTTGCGACCGTAGCGATCGGCGAGCACGCCCCAGAACGGGAGGAACAGCAGACCGATGACGTTGGCCCCGACGGTGATCAGGCCGACGGCGATGGGCACGTCGTCGGGGGCGACGCCGATCGTCGGCAGATGGAGCGGGGTGAATGCGGCGAGCTGGCCGTAGGCGATGACCTCGATGAACGAGGCGAGGGTGAAGAGGGTGAGCATGCGGCGCCAGCCGGAAGGGGAGGGCATCGCCTCAGAGACTACTCAGCGGTTTTGAAACTTGAGCGGGTGGCGGGAACTCGAACCCGCGCTCCGGCATTGGGAATGCCGTTTGCTTCCACTACAACACACCCGCGAAGATCCTCAGATTCTATCGCGCGCGCTATTCGACTCTTCTTGCGGGCGACTTGGCCCAGCGGAACTCTTGGGCTGTTTTCCGCCGATGACAATTGACGCAGCGGACGTCACATTTCTCGATCTCGGCAAGCACGCGCGGCCATCGCTTCGTGTTCATCATGCGACCGACATCCCAGAGCTTCAGCGAGCGATCCCTATGATCGAACTCCAACACGACCACATTCTTGTTGCCGCAGTCGACGCAGGGATGCGTTGCCAGGTACACCAAGACCTGCCGGCGGTTCTCCTCACGGTGCCGTTGGATCTGTGCGATCGCACGCCTGACGTACTCGGCCTTGTTCGCGACATAGTGCGCCCGTCTGTAGGCCGCTTGGCACTCGCGACAGTTCGAGTTGAGGGCTCCCCGCGCTTGGTCCGAGAACGAGAACTCGCTCGCTGACCGTACGCGACCGCACATCGAGCAACGCAATACCCCGTCAGATGCAGTACGCAAGCACGGCCTCCCCGAGCCGATATGACCCGAACTGATTGGCCGTTCGGATGCGGTGGCAGTTGCCGCATCGGACATCGCACTTCTCCATCTCGGCGATCACGATCGCGAGCCTTGCCGTGTGCATGAGGCGACCGACGTCATCCCTCTTCGTGGTGCGATCCCGGTGATCGAATTCCAAGACGACGGCATCCGCCTCCCCGCAGTCGACGCAGGGGTGCGTCTTCAGAAATTCCGCCACAAAGCTCCGTGCCGGACGGTCCGACGACTTCCGCGACCGCCGCCGGCTCAGATACGCCGCGAGGTTCTTGCGGTAGTGCTCCTTTCCGTACTCGCTGAGGCAGGAACGGCAATACGAGCGCAGCGTCCCGCGCTCCTTTTTCTTCACGGCAAACTCGCTGAGCGGCTTCGCGACATGGCAACGCGCGCACGTCCGGAGATCGGAGCTCACGTCTGCACCTGGGGCCTCGGCTGCGGTTCCATCTCCGCGCCATCTCGGACCTCGCTAGAACATCTGTTCTAGCATGAAAACGCCCGAAAGTCAATGGAAATCAGCAAAAAATCGGTCCGCGTCGCGCCGGTTGGTCGAGACGATCGCCACGCTCGCGCACCGCCGTGTCGGCCCGCGCCGGAGGCGCGAGCCGGCCTAGCTGCTAGCGGACCGTCGCGTGCCGGCCGGCCATCGCCGGCAGCGGCTCGTCTTCGGTCTCAGGCTGCTCGGTCGCGCTGATCACGACGCTCGCCGCGATCGCGAGGACCGCGCCGGTGAAGGCCGAGACGAAGAGGATCCCGTCGGACGGCCGGCCCGGCGATCCTGAGAGCGGCGCCCAGGTGACGAAGAGCATGTACAGCACCGCCGCGCCCGTGCCGACACCGGTGAACGTCGCGAAGATGTAGAGGCCGAACCAGTTCTGCGTGCGCCGCATGAGCGCCGCGAAGAACGATCGGAGCAGCCGGCTCACCGTCCACACGACGAGCGCCGCGATGACCCACGCGAGCACCGTCCCGATCCACGTCACGTCCGCGCCGCTCAGGCGCGACACGATGCCGGTGATCTGTCCGATCACCACGGTCGGATCGAGCAGCGTGAACAGCGCGCCGAGCCGATCCGGGTTGTTGCCCTGCAGCGCGTTCAGCAGCGCGCCCTTCATCTCCGCGGCGCGCGCCGGGCTGAAGAGCGTCTCCTGTTGGAACGAAAGCCCGGTCTGCACGAACGCCCCGAGGGCCTGCTGCCCGGAGGCGACCGCGAAGATGATCGTCATCGCCGCGCCCCAGAGGACCGTCACGACGCCGCCGAGACCGTGGATCGCGGATGCCGCGAGCACGAGCGCGGGCGCGAGACCGAACGGGGCGGTGACCGGCATCGCGATCGCGAGCGCTGTGCGCTCGCTCGAGACGTCGCGGAGCCAGACCCAGAGGCCCATGATCGCCCACAGGACCGCGATGCCCGGCACGAACAGGAAGAGCATCGCGGTCTCGAGGATCCAGCCGATCGTGATCGCGAGCCCCAGCTGCCCCGCGAAGCCGGCGACGAGCACGACGCTCGCCATGACGAGCGCCGGGAGGAAGCCGAAGCCCGCGAGGATGGTGAGCCCGAAGAGCGGCAGCGCCGCGAGGGCGCCGTAGAACGCCCGGCGGATGGGTTGGCCGTGCGCGGTGAGCATCGCGACAACGGGGCTCTGCGCGACGGTCGGAACGAAGCCGCGGAGCGGCTCGGTCATCACGTTCGGTGCGTACTCGTCGAACCCGCGGTGCTGCGTGGTGGCCGCGGTCTGCGAATGCAGTGCGTTCGTCAGCGCGTCACCGACCTCGGTGGCCTTGTGATAGCGAAGGCCCGGGTCCTTCGCGAGCGCCTTCAGCACGATCGAGTCGACGTCCTTCGGGAGCGATGGACGGAGGTGGCTCGGCGGCACCGGAGGCCGGACCACGTGATCGCGCAGGAGGACCGCGGCGTTGCCGCTCGTGAACGGGGGCTTGCCGACGAGCATCTCGTACAGCACGAGACCGAGGCCGTAGACATCCGACGCGACGGATGCCGGTCGCCCCTCGACGCGCTCCGGCGCGACGTAGAGCGCGGTCGCGAAGAGCTGCGGTGAGGTGGAGTCCTCGGCCGGCGTGCGGGCGATCCCGAAGTCGCAGATCTTCGGCTTGTCGTTCAGGTCGAGCAGGATGTTCGACGGCTTGAGGTCCGCGTGGATGATCCCGCGCGAATGCGCGAACGCGAGCCCGGCGGCGATCCCGTCGGCCAAGCGCACCGCGTCGGCGAGCGGCAGCGCGCCGGACCGCTCGATGCGCTGCTTCAGCGACGAGCCCGCGACGTACTCCATGACGATGAACGGAAGCCCATCGACCTCGCCAACGTCGAAGACACCGACGATGTGCGGGTGAGAGAGCTGCGCGAGGGCGCGCGCTTCCTTTACGAACAGCTTCCGGAGGGTGCTGTCGGCCGCCGCCTGCGGGTCGAGCACCTTGATCGCGACCTCGCGGCCGAGCGCGGTGTCCTGTGCGAGATAGACCTGCGAGGATCCGCCGGCGCCGATCGGTTCCAGGATCCGGTATCGCTGATCGAGCACACGATCCACTGCCAGCTCCGTCGCCCGGCGTGTTCTTTCCACGCCAGGGATGCCTACGATACCGCCGGTCTTGCGATCGAATGCGTTGGTGATCGGGTTCCCCATCGTGTTCCCTCGCTGCGTCGCGTCGGTCTGCGATTCCAACGGGGCACGAGCATGCGCGTTACTACGAGGCGAAAAGCGCGGTCCTAGGACGGACGGATCGGTGACGGAGACCGTTCGGATACCGCGAGCGCCGACCGCAGCGGGTCGGCGCTCGCGGGTTCAGTGCGTCAGGACTTCGGCGTCGGCGTCGGCTTCACGGGCGTCTTGGGAAGCGGCGCGACGTGCTTGAACGAGCGGTCCACGAAGGAGCCGATCTCGGTCGCGATCTTCGGCTTCAGTGTCGCGGCCTGATCCGCGGTGAGCTTGTTCGCGGCGACGGCCTGATCGACCTTCGCGTTCGCGGCGTTCACGAGCGTGTCGGTGAGACCCTTCGCGCTCTTGCCCTGCGCCGACAGACCGTTCGCGACCTCCGCGATGCTCTTGCGGTTGCGCAGCTCACCGAGGAGCGTCTTGGCGTCGATACCGAGGTAGTCGGTCGTGGCCTTCATGAGGTCGCCGACGAATGACTTGGTGCTCGGGCCGCTCGGCTTGGTGGCCGGCTTCGGCGCGGCGTCCTTCACCGCCTGCAGGATCGCGTCCTCCTGCGCCTGGTTGATCGTCCCCTTGGCGACCAGGGCATCGAGCGTGGCCTTGAGCGTGTCCTTCGGCTTGTCGCGCTCGGCGAGAGCCGCCGCCGGCTGAGGCAGGGCGCTTTCGCCGGTCTCGCCGGGGCCGAACGGCTGGAAGCCCGCCACGGCGACGCCGCCGATCACTGTCGTGGTGAAGGCACCCGCCGCGACGGCGAGGGCCAGCTTGTTCTTGGTCATCGCACCCACCTCCGAAACTCCATTTGGGATAACGCACGGGGGCGTCCGCGTTGCGTCTGACGGGGCTCAGATGCGCCGTTCTTACGAACTGCTGACAATCTGCCGGTGGTGCAGCCGCTCCGGGTCGCCTTCGCCGCCGCCGAAGCCGCGCCCTTCGCGAAGGTCGGCGGGCTCGCCGACGTCGCCGGCTCCCTGCCCCAGGCACTCACGCGGCTTGGCTGCGACGTCACGCTCTACGTCCCCTTGCACGGCACGATCGATCGCGAGAAGTGGGGCATCCCCGCCGAGGGCAGCGAGCGTTCGGTGCCGTACGGCGCGTCCCACGTGCGGGTCGCCTATCCCGAGATCGTCCGCGATGGCGTGCGTGTCGTGTTCGTCGCGAACAAGCGCATCAGCCGCGACAAGGTGTACGGCGCGCCGGACGATGCGAAGCGCTACGCCTTCTTTTGCCGGTCGGTCGCGACCGCGCTGGCCGACGAGCCCGCCGACGTCGTGCATGCGCACGACTGGCACGCCGCGCTCCTCGTCCCGATGATCGTCCGCAAGGCCGCGACGGTGTTCACGATCCACAACCTCGCGTACCAGGGGCAGACGTCCGCGGACGTGCTCGCGCCCGTCGGCCTCCCGAAGACCCGGGTGGCGCCCGAGACCGCGGGCGAGCTCAACCCGATGGCCCGCGCGATCGCGCGCGCGGACATCGTGAGCACGGTGAGCCCGCGCTACGCGAAGGAGATCCTCACGCCCGAATTCGGCGAGGGCCTCGACGCCCTGCTACGCCTGCGCAAGGCCGACGTGCGCGGGATCGTGAACGGCATCGATACCGCGCTCTTCGATCCGGCCTCGGATCCGCATATCGCGAAGACGTACTCGGCCGCCGACCCCCGTGGCAAGGCCGCGTGCAAGGCCGCGCTGCAGACCGAGGGCGGGCTGCGCGTCGATCCGGAGACGCCGGTGCTCGGCGTCATCGGCCGCCTTGTCGAGCAGAAGGGCATCGATCTTCTCACCGCGGTCGCGCCGGACCTGCTCGAGGGCGGCGCTCAGCTCGTCGTGCTCGGCACCGGCGATCCCGCCTACGAGGAGCGCTGGCGCAGGCTGCGCGACCGCTACCCGTCTCGGCTCTTCCTCACGCTCGGCTTCGACGCGGCGCTCGCCCAGCGGATCTACGCCGGCTCGGATCTGTTCCTCATGCCGTCGCGTTTCGAGCCGTGCGGCCTTGGCCAGCTCATCTCGCTCCGCTACGGGACGGTGCCTGTCGTGCGCGCCGTCGGCGGCCTCGCCGACACGGTCCGCGACGCGGACGAACACCCCCGCGACGGCAACGGGTTCGCGTTCACGCAGTACGACAGGGCCGCATTCTCGGGGGCACTCGCCCGGGCGCTGCGCGCGTTCCGCCGCGGCGGTGACGCGTGGAGCGCGTTGCGCGGTCGCGCGATGCGGGAGGACCACTCGTGGACCGCGTCCGCGGCGCTGTACCTCGACGTCTACAAGCTCGCGCAGCGGCGCCACCGCGCGTGAGCATCACCACGCTCGAGGAGCGCATCGCCGCGCTGCCGAGCGAAGCGCGCGCGGCGGCCGAGCGGATCTATGCCGTGAGCACGAGCACCGGCACGCTCGTCCCACCCGACGCGATGCGGCCCTGGATCGAGAAGCAGTTCGGGTCGGTCGAGGCGGTGGAAGCGCAGCGCATCGTCCGCGTCACCGACCGCGTGACGCTCGAGGGCGCGCTGTTCAACGACCTGCGGGCCAGGCGGCCGATGGCCGTGCCCGAGAAGAGCGGCGCCGAGGTGGCCGAGACGATCAAGTCGACCGAGAACGATCCGTTCTGCCACGTCGAGACCGGCACGCCGGCCGACGACTTCGGTCGCATCGCGGGCGCGCACGGCGTGACCGCGTCGAACGTGGCGAAGTACGACGGCTATCACGGCGTGCTCGTGTTCAACGTCCACGATCCGCTCGCCCCGATGGACGGGCCGACCATCGCCGATCACCTGGAGACCGCGCGGCGGTGGGCCGAGGCCGCGTTCGCACGTGATCCCGGAGCGCCGTACTGGTTCCTCATGTGGAACTGCCTCTGGCGCGCGGGTGGCTCGATCGTGCACGGCCACATGCAGATGACGACGACGCACGGCATGCACTATCCGAAGGTCGAGCGGCTGCGCCGCGCCGCGCTCGCGTACGCCGCGGCGCACGGCCGCGACTACTTCGACGACCTCTGGCTCGTCCACGAGGCCCTCGGCCTGGGTGTCGCCGTCAAGGGTGGCCGCGCCTTCGCAACGCTCACGCCGGTGAAAGAGCGCGAGGTCGTGGTCCTCGGCCGGCCCGGCGGGGATGCGAGCGCGATCGCGCCGGCGCTGGCGCAGGCGCTCGCGGCCCTGCGGAGCGTCGGGGTCGTGGCCCACAACATGGCGCTCTACACGCCGCCTCTGGCCGCGGATGGCACCGACTGGACACGCTTTCCCACGGTCGCCCGCTTGGTCGACCGCGGAGACCCAGGCAGCCGCACGTGCGATATCGGGTCAATGGAGCTCTTTGCCGCGAGCGTCGTTTCGGCCGATCCCTTCGTGGTCGCCGAGGCGTTGCAGCGGACAGCCGCACGCTGAACGGACACTGCTGTGCTCTTGACGGTCACTTCCGGACGGACGTATGTTCACGGTCGATGGCGGATACGACCTTCGTCTCGAGACGAGACAATGCCTTCAGGGAGTTCCCGCCCGCGTCGGCCCAGCTCGCAGTGGTCATCCCGTTCTACGGCGATCTGACGGTCTGGGTCCGCAAGGAGCAGGGGACGGGCTGGCAGTTCCCGACCAGCACCCGACGATCCGGGGAAACGATCCTCGAGGTCGCGAAACGTGAGCTCTGGGACTCCGCCCGCATCGTCGCCTCCCGCCTCGATCTCCTCGGCGCGATCCGCTCCACCGATCCGAAGCCCTCCACCTCCTACGTCTACATGTGCGAGGCCCGGCACGTCCCGTGGGCCTACGAGATCCCGGAGGACGTCGCCGAGATCGGCGTCTTCACCCGCACCCCTCGCCCGCTCGCCTCCGAATTCAGCGAGGTCGTCCTCGAGGCGGCCCTCCGCGCACGCAGGACCGGGCTCCGCTAGAGCCCGACCAGACCACCCCCGCGGCTCCGCCGCGCTGGCGCTTCTGGCCGGTCCTGCTCAGCGCCGTCGCCGCGTTCCTCATCGCCAACGTCGCCGTCATCGTCGCCGGCCGCGCGTTCGCCATCCCGCTCGGGCATCTCGACCAGCTCACCCCCGAACAGATCGCGATCCTCACGCTGTCCCAGGACGTCACCCTCGCCGTCGTTCTCGTTGCGCTGCTGCGCCTCTGGCCGAAGGTCCGGCCGGCCGCCCTCGGCCTGGCCGCGCCGGCCGTCGCACGCGCGGGCATCGGCGCCGGCGCCGCGCTGTGGCTCTTCTCGGTGCTCGTGGCGAACGCCCAGGCAGCGGTCGTGGGGGCGCACCCGCAGTCGCTGATCGTCGCGGCCGCGTCGCATCGCTCGGTGCAGGGCCTCGTCATCGACCTCGTCTTCGGCGGCGGTGTCGTCGCGGTCGTGGAGGAGCTGTTCTTCCGTGCGGTCCTGTTCGCGCTGCTCCGGCAGCGCATGCGCTTCGCCTACGCCGCGGTGCTCTCGAGCACGCTGTTCGCCGTCGCGCACGAGATCGCGGCGTGGCTGCCGGTGTTCGCGCTCGGGCTCGGCCTCGCGTGGCTCTACGAGAAGCGGCACAGCCTCTGGACGAACGCGCTCGCGCATGGGACCGTCAATGCGATCTCGTTCCTCGTGCTGTTCTTCGCCAACAGCAACGCCGCGTGATCCACGATCCGGCGAACTCGCCGGCCTAGCCGCCTCCTCAGGTGCCCGCCATCGCCGGATCGACCGCGAGGGCGGAGATGCCCGCGACGAGCGCGAGCCCGACGATCGCGAGCAGCAGCAGGACGGCTGCGCTGAGGACGATGCGACGTTCCGGCGACAGCGCGACCGCGTGCGCGAGCACAGGTCAGGTATACGCACGCCCGCGAGCGGCGACTATTTGAAGGCTGTAAGAAGGGCGTAACGGAGCTGGGGGAGCGGCAGCCCGTCGCCGTAGAAGTCCTCGCCGATGCGGATCTCGAAGTGCAGGTGCGGGCCGCCTTCCGGATATCCGGAGCTCCCGACCGCGCCGATGACCTGGCCCTGCGTCAGGACGTCGCCGGTGCGCAGCGGCGCGACCGCCGAGAGGTGTGCGTAGCGCGTCACGATGTCGTCGCCGTGGTCGATCCAGACCTGCCGGCCGCGGATGCGATCGAGCGTCGCGGACGGCGTGAAGCCCGCGGCCTGGGCCGCGTCGAACGCGGCCTGCCGCTCGGCGGCGCTCCAGTCGGTGAACGCGGTGTCGGCGCGGACCACCGTGCCTCCTTTCGCCGCGAGCACCGGCGTCCCGGCCCTGGCCGGGAAGTCGATGCCCTCGTGATAGCCGGCGCGGTAGTCGCGCGGCGAGTTCGGGAGGTACTGCTCCTCCGGAGGCACCTCCATCCCGCCGACCGGGACGATGAATCCGGACACGAGCCGCGGATGCGCGGGCAGCGGCCGCTCGGTCGGAGCGGCGGGCGGCCAGTCCCAGACCCGCGGCGCGGGTGTGGCCGCGCCGGGAAGCGCGATCTGCCCCGAGCGCGCGGCGCTCGCCATCGCGGCGATCGCGACAAGCGCCGCTACGGCCACGATCGCGATGAGCGGACGCATATACTGACGGTACACGCGTCGACCTTTAACGACCGGTCCTGCGAGGCCGGAAAGGGAGTGCGCAGCTGCCGATCATCCTTGCCCCCGACGACGTCCGCCGCGCGATCGCGCGCATCGCGCACGAGATCGTCGAACGGGACCGCGATCTTCCCGCCCTCGCCCTCGTCGGTATCCGCGCGCGCGGCGATCTCATCGCGGCGCGACTGCACGAAGCCATCCGCCACAACGAGGGCGCCGACCTGCCGCTCGGCTCGCTCGACATCACGCTCTACCGCGACGACCTGACCCGCATCGCGCACGCCCCGGTGGTCCGCGAGTCGGTCATCCCCTTCTCGGTCGACGGCAAGATCGTCGTGCTCGTCGACGACGTGCTGTTCACCGGGCGCACGATCCGCGCCGCCATGGACGCCCTCGTGGATTACGGCAGGCCGCGCGCCATCCGCCTCGCCGTGCTCGTCGACCGCGGCCACCGCGAGCTCCCGATCCGCGCCGACTTCGTCGGCAAGAACGTGCCTACCGCCCTCACCGACGACGTGCGCGTCCGGCTCGAAGAGAACGGCGGCACCGACGCGGTCGAGCTCGTGCACGCGGCGGTGTCGGCATGACCTGGCAGCGGAGGCGCGTCCTCGCGACCGACGACTGGTCGCGCGCGGAGATCGAGCAGGTCCTCGAGACGACCGGGGCCATGGTCGAGGTCCTCGGCCGCCCGATCCGCCGCACGCCCGCGCTCCGCGGCCGCACGGTCATCCTCTTCTTCGCCGAGGCCTCGACCCGCACGCGCGTGTCGTTCGAGCTCGCCGCGAAAGCGCTCTCCGCGGACGTCACGAACATCACCGCGAGCGGCTCGTCGGTCGAGAAGGGTGAGACCCTGCTGGACACGGTCCGCACGCTCACCGCCCTCGGTGGCGACGTCATCGTCATGCGACACGCGGCATCGGGAGCGCCGTACTTCGTGGCCGAGCGCACCGCTGCGGCGGTCATCAACGCCGGCGACGGGTGGCACGCCCACCCGACGCAGGGACTCCTCGACGCGTTCACGCTCCGCGGCGCGCTCGGCGACCTCGCGGGCAAGCGGATCGTGATCGTCGGCGACATCACGCACTCGCGGGTGGCGCGCTCGGACATCGACGCGCTCGTCCCGCTCGGCGCGACGATCACCCTCTCGGGCCCGCCGACGCTCGTGCCGTCCGCGTGGCGCTGCGGCTCGACGCCGCTCGGCACGACGTTCGAGCCGGACCTCGACCACGCGCTCGACGGCGCGGACGCGGTCATCGCGTTGCGGCTCCAGAAGGAGCGGCAGGGCGCCGGGCTCCTGCCGTCGATCCGCGAGTACGCGCACACCTGGGGCCTCAGTGAGGAGCGCGTCGCGCGCATGCGACCGGACGCGCCGGTGCTGCATCCCGGACCGATGAACGAGGGTGTCGAGATCGCCGCGGCGGTCGCGCACGGCTCGCGGTCGCTCATCGAGACGCAGGTCACGAACGGTGTGGCGGTCCGGATGGCGTTGCTCTATCTGCTCGCGGCGGCACCGGAGCAGAAGGAATGACGGTCATCTCGGACGCGAAGCGTGCCGCGGAGACGGCCGGGCTCGTCGCCGTTCTTGGCTTCATCGATCTGCACGCGCACCTGCGCGAGCCGGGCTTCGAGGATTCCGAGACCGTCGCGAGCGGCGCGCGGGCCGCGCTCGCCGGCGGCTTCACGACGATCTGCGCGATGCCGAACACCGAGCCGGCCATCGACTCGCCCGGGCTCGTCGCCGAGCTCATCGCCCGCGGCGCGGCGGCGAAGGCCGCACGGGTCCTGCCGATCGCCGCGATCACGCGCGGCCGCAAGGGGAAGGAGCTGGCGGATCTCATCGAGCTCGCGGCGGCCGGCGCGGTCGCGTTCTCCGACGACGGCTCGCCGGTCTCGAACGGGCAGCTCTTCCGCAACGCCCTCGAGTACGCGCGCTCGGCAGGGCGTCCGATCTTCGAGCACTCGCAGGACCTGGAGCTCACGGCGGGTGGCGTCATGCACGAGGGCGTCGCCTCAGCGCGCCTCGGGCTCCCGGGCATGCCCGCGGCGGCGGAGGAGAGCGCGATCTCGCGCGACCTCACGCTCGCGAAGCTGGCCGGGGGCCGGCTCCATCTCTCGCACATCTCCACCGCCGGCGGGGTCGAGCTCGTCCGCCGCGCGAAGGCCGCGGGCCTCGACGTGACCGCGGAAGTCACGCCGCATCACCTCGCGCTCACCGACGAGTGGGTCGGCGGATCGCGGGCGTTCGCGTGGGAGGACGATGGCCCGCGCGCCACGCCCTACGAGAGCAGCACGAAGGTGAACCCGCCGCTCCGCGGTGCGAGCGACGTCCGGGCCTGCTGGGCCGGCCTCATGGACGGGACCATCGACGCGATCGCCACCGACCACGCGCCGCACGCCTCGATCCGCAAGGATGTCGAGTTCCAGGAGGCCGCGTTCGGCATCTCCGGCTTCGAGACGGCGGTGCCGCTGCTGCTCGCGGGCGTCGCCGCCGGGTGGGGGACCTGGGAGCGGGTCGTCGCGGCCCTCACGACCGGCCCGGCGAAGGTGCTGCGGATGGACGTGCCGGCGAACGACCTCGTCGTGATCGACCCGGCGGCCGTCTGGACGCCGCGGACGCTCGTGTCGCGCGGCCAGAACACGCCGCTCCTCGGCCGCCCGCTCAGGGGCCGCGTCGTCGCGGCCTACGTCGATGGCCAGCTCCGGTACGAGCTGCCCGCCGTGGTCACGGCATAGGTGGGACGCAGGCGGGGTGCGGTGGCCGAGCGCGAGACCTTTCTGCTCGAGCGCCAACTGCATCTTTATGCATCCGACCTGTATAGTTATGCACCTATGAGCAGGGCGGCGGTGCTCGGGCTGGAGGACGGCTCGGTCTGGTGGGGAGAGGCGTTCGGCGACGCAGCGAGTGCGTCGGGCGAGGTCGTCTTCAACACCGCGATGACCGGCTATCAGGAGGTCGCGTCCGACCCGTCCTACAACGGCCAGCTCGTCGTGATGACCTTCCCGCTCATCGGCAACTACGGCGTCTTCGACCGCGCATCGGAATCGCGCAAGCCGTGGGTCGAGGCCCTCGTCGTCCGCGAGCTCAACGCGACGTGCCGCGAGGGCACCGAGGACCTCGACTCGTACCTGCGCGCGAACGGCGTGCCCGGCATCGCCGGCGTCGACACGCGCGCGCTCACGCGCCGGCTGCGCTCGGCGGGCACGCTGCGCGGCGCGCTCCTGCAGGTCCCGCCGCATCGCGCGCTCGATCCCGACATCGGCGTCGAGGCCGTCGCGAAGGCGCGTACGACCTCGCCGCTCGCGCAGCGTCCGCTCGTCTCCGAGGCGAGCGTCACGTCCGAGCGCACCGTGGGCGCCGGGCCGAAGATCGCGCTCATCGACACCGGGGTGAAGGAGAACCAGATCCGGAGCCTCGTGCAGCGCGGGGCGTCGGTGCGGCTGTTCCCGGTGGACCACTCGGCGCGCGAGCTCCTGCAGTGGTCGCCCGACGGCATCGTGATCACGAACGGACCGGGCGATCCCGCGGCGATCCCGCAGGTGTCTTCGAACGTGAAGATCCTCCTCGACATGGCGGTCTCCCGCGGCGCGGGCCGGCCGGTCCCGATCCTCGGGATCTGCCTCGGCCACCAGCTCCTTGCGCGCGCGATCGGCGCGTCGACCTCGCGGCTGCCGTTCGGCCATCACGGCAGCAATCATCCGGTGCAGGACACCGTGACCGGCCAAGTCGTCATCACGAGCCAGAACCACGAGTTCCAGGTGGACGAGGGCTCGCTGCCGCTGCACTCCGACTTCTACGTGAGCAAGCGCAACCTCAACGACGGATCGGTCGAGGGCCTCGCGCACCGCACGCTCCCGATCCGCACCTACCAGTACCACCCCGAGGGCGCGCCCGGGCCGCGGGACAACGAGCCGGTTTTCGACCGCTTCATGGACGACGTGCGCGACGCCGTGGCCCGGCGGTCATGACCCGGCACGAGTACGCGCTCGTCGACGTCTTCACCGACAAGAAGTTCGGCGGCAATCAGCTCGCGGTCTTTCGCGATGGCCGTGGTCTCCCGAGCGAGGCGATGCAGCTCATCGCGAAGGAGCTGCTCATCGCCGAGACGACGTTCGTGCTCCGGAAGGAGAAGGACGGCGACCACCGGGTCCGTATCTTCACCCCGGGGAAGGAGCTGCCGTTCGCCGGGCATCCGACGGTCGGCACGACGTGGGTCCTGAGCGGCGGCAACGACGGCGCGCTGCGGCTCGAGCTGGGCGTGGGCACCATCGCGGTCACGGTCAAGGGCGGCTTCGTCGAGATGGAGCAGCCCCTGCCAACGTTCGGTCCGGAGATCCTGGAGCTCGCCCCGATCGCGCACTCGCTGTCGCTCGCCGTCGAGGACATCGTGCCGACGTCGCCGGTCCAGCAGGTCTCGAGCGGTGTCCCGTTCACGTTCGTCCGGGTCCGCGACCTCGACGCGATCGGCCGGATCACCATGCAGCGCAGCCCCGTCAAGACCGCGCTCTACGTGTTCACGACCGAGACCGTCGAGCCCGGCTCGACCCTGCACTCGCGGATGTTCGCCGGTGAGGCCCTCGGCATCGCCGAGGATCCCGCGACCGGCAGCGCGCAGGGCCCGCTCGCCGCCTACTGCGTGAAGTACGGGATCCTGCCAGCACGCGCCGAGGTGCGGATGCGTGTCGAGCAGGGATTCGAGATCGGGCGGCGCAGCATCCTGGATACCCGGCTCACGATGCAGGGCCCGCGGGTCACCGCGGTCCACGTCGGCGGCGCAGTCGTCGACGTCGGCGGCGGGTGGATCGACCTGTGAAAGTCCTCCTCATCGGCTCGGGCCCGATCCTCATCGGCCAGGCCGCCGAGTTCGACTACGCCGGGACCCAGGCCTGCCGCGCGCTCCGCGAGGAGGGGATCGAGACGATCCTCGTGAACTCGAACCCGGCGACGATCATGACCGACCCCGGCGTCGCCGATGTCACGTACCTCGAGCCGCTCACCGTCGAGGTCCTCGAGCGGATCATCGAGCGCGAGCGCCCGGACGGATTGCTGCCGACGCTCGGCGGGCAGACCGGGCTCAACCTCGCCGTCGCGCTCGCCGACGCGGGCGTGCTCGAGAAGTACGGCGTGAAGCTCCTCGGGACGCCGCTGCACGCGATCCGCACCGCGGAGGACCGCGAGGCGTTCAAGCAGCTGCTCATCGAGATCGGCGAGCCGGTCCCCGAGTCCGTGACCGCACGCACCGTGGACGAGGCCATTCGGTTCGCGGAACGCATCGGCTACCCGGTGGTCGTGCGGCCCGCGTACACGCTCGGCGGCACGGGCGGCGGCTTCGCGAACGACGCGACCGAGCTGCTCGACCGCGCGCAACGCGGCATCAGCGCGTCGCCGATCGGCCAGATCCTGGTCGAGAGAAGCCTCGTCGGATGGAAAGAGCTCGAGTGGGAGGTCATGCGCGACGGCGCGGACACCTGCATCACGATCTGCAACATGGAGAACATCGACCCGATGGGTGTCCACACCGGCGACTCCATCGTCGTCGCGCCGTCGCAGACGCTGTCGGACAAGGAGTACCAGCAGCTCCGGAGCGCCGCGCTGAAGATCATCCGGGCGCTCGGCATCGAGGGCGGCTGCAACGTGCAGTTCGCGCTGCATCCGGACATGGCGCCCTCGAGTGACCCCGAGGCGCGCGTCCCTTACTACGTCATCGAGGTCAACCCGCGCGTGTCGCGGTCGTCCGCGCTCGCATCGAAGGCGACGGGCTACCCGATCGCGCGCGTCGCGGCGAAGATCGCGATCGGCAAGCGCCTCTGGGAGATCCCGAACGCGGTGACCAAGAAGACGACCGCCGCGTTCGAGCCGACGCTCGACTACGTCGTCGTGAAGATCCCGCGGTGGCCGTTCGACAAGTTCCGTGCGGCGGACCGCCGGCTCGGTACACAGATGAAGGCGACCGGCGAGGTCATGGCCATCGACCGGACCTTCGAGTCCGCGATGCTGAAGGCGATGCGGTCCCTCGAGATCAAGGGCCAGGGACTGCTCATCGAGGCGCCGGCCTGGACCGGCGTGACCGATCCCGCCGCGTTCATCGAGCGCTACCTCGCGGGGGAGCCCACCGACGACCGGTTGTGGCGCGTGCTCGCGGCGCTCCGGCGCGGCGCGACCGTCGACGCGGTCCACGAGGCGACGCACATCGACCGCTGGTTCCTCCGCAAGCTGCGCGGGATCGTGCGGTTCGCCGCGGACGAGCTGCATGGCAAGACGCCGAACCCGACGCTCTTGCGCCGCGCGAAGCGGATGGGCTTCTCGGACGCCGACATCGCGACGCTCACGGGCATCCTCCCCACGGACGTCCACCGGCTCCGCCTCCAGTGGGGGATCGCGCCCGTCTACAAGATGGTCGACACGTGTGCCGCCGAGTTCGAGGCGGTCACGCCGTACTTCTACTCGACGTACGAGCAGGAGAACGAGGCCCTTCCGCTCGACGGGCCGAAGACGGTCATCCTCGGCTCGGGGCCGATCCGGATCGGGCAGGGCATCGAGTTCGACTGCTGCTGCGTGCAGAGCGCGATGGCCCTCGCCGAGCGCGGTACGAAGGCCATCATGATCAACAGCAACCCCGAGACCGTGAGCACCGACTTCGACGCGTCGGCGCGCCTGTACTTCGAGCCGCTCGACGAGGAATCGGTCGCGAGCGTGCTCGCGAACGAGGGCGGCGACGTCGCGGTGCTCGCGCAGTTCGGCGGGCAGACCGCGCTCAATCTCGCGGACCGGATCGCGTCGATCGGAGGACACATCAGCGGCACGAGCGCCGACGCCATCGGGCTCGCCGAGGATCGCCGCCGGTTCCACGAGTTCGCGACCGCGCTCGGGATCCCGCAGCCGCCCGGCGGCACCGCGGAGTCGCTCGCCGAGGCGCGGACGATCGCGGACGGGATCGGGTACCCGGTGCTCGTGCGCCCGTCCTTCGTGCTCGGCGGCCGCGGGATGGAGATCGCGTACGGGCCCGATGACCTCGACCGGTACTTCGGCTCGGCGCTCGAGGCGAGCTTCGGTCGCGTGCTCGTGGACAAGTACCTGCGCGGGCGCGAGGTCGAGGTCGACGCGGTGAGCGACGGCGAGGAGACGCTCGTCGCCGGGATCATGGAGCACATCGAGCGCGCCGGCGTGCACTCGGGCGACTCGTTCGCGATCTATCCCGCGCCGAACCTCAGCGCGGCCGAGCGCGACGAGATCGTCGAGCTCACAGCGAAGATCGCGCGATCGCTCCCCGTCCGCGGCCTCCTCAACATCCAGTTCATCGTCGAGGAGGGCCGGGTCTGGGTCCTCGAGGTCAACCCGCGCGCGAGCCGCAGCGTGCCGTTCCTCACGAAGGTCACCGGCGTCCCGCTCGTGAAGCTCGCGGTCGCCATCGGCGCCGGCTCAACGCTCGCCGCGGAAGGCTTCGCGCGCGCGGATGGCCTCTGGCCGTCGGGCGACCTCGTCGCGCTGAAGGCGCCGGTGTTCTCGATGGCGAAGCTCTTGGACGTGGACACGTACCTCGGCCCGGAGATGAAGAGCACCGGCGAGGTCATCGGCATCGATCGCACGTTCGCGCCGGCGCTCTGGAAGTCGCTCGTCGCCGCGGGCCTCGCGCCGATGCCGAGCGGCAAGGTCCTCATCACCGTCGCCGACAAGGACAAGGCCGAGGTCACGACGATCATCGAGGGCTTTCACTGGCTCGGGTACGACCTCGTCGCGACGAGCGGCACCGCCGCGCTCATCCGCTCGCTCGGCATCGACGTGACCGAGGTCCCGAAGCTCGGCGAGGGCGACGCGACGATCCTCCAGATCATCCGCTCGGGCCAGTGTGCCGCGGTCGTGAACACGCCGACCATGGGCAAGACGGTCGACCGCGACGGCTTCCTCATCCGGCGCGCCGCGGTGGAGGCGCGCGTGCCCTGCCTGACCTCGCTCGACACCGCGCTCGCGGTCGTGACCGCGCTCCGCGCGAGCGCCCAGAGCTACAGCGTCGCGCCGCTCAGCGAGTACCGGAGCGCGCCGCTTCCCGCGACCGCATGATCCTCGAGACGGGGCGCCTGCTCGCGCGCAGCGAGATCGGCGAGCTCGGCGTCGTCCTGCACATCGCCGCACCGGGGATCGCGGCGCAGGCGCGGGCGGGCCAGTTCGTCCACGTCCGGCCGGGCGCGCGCTTCGACCCGCTCCTCCGCCGGCCATATTCGTTCAATCGCATCGACCGGCAGGCGGGCGAGATCGAGCTCATCGTGAAGCCGCTCGGCGAGGGCGGGGAGTGGATCGCCGCACGCCGTCCCGGCGACGACCTCGACCTCCTCGGCCCGCTTGGGAGCGCGTTCGTGATCCACCGTTCGACGAAGAACCTCCTGCTCATCGCCGGCGGCACGGGCATCGCGCCGATGCGGGTGCTCGCGGAGCACGAGGCCGCGCGGCGCAACGTGACCCTCGTCATGGGCGGCCGGTCGATCCAGTACCTCTGGCCGTCGCGGTTGCTGCCGCCGACGGTCGAGTACGTGACCACGACGGACGACGGGTCGTTCGGCATCAAGGGCCGCGTCACCGACGCGCTCTCGCCGCTCGTCGCGTGGGCCGACCAGCTCTGCGCCTGCGGGCCGTGGCCGATGCTCGCGGCGCTCGGCCGCCTTCGCGACGAGGCAGGGCGCGCGAGCGCGGTGTTCCCGGGGCGGCAGGTCCTCCTCGACGCGCAGATCGCGGTCGAGCAGCACATGGGCTGCGCGATGGGCGTGTGCCGTGCCTGTGTCGTCGTGACCGCGAGCGGCAACGCGCGCGTGTGCCGCGAAGGTCCGGTCTTCCCGCTCGCCGAGATGCGCTTCAGCGAGGGCGAGCCCGCGACCGTGGGCCTGTCGTCCTGATGCCCTGGCGCAGACCGCGGAAGCGGGTCGAGCATCCGGTGAACGTGAGCCGGGCGATCGAGGAGACGCTCGAGGAGATCGCGTCGGCCGAGGATGAGGAGGACAGCGTCGAGCTCGCGAACGTCGACGGCGCATCGATCGTCGAGGCCGCGACGGGCCAGCCCGACACCGAGGAGCGCGCGCCGTCCCCGCTCGCGGAGCAGCTCTCGCGCGTCGAGCTGAGCGACGCCGCGGTCGTCACGCCGGTCCGCACGGCGGAGCGGCCCGAGGCCGACGTCGACCTCGCGGTCGATGCGGCGCGCGGGCTCCGGCTCAAGAACCCGGTCCTCACCGCGTCCGGCACCTTCGGGCAGGGCGTCGAGTACGCCGAGCTCATCGACGTCTCGCGGCTCGGAGCGATCGTGAACAAGGGCACCACCGTGCTCGCGCGGCCGGGGAACCCGCAGTACCGCATCGCCGAGACGCCGTCCGGGATCCTCAACTCCATCGGGCTCGAGAATCCCGGCGCCGCCGCGGTAGCGAAGAAGTACGCGCGCGCGTGGCGCGAGCTCGGCGTGCCGGTGATCGTGAACGTCGCGGGCTACAGCGTGGATGACTACGTCGCGGTCGTGAGTGAGTTCGCCGGCATCGCCGGCGTCGTCGCGTACGAGCTGAACATCTCCTGTCCGAACGTGAAGGGCGGGATGCTCTTCGGCTTCGATCCGGACCTCGCCGGCGAGGTGACCGCGGCCGCGAAGCAGGAGACCGACAAGCCGGTGATCGTGAAGCTCACGCCGAACGCACCCGACGTCGTCGCCGTCGCGCGCGCGATCGAGCAGGCCGGCGCCGACGGCCTCACCGCGATCAACACCGTGCTCGGCATGCGGATCGACACGAAGAAGCGCCGCCCGATCCTCGGGACCCGCAGCGGCGGCCTGTCGGGGCCGGCGATCCGCCCGATCGCGGTCCACATCACCTATCAGGTCGCGCAGGCCGTTTCGATCCCGATCATCGGTGCCGGCGGCGTCACCGATGCCGAGGACGCGCTCGAGTTCCTCATGGCCGGCGCGTCCGCGGTGCAGGTGGGCACCGCGACCTTCGCCGACCCGCTCGCGCCGCTGCAGGTGATCGAGGGCCTTGCCGCCTACGTGCGGGCGAACGGGCTCGGCTCGATCCGCGACGTCATCGGCGCCGCGCTCCCCACGCCGCGGGAGCCGCGCTAGGCTTCCGGCGTGATCGCCACCCGCCCGATCGCGTTCGTCGTCCTGCCGGGCTCGCTCGCCTGGAAGGCGGTCCTCGTGCTCGCGGGCTCCGCGCTCATCGCGCTCGCGGCGCAGGTGAAGATCGTGGTCCCGTTCAGCCCCGTGCCGATCACCGGGCAGACGTTCGCCGTGCTCCTCGTCGCGGCCGCGCTCGGGCGGCTCGGGCTCGCGAGCGTCATCGCGTATCTCATCGAAGGCGCGATCGGCCTCCCGGTCTTCGCCGGCGGCGCCGCCGGCGCCGCGTACCTGACCGGCCCGACCGGCGGCTACCTCCTCGGCTTCGCGCTCGCGGCGGCCGTCGTCGGCTCCGCGGCGGAGCGGGGCTGGGACCGGCATCTCGTCACGGCGCTCGCGGCGATGCTCCTCGGTGAGGTCGCGATCTACGTCTGCGGCCTCGCGTGGCTCGCGCGCTTCGTGCCGGCGGAGCGGCTGCTCGACGCGGGTCTCATCCCGTTCATCCCCGGCGATCTGTTCAAGATCATCCTGGTGGCGCTCGCCCTCCCATCGGCGTGGCGCGTCGTGCGGCGGTGAAGACCACCCAGCTCCGCGACTACACGATCAAACCCGGCGAGCTCGCTCGCTTCTCCGAGCTGTGGGCCACGAAGGTACGCCCGCTCCGGCAGGCGAAGGGCTTCGTCATCGAGGGCGCGTGGAAGATCCCGAGCGAGGACCGGTTCGTGTGGATCGTGAGCTACGACGGCGCCGCCGGATGGGACGCCGCGAACCGCTCGTACTACGACTCGCCCGAGCGCAAGGCGATGGACCCCGACCCGGCGCACCTCATCCTCACGCAGCGCACCACATTCATCGACCCGGTCTAGGCCATGGAGCCGCTCCTCGCGTACGCCGGGGACTGGCTCCACCTCATCGTCCGCTGGCTCCACGTCACCGCGGCGATCGCCTGGATCGGCGCGTCCTTCTACTTCATCGCGCTCGACCTCTCGCTCCGCCCGCCGGCGCGCCCGGGCGCGGCCGCGGAAGGCGTCGGTGGCGAAGCCTGGGAGATCCACGGCGGCGGCTTCTACCGCGTCGAGAAGTACCGCATCGCGCCGGCGACCTTGCCGTCGCCGCTCGCGTGGTTCAAGTGGGAGGCGTACACGACGTGGCTCTCCGGATTCGTGCTGCTCGTCCTCCTCTATTACGTCGACCCGACCCAGTACCTCATGGATCCGGCGCGGCCGCGGTTCCAGGGATGGGAGCTCGTCGTCGCGAGCCTGGCGATCCTCGCATTCGGGTGGCTCGCCTACGACCTGCTGTGCCGCTGGATCGCCGACGAGCGCCGGCTCGCGATCGCGATCGTCGTCCTCATCGTCGCGGTGGCTGCGCTCTCGGGATATCTCTTCAGCCCGCGCGGCGCGTTCATCCAGGTCGGCGCGACGCTCGGCACGTGGATGGCCGCGAACGTGTTCCGGGTGATCATCCCGGGCCAGCGCGATCTCGTCGCCGCGACGGCCGCGGGACGCGAGCCGGACGCGGGTCCCGGTATCCGCGGCAAGCAGCGCTCGGTGCACAACAACTACCTCACGCTGCCGGTGCTGTTCGCGATGATCAGCCAGCACTTCCCGTTCACGTACGGCCACGACAACGCCTGGGTCGTCCTGCTCGCCTTCATGGCGCTCGGCGCCGTCGTGCGCCACGCGTTCAACCTGCGTCACCAACATCGCGACATCCGGCGTACCGTCGCCGTCGCGAGCGCCCTGACCGTCGCGCTCGCCGTCGCCCTCGCGCCGCAGGACAGCGGGCCGGCCGGTCTCACAGCGGCGGACTTCCCACGCGTGCAGCAGGTCTTCGCGGCCCGCTGCGTCACCTGCCATTCGTCGCACCCGACGCGCGAGGGGTTCCTCGCGGCGCCGAAGGGCGTGCTGTTCGA
>DASWFN010000278.1:0-2256 GCA_036394215.1 Candidatus Limnocylindria bacterium
CGCTGGGCGGCCTTGATCTTCGTCTCGATGTCGTGGTCGTCGATCTTCGGCGCCATCCGGATCTCTTTCCAGGTGACGGCCTTCTGCTTCTTCTTGGCGTCCTTGGCCTTCTGCTGCTCCTCGTAGCGGTACTTCCCGAAATCGAGGATCTTCGCGACCGGCGGCGTCGCGTTCGGCGCGATCTCGACGAGGTCCCAGCCTTCGCTCTGCGCGAGCGCGAGCGCGCGCGGGGTCGGAACGACGCCCAACTGGGAACCGTCGGCGCCGATGAGGCGGACGGTGGGGACGCGGATCTGGTCGTTGACGCGGAGCTCGGGAGCTATCGGCTCGAGCTCCGGTTAGAAGACGTGTTGATCAGACCGAAAGGATATCACCTGGCAAGGAGGCGCTGCAGGTGCTCCTTCGTCGCCGGCCAGTCCTCGGCGATGACGCCGAACACGACGCTGGTCCGAAGCCGCCCGTCGGAGAGGATGCGCTCGTTCCGCAGCTCGGCCTCTTTCACCGCGCCGACGCGGAGGATGGCGTTCTGCGAGCGCTCGTTGCGCTTGTCCGTCTGGAGCCAGACCCGGTTCGCCTTGAGGGTCTCGAAGGCGTGGGTGAACAGGAGGAGCTTCGCTTCGGTGTTCACTGGCGTCCGGCGAGCACCCTTCCCGTACCACGTGTAGCCGATCTCGAGGGTGTGATCGGGCGGGTCGATGTGCGCGTAGCGGGTCGTACCCACGATCTCGCCGTCGGCCTTCCGCACCACCGCGAACGGGAGCTGCTGGCCGAGCACCGCCTGGTCGAGCGCGAGCCGCACGTAGCCCTCGAAGTGCGCGAGCTCGGTCGGTCGCGGGATGACGAAGCGCCAGATCTCCTCTTCGTTACCGGCCGCGAAGAGCGCGGCGGCATGCTCCGTCCGCAGCGGCTCGAGCCGGACGTGGCCGCCCTCGAGGGTCACCGGCCGCGGGTCGAACTCCGGGCGTGGCCGGCCTTTGACCAGGCCCATCTTCACGTCGTCCAGGAATTGGTCCTCGCGTCCGATCCCGTCCCGCTCGACACCCTCGACGACGAAGCCGACGGCCTTGTACATCCAGATCGCCCGGTCGTTGTGGCTGATGACGCTGAGCCCGATGCGGTGCAGATCCAGCTCGTCGGAGAGATATTTCACCTCGAGCTCGAGCGCCTCGCGCCCGAGGTGTTTGCCCCAGAGGCCGGATTCGCCGATGCCGATGCCGATCTCGCAGCTCCGGGCCTTCGGCTTCACGTCGCGGTAGTTCGCGAACCCGATCGGCTTCCGCTCGTGCTCGATGACCCAGGCGCCGGACTCGCCCTCCCGGGTCATGAACTCGATCCACCTGCGCGCGTCGGGCTCCTCGAAGCTCCCGGGCTGCATGCCCCACTGCATCCAGCGGAAGTCCGGCCGGCTCCCCCACCGCATGAGGTGCGGCAGGTCGGCCATCGTCATCGGCCGCAACACGACGTGCGGCCCGCGCAGGATCGGGACGCTCACGCGTCCGCCATCAGCGTCGGCGCGCCTTCGGGCATCACGAAGTCCGCCGGCAGCTTCTTCGCGTCGCGCTCGGCCACGAGGCGCTCGATGAACGCGTCGAGCGCGACCCCGCGCTCCTCGTCGCGCGAGCCGCGACGGCGCACCGAGACCTGCCGGGCGGCGGCCTCGCGATCGCCGACGACGAGGATGTAGCTCGCCTTGCGTTCGGTGGCCTCCTTGATCCGGCTCCGCATGTCGCCGGCCTGCGCGTCGAGGTTCGCCCGCAGCCCGCGCTCGCGCAACGCGGCCGCGACCTCCTCGGCGTACGGGCGCGCCGACTCGCGCACTGGGATCACCGCGACCTGCTCCCACGCGAGCCAGAGCGGGAAGTTCCCGGCGTAGTGCTCGATGAGCCCGCCGACGAACCGCTCGAGGCTGCCGAACAGCACCCGGTGGATCATCACCGCGCGCTCGCGCTGGCCCTGCTCGTTCACGAAGGTGACGTCGAACCGCTCGGGAAGGTTCAGGTCGATCTGGATCGTCGGCCCTTGCCACTCGCGGCCGATGGCGTCGCGCATCTTGATGTCGATCTTCGGGGCGTAGAACACGCCGCCGCCCTCGTCGATCTTGTACGGGACCTCGCGGACGCCGAGGGCCTGGCGCAGCGCGTCCTCGGCCTTGTCCCACAGCTCGTCCGAGCCGAGGCGCTTCTCCGGCCGGGTCGCGAGGTAGATCGAGGGATTCGTGTAGCCGAAGATCGAGAGGAACTCCATCGCGAGGTCGAA
>DASWFN010000279.1:0-2983 GCA_036394215.1 Candidatus Limnocylindria bacterium
CGGAGCCGGCGGCCGAGCCGACGATCGCGCGGGCGTGCACGTGAGTCTCATCCGAGACCGCGTTCTGGTGGATCGACGAGTGCGAGTACCGGGTGATCGCGGCGTGGCGGCGATGCACCCACAGCTCGGCCTCCCCCAGCCCGCTGTCGGTCAACGCCTTCTGCAGCGGATCGAGGAGCGCGTCGGGACCAAGGACCGTCATACCCGGACCTCGATGGGCCGGTCACGAAACCGCGCGTGCGCTGCGCCATGGCCGACCCGCATCCCCTGGAGCGGCTCGCCCTTCGCGCAGGTGGTGAAGCCGTGCAGCTGCCAGTCGTTCGCAACGGCATCGACGCTTCCCCAGAAATCGGGGGTGAGCGACTGGAACGCGACGCCGCGCACGTACTCTCCCACTTCACCGTGCCGGATCACGCGCGCGACCTGCGTGGAGAAGTGGAAATTCTGGCGCTTGTCGTCGAGCGAGTACGACGCCGGCGACTCGAGCAGCAGGCCGTCGTCGATGCCCTGCAGGAGATCCTCGTAGGTCGCGGCCCCCGGCTCGAGGCTCACGTTCACCATCCGCACGATCGGGAAGTGCTGCCAGCTCTCCGCGCGCGCGCAGCCGCCGCTCCGCGCGAGGCCGAGCGCGCCGGCGGTCTCGCGCGAGGTCAGGTAGCCGGTGAAGATCCCCCGCTCGACGAGCGGCGTGCGCGTCGCCGGAACGCCGTCGTCGTCCCAGCCGAACGTGCCCATGCCGCCGGGGACCGTCGCGTCCGCGGTCATGGTCACGTGCTCCGATCCGTACCGCAGGGTCCCGCGGTCCGTGGGCCACATGAACGTCGTGCCCGCGAACGCGACCTCGTGCTCGAGCACACGATCGGACTCCGTGGGGTGCCCACACGATTCGTGTACGAGCAGCGCGAGGAATGCCTGATCGATGAGCAGCGTCGTCGGCTTCTCCGCCGCCGGCTTCGCCGCGAGCATCGCCTCGACGTCGCGCGCGAACGTGCGCGCGTGCGCGAGGACGTCGAACTCCTCGATGAACTCCCAGCCGGCCTGGCGGACGCTGCGCATGTCGCCGCGCGTCGCCGGCTTCGCGCCGGCCATGACCGCCGTGACGGTGAGACCGGCTCCGGACTCGACGGTCTCCTGGCGCACGTCGGTGCCCTCGCTCGTCACGAGGCGCTTGCGATTCCGGTACGCGACGACGGACGTGCGCCGGCTCTTCGCGTTCGGCGTGGCCAAGATCGCATCCGCCGCGCGCAGCAGCTCGATGCGCTCCTGCAGCGGCACGGTGAATGGATCGCGCTTCAGCGGCGTGCGGTAGTCGCCCCGCTGGGGCGCCAGCGGCGCGAGCACGACGGTGCGCCGCTGGACCGACGACGCGGCCGCGGCGCGCCGGCGCGCCTCGCCGAAGAGCGCGTCCAGCGCAGCCGGAGTCGTGGCGCGATCGGACGCGGCGAAGCCCCAGCTTCCATCGACGACGACGCGGACGCCGACGCCGCGGTCGGCGTCGCGGTCGACGCCCTCGACCTGCCCGTCCTTCACGGTGACCGTCTCGCTCTCGCGCTCGACGAACCGCGCGTCGGCGTAGCTCGCGCCGGCGGATGCAGCCTGCTCGACCGCCACGGCGAGGCGGCTATCTTCCAGCACCGACTCAGGCTAGACTTGGGCGAAACGGCGCGCGTTCCGGTCGGAGCGTCCGAACGAACTGCTCGCGGACATCGTGTCCTTTGGTGGATCCGGTGGTCGGGGAGCACATCGAGCGGATCTTCAGACGAGTCGGGTGGCACGCGAAGCGCCTACATATCGGAGAAACCCATTGCCCGACGTCGCCCTCCTCATTGACTGGGAGAACGTCTACTACACCCTGCGGCAGCACACCGAAGGCCCGCTGCCATCATCGCTTTCCATCCTCCAGGCCATCCTGCAGAAGGCGGCCGAGTTCGGTCCGGTCCGCGTGAAGCAGGCGATCTTCGGATCCGAGGTCGTCTCGCAGGACGAGACCCTCCTCATGGCGCTCGAGTTCACCGGCATGGAGCCGGTGGCCGTCGCCCAGCGCATGAGCGGCCGGCTCCTCAAGGGCCGGTCCGACGCCGTCCTCATCACCCGCACGATGAAGCTCCTCTACAAGGACCGGCCGGACATCGATGTCTGGTTCATCGTCTCGGGTGACCGCGACCTGAACGCGCTCTGCAAGGCGCTCAAGGACGAGGACAAGGCGGTCTACCTGATCGCCGGCGACAAGGCCCTCGCCAACGAGCTGCGCGATTCGCCGTACCTTCGCGATGGCGTCTTCCTCCTCGAGGACCTCATCCCGGAAGCGCGTTGGACGCGCACCGGCATCCTGCGCACCGACGACACCCAGGCCGGCAAGGACGAGGCGCCGCGCACGCGGCTCCGCGGCACGCGCGGCGGCCGTGGCCGGGGCGGCGCTCCCGTTCGGGTGGCCGCTCCGGCGAGCATCCCCGCGGTCGTGCCGACAGGCTCGCCCGAATCGGAGAAGGAGCAGCGCCGGCTCGCGGTGCTGCTGCTCGACCAGCTCGCCGCGCTGCGAGCGGAGGCGATGCCACGCGGCGACTTCGTCCGCAGCGTGCTCCCGCTCTCGCAGAAGGAAGCGTCGAGCGTGCTCGACCAGCGCATCGACTTCGGCATCGCCCAGCACCACATCAAGGCCGAGCAGCCCGCGCGCACGCGCCTGAAGGACAAGCAGCTCCTGTCCCTCGAGTTCGGCGACGCGCTCGTCGCCGAGACGCTGTTCCACCTGGTGCGCGTGCTCCGGCGCATCGACTCGGTCACGAGCAAGGACACCCGCCGCATTCCGGCGATCGAGGCCGTCCTCGATCCACTCTCGCGCGCGGACCAGCCCGGCGGCCTCGCGAAGGGCAAGGCCCAGCGGCGCATCCTGCTCGAAACGCTGTTCAACATCGCCGAGGAGCGCGGCGCGATCGCGACCGAGCAGGTCTCGCGCGATGGGCGCAACGTCACGATGTGCTGGCTC
>DASWFN010000280.1:0-3881 GCA_036394215.1 Candidatus Limnocylindria bacterium
CGATCCCCCGATCGTGCATGGAGCCGCATGAGATCTCGGTGGGCGGGCTCGTGGAGCGGATCGAGCGCGAGCCGGCGCTTCGCGTGACCGACGGCTGCGGCGAGGTCACCGTCACGCTCCGCCTCGGTCGCGAGGCGCGATAGCGCGTCCGCGTAGTCGGCGCGGAGCGCGTCGCTCTGCGTGGCCTGCCAGTCGTCGAACTCCGGGCTGTCCCGCAGCGAGAAGCCCTGCATGAAATCACCGCGGTAGAGCGCCACCGCGTCGGCCAGCCGCCCATCGCGCAGCGCGCGGCGGAAGTCGGCCACGTCGACCCGGACGCCGATGTGCTGCAGCTCGATCGTCTCGCCGTCCGCGTCGAGCCAGCGGTCGCCGAGCGCCGAGCGAAGCACCGAGAGCGTGCGGCGCAGCGCGCCGCGCGCCTTCTGCTCGTCCGTATCCGGCCACAGGAGCGCCGCGAGCGTCGCTCGCCGCTGCGGCTGCTCCGACACGGCGAGGTAGGCGAGGAGCGCGGTCGCCTTGCGCGTGTCGGTCTCGACGGCGGTGCGCCCCACGCTCGCCTGGGGCGCGCCGAGGAGCAGGACGCGCAGGTCCGGCATCGGGCCAGACCCTACTGCGTCAAGCGGGCAGCGTCGCGGTCCGCCCCGCGCGGCTCGCGGCCCACACGATCGCCGCGCCGATCACGATCCCGCCGAGGTCGACGGCGATCATCGGGGCGGGCGCCGGCGCCCCGCTCGTCAGTCCGGTCACATCCGTGATCGCCAGCACGACGGCGATCGCGCCGACGGCCATCGCCAGTGGCTTGGCCCACGCCGGTCGGAACCAGGTGAACGAAAGCGCGGCGATCAGCGCGAGGAACACCACGCTGTACACCCAGTTCATCACGTCGTTGCCGGTGCCCGTTCGCGTCTCCAACCCGAGCCCCGGTATGCCAAGGATCCAGTCGACGATGAGCAGCGCGAGAACGATGCGAAGACCTTTCATGCGACCTCCAGCTGTGTTGCGTACTTCTCGAGTCCGCCGATCACGCCCTTCAGGACGACGCCCTCCCCCTCCAGGCGCTTCGCGAGGCCGGCCGCCTGGCGCAGCCGTTCCGCGATGAGCGTCCACGCCGCCTGCCGGTGGGGAAGCAGGTAGCCGCCGATGTAGAAGAGCTCGAACGTCGGTCCGGCGGTACGCCCCGGCGCGCTCGGCCCGAAGGGCAGCGTCGTGAGCAGCTGGCCGATCGGCTTGATCGCGACGAACATCAGGCCGACCCCGATGCTCTCCAGCAGCCGGAGCTGCTCGGGCGTCTCGTCGGTGTGGGCGAAGAACCGCGTGAGCGCGAGGAGCAGGATCTCGTTCACGACGTTGAAGAGGTCGGCCACGAGCTTCGTGCGCGGGTCGTCGATGAGCGGGACGGCGTCGCCGTACCGATGCGGGCGCACATGGCCCGGCAGCACGGGACGCGCCGGCTCGAACGACGGATCCGCCGCGCGTAGCGCGAGGTACTCGTCGTAGATGCCGAGGAACTTCCCGAAGTGCGCCTCGCGCCAGTCGCCGGTCGCGCCCTCGCCCTGCTCGACGATGACGTCGATCGCCGTGTGGGCGGAGGCGAGATCGGTGACCGCGACGAGACCCTCCCAGCGCATGACCTCAGGCCCGGTCTGCGCCGGCTTCGGACCGATGAACAGTCTCTCGGTGCCAAGGGTCGCGGTCAGCCAGGCGAACCCGACGTCGATCGCCCGATAGAGGTGACCGACGGTCGCGAATTCCTGCGGCGCGGGGACGATGTCCTCGTCGGTCATGAGGGGGCGCGCGCGTTCGATCGCGACGGCTGCCTCGGGGTCGTCCAGCACGATGCCTTCGGGCCGCTCGAGGAACAGGAAGTGCTTGAGCGCGGCCTCGCCGAACGGCACGAGCGCGATCACGACGCCCGCCGGGAAGTGCTTCGCCGCCGTCGGGAGGTTCGGCCGGCTGAGATGCGGTGCCGCGCCGATCGCAGTGAGCAGGTTCTGGACGAGCGTGAGGTGCAGCATCTCCTGCTTCGCGACGGTGAGGATGACGGTCCGCCAGCGGTCGACCGCCTCGAGCTGCGCCGCCGTGAGGCCCTCGTCCGCCCGCTGCTTCATCGTGAACGCCGCGAACAGGTACTCGCAGAGGATCGTGTGCTCGAGCTCCGCCGCCTCGCGGAGCAGATACATGAGCTGCTCGCGGTGCTCGACGACGATCGGCGGCTCGGCCGCGGCCGGAAGGTCGCGGATCCTGCTGCTCACGGCGTCGGTCTACGGCGCGGGCGTCCCAAAGGCGTTACGGACGCCGTAACGCTTGTCGGACGGGCCACGGGGCACACTTCGGCCCGTGACGCGGCTGGTCGTTGCCCGGCTCCTGCTCCTGCTGACCGTCGCGTTCTGCGCGATCGACGCCGCGATCCTCGTCGTGTTCCCCCGCGGCGTGTTCCCCGGCGAGTTCGGCATCCCCGGATATCAGCTGATGCTCGGGCTCGGCGAGGGCGTCACCGGGTACCTCGTGGCGGCGCGCCGACCGCGGACCCCGGTCGGCTGGGCCCTCCTCATCGCGGGCGTGGCGATCTCGTTCAGCGGCGCCGCGCACGAGATCGCGCTCGCGTCGCCTGCGGGGACGGTCCGCGACCTCGGGGCCTGGCTCGACGCGTGGCCATGGGCCGTGAACACCGGGGCGCTGCTCTTCGCGTTCTTCCGCTTCCCCGACGGGCAGCCTGTCGGCCGCGGATGGCGGCGGATCGAAGGGGCCGCGCTCGCCTTCGTCGGGCTCGGCTGGTTCCTCAGCGCGTTCGTCCCGGGACGGATCCTGTCGAGCGGCCTCGAGAACCCGTTCGGGTGGAGCGCCCTTGCGTCCCTGCCGCCGAGCGCCACGAACGCGCCCGCGTCGCCGGCGACGCTCCTTGCCGCCGCATCGCTCATCGTTCGCTATCGCCGCTCCCGTGGGGTCGAGCGCTTGCAGCTGAAGTGGCTCGTCTCGTCCGTCGCGGTGATCGGACTCGCTGCGCTCGCGATGGTCTCGTCCCCGGTCATCGCGCCGGCCCTGGTGCCCTATGTCCAGATCGGCCTCGCGACCGTGACGGTCCTCATCCCGATCAGCATCGGGATCGCCGTCTTGCGATACCGCTTGTACGACATCGACGTCCTGATCAATCGCGCGCTGGTCTACGGCGCGACGACCGCCGGGATCGCGATCGCGTTCTTCGCGGGCATCGTCGTGCTCCAGTCGTTGCTCCGCCCGCTGACCAGCGGGTCGGAGCTCGCGGTCGCGGCGTCCACGCTTGTGAGCTTCGCGCTGTTCCAGCCGCTGCGCCGTCGCATCCAAGACGCGGTCGACCGCCGCTTCTATCGCTCGCGCTACGACGCCGCGCGCACGCTCGACGCGTTCAGCGTCCAGCTGCGCGACGAGGTCGACCTCGATGCCGTCCGCGCCGAGCTCGTCAGCGCGGTCCGCGACACGGTGCAACCCGCGCACGCGAGCGTGTGGCTGCGGTGACACACTGGATCGCCGCGCTCGCCGCGTTGTTGGCGACCGCATTCGCTCTCACGGCGGTCGCGCTGCACATCGCCATGAGCGGGGGTCCGCATTCCGGACTCGAGCTGGGCGACGTGCTTGCCTGGGCGACCGGGGCATTCACGTACGCGGCCGTCGGCCTCCTCGTCGCGTGGCGCCGCCCGGCGAACTCGATCGGCTGGCTCTTCCTGCTCATCGGGGTGTTGGGGACGACCGGTGTGCTCGGCGTCACCTACCAGTCGTTCGCGCGCGCGAGCGGAGCGCCGCTCGGCCCGGTTGCCGCGTGGTGGTCGAACTGCGAGTTCGCGATCGGCAGCGGCCTGATCATCAACGTCTTCGTCCTCGTGTTCCCGACCGGCCGGCCGCCGTCG
>DASWFN010000281.1:0-4969 GCA_036394215.1 Candidatus Limnocylindria bacterium
TCTGGCGCGGCCGCCACATCGCCGACCCGACCCAGCTGTCGAACACCGAGGCCGGCCGCTACTGGGAGGACGTCATGCGCGTCGCGCGCGCGGTCGAGCTGCACTACACGCCGGCGAAGATCAACCTCATGACGCTCGGCAGCGAGGTGCCGCACCTGCATACGCACGTCATCCCGCGCTACGTCGACGACAGCGAGCCGGGACGTCCGCCGCGATTCATGCGCGCGAAGATCGACGAGGCGAAGCGGCCGATCGAGGAAGTGCGCCGCGACGCCGCGAAGCTGCGCGAGCTCATGGAAGGACAGATCGCCGAATAGTTCAGGGCATTGACCAGGTCGTTCCCGGCTGGACCTGACCGCTCTTCGCGTCGAAGCAGCAGAACACCCGCACCGTGAGGAGCCGCGCTCGCCCGATCGTGATCGCGTAGATCGGCGCGTCGCGGTCCTTCGGCCACGTCACGATCGCGCGAACGATCCCGGTGCCGAGGTCAGCACGAAGCCGCCCACCTCCGGCGTCGTTCGCCATCGTGGCCGGCTCGGCGTATGAGCTCAACCCGCTGGGAAGCGGTCGCAGCGTCGCGAAGTTGAGCTCGTCCTCGGACTCGAACTCACGGACATCCGTCGCGAAGCGATCCGCCTTCAGATACGTGATCCGCAAGACTTCGTTGCGCTCGTTCAGGAAGTAGTAGGTCAGGCGATCCGGCCGGTCGAATCCGCCCGTCGGTGAGACGTACCGTGCGACCGCTGCCATGTACACACTGCCGGGCCAGATCCGCTGTGCGGACGCGGCGGCGACGGCGCGCCCCTCCTCCAGCGTCAGCGCGGTCGTACGCACATTGGCGCCGAGGAATCCGACGGCACCGAAGCACAACGCGCCGACCAGGACCTTCGAGACGACGCCGAATGTCGCGGGTCGCAGGCGGTGCGCGCTGAAGGGATCGCTCGCGGCACGGAGTCCCTCGCCGAGAAGGCCGAAGGCCGCGGCCACAAGGACGATGAAGACCGCGGGAAGCAGGGTCGAGAGCTGGTTCTGGATCGCGTAGAACTGGATGGCGCCGAGCATCTGGCCCCACTCGGGCACACGGCCCATCAGCGGGCTCGCGCGCCCAAAGTCCTCGACCAGAAATGTCGCGCCGGCCAGGAACGGACCGACCAGACCGAGCTCCGCGAGGAGCAGCAGCACGCTCCCAAGCTCGAGGGCAATGACCGTCAGGAGCTGCGGACCGAGCGCGGCGAGAAGATGGGTCCGAATGAGGCGGCGGTCACCCGCTCCGACCGAACGCGCCGCTTCCACGAAGGGCTGCGCTTTCGCTCGCCGCGCTTCGGCGCGAAGGAACTCCGCGATCTCCGGCCAGCCGACGAGCGCGAGCGACAGGATGAATCCCGCCAGCCCCAGCGACCGCGTGACGAGCACGAGCATGATCGCGAGCACGAGCTGCGGGATCGCGGCGATCCCCCCGCCGAGCAACGCCAAGCCGCGGGCCATCTGTCCCCCGTACCAACCGCTCGCGACGCCGAGCGCGATCCCGATGCCGGATCGAACGACGGTCGCACTGAGCACGACCGTCAAGGTGAGCCATGCGCCCGCCAGGATCCGCGACCACTGATCGCGACCCAACGCATCCGTACCCAGCCAGTGCGCGGGGTCAGGCATGGTCGGCGGCACCGCCATACCCGTACTTCCGTCGGGCCGCGTCCACTGGATCAGCGACGTGTTGGCGTTGGGATCGTGCGGCGCGATGACCGTGCCGAATATGCCGATCACCAAGAGGCCGATCACCGCGACGAGGCCGAGCGCGAGCGCCGGGTTCGCGGCCACCCGAGTGAGCTCGTGGCTCGCTCTCATGCGGCGACCCGTACGCGAGAGCGCGCGGCGGCGGCGGCGACCGTCAGCACGATGCTTGCGACCGCGAACGACACCGCCAGCTGCGCCGCAAGCTCGAGCCGGCGATTCCCGAGCGCTTGAACGAAGGTCAATCCGCCGCCACCCCAGATGAACACGTACTCGACGATCACAAGGCTCGAGAGCGCGCCGCGCGTCGCGAGGACCGTGGCCGCGATGATGTTCGGCGCCGCGTTCGGAAGCACGTGCCGCACGAGGAGCGCCCGGACGCCGATGCCTTTGGCGATCGCCGTGCGGACGTAGTCGGCGTGGCGGATGTCGTCGACGGCGATCGCGGTGAGGCGAAAGATGTAGGCCGCGGGTCGCAGCCCGAGGGCAAGGGCGGGAAGAATCAGATGCTCATCGATCCCGTAGCCGGCCACCGGCAGCAGGTCGATCCGGTACTGGATCCACAGGAAGATCACCCCCAGCTCCAGCGCGACCGCCCAGAAAAATGCCGGGAGCGACGCGAAGACCGTCGCCACGGACCACGCGATCCCTCTGAACAGACGATTCCGTGACCACGCGTAGGTGATACCGCTGATCACGCCGAGGGAGATGGCTCCGGCCATGGCCACCAACAAGAGAACGGCGCTGGCTCCGATCGCACCCCGGAGCTGGTCGCCGGGCGTGTCACGGAAGAGCGGGCGTGTGTGCATCAGGAGCGTATTCGCGCGCAGGTCGCTCGTATCGATGTGTGCCGGATCGGTAAGGAACGAGACCACGACGACCGCGACGGCGAGCGGAACGATCGCGTCGACGAGAAGACGCGCGGCCAGCGCAAGGGCCCGATCTCCCGGCACTAGCTGCCACTACCGGGATCGAGCGGACCGGGTTCGCTAGATGAGGGCTTGGCCGCCGTCCGGCCCGCGCAGCCCGAAGCCGAGGGCCCGATCCGCGCTGATGTGGATCGCCCACCCGAGGAGCGGCGTCTGGTCGGCGCCGAGGTACACGAGCACCCCCCAGACCAGGAGCACCGGCACGAAGCTGTGGAACGCGTTGTAGAGCGGCACCGCGCGCGGCGGCAGCAGGCCGCGGCCGGGCATGCGACCGAGGGCTGGTGCGACGACGAGCGCCAGGTCGGGCCCGATCAGCAGCAGCCAGAACGCGATCCCAATCTGGTCGCGCACGGTCCACGCCGCGACCGCGAGCAGCAGCGCGAGGATCGCGTACTCGGCGACGTGGATGGCCCGCGGCGTCATGCGCTGTCTCCGGCGAGCGCCGCGCGCAGCTTCGCGGCGGCGAGACCGCGATGAGAGATCGCGTTCTTCTCGGCTTTCGGCAGCTCGGCCATGGTGCGACCGTCCTCGGCGACGATGAAGACCGGGTCGTAGCCGAAGCCATCCTCCCCGCGCGGCGACTCGGCGATCTCGCCGCGGACCTCGCCGTCGAACGTCTCTACGCGGCCATCGGGCTGGGCGAGCGCGATCACCGCCACGAACCGCGCGGTGCGATCGGTCACGCCGTCGAGGAGCGCGAGGAGCATCCGATTGCGTTCAGCCGGCGGCAGGTCGTCGCCGAAGTACCTCCGGCTGCGTACGCCGGGTCCGCCGCCGAGCGCGTCGACCTCGAGGCCCGAGTCATCCGCGATCGTCGCCAGGCCGGTCGCACGCGCGTACGCGCGCGCCTTGAAGATCGCGTTCTCGGCGTACGTCGGCGCGTCCTCCGGCGGATCGGGTGGCGGATCCCCGAGATCGGCGACGCTCCGCAGCTCGACATCGAGCCCTTTCAGCAGCGCGCGTAGCTCGGCCACCTTGCCGGCGTTGCGCGTGCCGAGGAGGAGCCTGAGGGTCACCGCAGCGCGCGGCGCTGAGCGTCCATGAGCTGTTCGATGCCGCGCATCCCGAGCGCGAGCACGCGATCGAAGTCCTCACGTGAGAACGGCTCCTTCTCCGCGGTGCCCTGGACCTCGACGAGCTTGCCCTTGTCCGTCGCGACGATGTTCACGTCGGCGTCGGCGATCGAATCCTCCGCGTACGCGAGGTCGAGCATGAGCTCGCCCTGGACGAAGCCGGCCGACACCGCGGCGACCTGATTGATGAGCGGGCTCGGCGTGATCCTGCGCAGCGCGTGCGCGAGCGCGACGTAGCCGCCGGTCACCGCGGCCGTGCGCGTGCCGCCGTCGGCCTGGATGACCTCGCAGTCGACGGTCACGCTGCGGGGGCCGAGCGCCTTCAGATCGATCGTCGTCCGGAGCGCGCGGCCGATGAGCCGCTGGATCTCGAACGTGCGCCCGCCAGGCCGGCCGGCGATGCTCTCGCGCTGGCTCCGCTCGGGCGTGCTGCGCGGGAGCATCGCGTACTCCGCGGTGATCCAGCCGCGGCCGCTGCCCTCGAGGAACCGCGGGACGCTGTCGGTGAGCGTCGCGAGGCAGAGCACGATCGTGTCGCCGAAGGCGATGCGCGCCGAGCCCTCGGCGAACTTCGACACGCCGACCTCGATCGTCACCGGACGCAGTGCGTCCGCGGCGCGGCCGTCAGGCCGCTTGAACTTCGCCACTCGTCGCCTCCCATAGCGCGCGCAGCTCGTCGTCGCTGTACGACTCGAGCTCCTTGCCTTCGCTCTTCGCCCGTGACTCGACCCGCGCGACGTGCGCCGCGAACCGCTCGTTCGCCTCGCGAAGCGCCGTCTCGGCGTCGAAGCCGCGCTCGCGCGCCTCGGCGACGAGATCGAAGAGCAGCTCGCCGAGGAACTCCGGATCGTCGATGGAGAGCGGCAGCTCGAGGTGGGCCGGCCGCAGCTTCACCCGCGCCGCGCGCTCCTGCAGCCGCTCGGCGGCGAACAGCGCCGGCAGCGATCGCGGCAGCCCATCGAGGATCGACGCGCGCTGCTTCTCGTCGCGCTTGATCTGCTCCCACTGCACGAGGAGATCCTTGCCCTCGAGGCTCGTCCCCTCGAACACGTGCGGATGCCGGCGAATGAGCTTCTCACCGATGGAGCGCGAGACGTCGGCAAGGTCGAACGCGCCGGCCTCGCTCGCGAGCTGGGCGTGGATCGCGATCTGGAAGAGCAGATCGCCGAGCTCGTCGCGCAGCGTGTCGAGGTCGCCGCGATCGAGCGCCTCGAGCGCCTCGTAGGCCTCCTCGAG
>DASWFN010000282.1:0-2474 GCA_036394215.1 Candidatus Limnocylindria bacterium
CCCGCGACCATCACGCCGTACTCGCCGGCCGCGATCTGCGACGCCGCGAGCATCACGGCCTTCAGGCCCGAGCCGCAGACCTTGTTGATCGTCGTCGCCGGCACGCTGCGCGCGAGCCCGGCGCCGAGCGATGCCTGCCGCGCGGGCGCCTGCCCGACGCCGGCCTGGATGACGCAGCCCATGAAGACCTCTTCGATCCGGTCCGGCGCGACGCCGCTCCGCTCGATCGCGCACCTGATCGCGATCGCGCCGAGCTGCGGAGCGGTGAGCGGCGCGAGCCCGCCGAGAAATGCGCCGATCGGGGTGCGCGCCGCGCCGAGGATGACCGTACGTTCTCGCTCCATCAGCGATCCTCCTCGAGCAGCCGCTGCGCGACGTGCTCGCGGTAGCTGCGGATCTCGTCGCGCAGCGCCTGCAGCTCCGCGATCCGGCCGTCGACGGTGTCGAGGTGCGCGTCGAGGAGCTCGATGAGCCGCGGCAGGACGGTGCGGTTGCTGCGGCGCTGCTTGTAGAGCCCGTCGAGCTCGTGCATCTCCTGGAGGGACAGGCCGAGCACCTTCAGCTTGCTGATGAACTTGAGCCGGCGGATGTCGTCGTCGGTGTAGACGCGCGTGCCGCCCTCGAGGCGACGCACCGACTCGAGGAGCCCCAGCTCCTCGTAGTAGCGGATGGTCCGCTCGGTCATCCCGACCTTCGCGGCCACCTCACCGACCCGATAGCTCTCGCCGACCCCCGCCCGTGCCACGCCTGCTTGCCTCCCCGCTCGCCAGTTGACGTGAACTGGCAGACCCACCTGGATATTAGCCCGCGAGCTCCTTCAACGCCACGGCCAGGGCCCGCGCGCCGAGCACGGCATCGTCCAGGGTGGCCAGCTCCTTCGGGTTGTGGCTCCCGCCGGTCGAGCGCACGAACAGCATCCCCGTGGGGACGCCGGCGAGCGCCGCGTTCTCGGCATCGTGGCCCGCGCCCGAGAACAGCTCCGGCGCGTCGACCCCGACCTGCTTCGCCGATCGGAGGAAGAGGTCCTTGAGCTTCGCGTCCATCGGCACGGCCGGGACCTTGGACAGCACGTCGATGGACGACCGCACGTGCCGCGCGTCGCCGATGCGGCGGATCGCGCCGCGCACCTGGCGCGTGAGCTCCTCGACCACGTGGTCCTCGCGCGCGCGCACGTCGAGCGAGAACATGCACTCGCCGGGCACGACGTTCTTCGCTCCGGGCCGCACCGCGATCTCCCCCACCGTGCCCACGGCGTCGGGCAGCGCGCGGGCGGCGGCCTCGACCGCGAGGACCATCTCCGCGGCCGCGGCGAGGGCATCCTCGCGCGCGCTCATGATCGTCGCGCCGGCGTGATCCTGGCGGCCATGCACGGTGACGCGCGCGTGGAGGATCCCGACGATGTCGCTCACGACGCCGAGGGCGATGCCGCGGTCCGCGAGCCGCGGGCCCTGCTCGATGTGCAGCTCGAGGTATGCCGCGAGGTCGGCTGCCCCACGCTTCGCCTTCGCCGGATCGCCGGCCTCGCCGAGCGTGCGCAGCGCCTCGGCGATCGTCACGCCACCGCGGTCGGCGCGCTGTGCCGCGCCGTCGGGCAATCGGCCGAACGCGGCGCTCGAGCCGAACAGCCCGATCCCGAAGCGCGCGCCCTCCTCGTCGCACCAGCCCACGATCTCGACCGGACGCACGAAGCGCACGCCGTCCTCGAGCAGCGCGTCGACCGCCTCGACCGCGCAGAGCACGCCGAGCGCGCCATCGAAGCGGCCGCCCTCGGGCACGGAGTCGATGTGCGATCCGACGAGGATCGCGGGCCCGGCGTCGCCGAAGCGCCCGTAGACGTTCGCCGCGGCGTCGCGCCACACCCGCGCGCCACGGGACCGCAGCCAGCCGCCCACCAGATCGCGCGCGCGCTGCTCGTCGGCGCTCAGCCCGAGACGCGTGACGCTCGTGCCGCTGCCGCCGATGGCTGAAAGTTCCGCGATCCGTCGCTCGAGCCGCGGTCGGTCCACGCTCATGACAATCCCTCCGGCCGGAGGGCGATGCCGCGGAACACCTCGGCCTCGATCGCCTTCGCCAGCGCGAGATCGGAGTCGCGCAGGGCCGCGAGGTCGGGGAACCGCGCGAGCTGCTCGTCGATGCGCTCCTCCAGGCTCACCACGCGCTGGCCCACGCGGCGGTCGGCGTAATAGACGATCTGTTCGGCGAGCGTCCGCGGCGCGGTCGCCGCATCCCGCGGCGCGTACACCGGATGGCGCCGCGACAGCTCCGCGAGCTCCGGCAGTCCCTCGGCCCTGAGGACCAGCGGACCGAGCACGTTGTGGTCGCGCCCGTCGCCGCGCAGCAACGGGCTCTTCCCGATGTCGTGCAGGTAGCCGCCCAGCCCGACCGTCAGGACGTCGAGGTCGGCGCCGGCCTCGGCCCGCGCCTGCGCGAGGCGCGCGGCGAGCGCGCCGACCGCCCGTGAGTGGGTGCGCAGC